>CAZSSA010000182.1:0-2526 GCA_964609375.1 uncultured Verrucomicrobiota bacterium | reverse complement strand
CGTGTTGGTTTCCACGGTGACCGGCCCCGTGCCCAGCGAACCCTCGCCCCGGGCCGTTACGGTATGCGTGGTGGCCCCGTACGTCGCCACGAGAGTGCCGCCGCTGTGCGTGTTGTTGGTGCCCGCGATCACCGACCCGACTGCTGGTGAAAACGAGTTGAGGTAATGGAACCGCAACCCGCCCGCCCCGGAAATCAGACCGTTCAAGTTCCACCCGTCAACACAACTCTCGCCGACATTGAGCGTGCCGCCGGAGGCGATGGTGATGGGACCGGTGACTTGCCGCCCTAATGTATTCCATCCACTTCCACTGTTGAAGTAGCCGTCGGCGGCCGACACGTTGATGACGAGCGCGTTCGTGAGGTTGTTCGCACCGCCCACGGTGCCCATCTGGAGGGTGCCGCCATACAGATTGATGATGGGCGGGGGCTCGGACGCGTACGTCTGGCTGACATTGAACAACATCGCGCCTGCGCTGTACACGTCCACCACCTTGCCGGTCGGGAGGGCGTGGTCGCAGGCCAGCGTCAGTGTGCCCTGCGTGACCACGACGCTGCCCAGAAAATCGTTCGAGGCATTGTTCAGCGTCAGACCGCCGGACCCAAGCACGTCGGGCGTGGTCAGTGTTATGCCGCCCGGCCCGCTAACCTTGCCGGAGAGTTTGGGGCTCCCGTCTCGGCCCGTCGCCGAAATCAGACCGTTGGTGGTAATCGTGATCGGCCCCGTCCATTCGCCGCCAAGGGCGCTCCAATGGCCGCTCCCGATCTTTCCGCCGTCGAAGATCACGGGGTTGGCGATGATGGTCCCAGTGGAACTGGCCGCGGCCTTGGCCGACAACCACCCGTTGGTAGCCACCGTGATCGTGGCGTAATTGCCGGCCGCGCCCAGGTTGGTGGTCGCCAGGACGGTGTTGTCGTAGGCGCTGCCATGCCGCACCAGGCCCTGGTCGCCCGAGGACGGCGGCCCGGATCCGCCCCAGATTGCGCTGTTCGTCCAGTCACCGGTCTGGCTGGTGTAGTACTGAGTGCCGATCGCCGCCAGCGTGCAGGTCGCCGAGTTCGCCGCGCCGAGCGCGTAGTTACTAGACACCAGCGACATCACCACGGTCTGCTCCGGAGCGGCAAGATTCAGCGGATATACCGTAATCACCGCGTTCGTCTGGCCCGCGAGGATCGTCACTGTGCCGTTCGTGACGCTCACGGCCGGGGAATTCGTGTAGTGGGTCAGATTCGTCGCCGTCCCGCCCAGCGTGTAGGCCACGGTCAGCGTCTCGTTCGTGCAACTCGCCGGCCGGGACACCGTGAACGCCGCCGTGTCCGCCAGCGTCACGCGCCCCGTCGGGTCGGTCGGCTGCACGGTCACCTCACCCGTGATCAGGTACTGGTAGCCGCTGGCCGTCACGTTGGTCGTGCTGTTGGTCGCGCCGAAGGTGTAGTAGTAGTTCGCGTTGGCGGAGAGCGTCAGGTTCGTGGAGGGATAGCTCCCGTTGGTCCAGGCCCCGGCTGCCCACCAGTTCGTGGTCCATACCCCGTTGGTCTGCCCCCAGGCCACGTACACGGCTGCGTTTTCGAAACCGTTGGTCACCAAGTATCCGTTGAACGTGGCCCCGTTCGTCCCCACCCCCGTCGGCGCCAGGTTCTGAATCTGCGGCGGAGCCGTCGCCGAGGCGGGGGCCATGACCGTGCCATAGCCGTTGAAGAAGGCGTTGGAGGCCATGTTGACGTACTCGGCCCAGACCCAGTTGGTCGAGCGGGCAACGCTCGAAAGGCGGGCTTCGTCTATGAGGCCGCCGTAGGCCCATGCGGCGTCTCCCCTGTTCCCGATCCCCAGACTCCCTGAAGCGCCCAGCGCTCCCGTGGTGCTGTCCGTCCCCACACTCTGCGTGTTGGCCAGGATACGCGTCCCCGCGTTCTGGTCATAGATCATGCACAGATGCGCCCACCCGTTGGCCGGCACCAGGAACGTCGTGTAGTTGATATTCCAGTTCTTTGTATTGGCCCACCATAGTTTGCTATTGCTCTTCTCTATCGCCAGTTCATAGCCGGTAGACCCGGAGGCTTTTCCGAGCGGTATGGCATAGGTGCTTCCCAATGTATTGTCCCATCTTACCCACAACGTCACTGTGAGGGAGTTCGGATTGATGATATCCCCCATGTTGATGATCGAGCTCGTTCCATTGAATTGGAGCGCCGAGCCGACGATTCCTGGCGAGCTTGCAAGATTGCTTCTCGTAGACGTGTAGTGATTGGCACTGGATTCCTGCGCATTGGTGTCCGCGAAGTGCCACACACCCACGTACCCATTCGTCCACACCGCCCCGTTGGTGGTGCAGGCGGGCAGGTTCGTGTCCGAGCCGCCCCACTTGGCGTAGATGGTCGTGTTGCTGCTCAGGAGCGGCACGCGGACCCAGACATAGGAGGCGTCGTTGGTGGCCCACTTCTCGATCTCGAAATCGAGATAGGTGGTTTCGCTGGAGTCCATGAACCGCAGGTCCCCGCCGGACGCCGGGGCGGTGAAGGTGTTGTA
>CAZSSA010000181.1:1451-2560 GCA_964609375.1 uncultured Verrucomicrobiota bacterium | reverse complement strand
GCGCCCGTTCTTGAAGGACATTGTGATCTGCGGCGATTTTCAGTACTACTGGGATGTAATGGGGTGCGGGAGAAGGGCGATGTGTCTCTCGCGATGAAAGAAAGGGAACCTAATGTTGCTGTCCATATTGATGCCGGTCTATAACGAGAAAGGCACCCTGGATGAGATTCTCACCCGGGTGCTTGCTGTGCCGTTGCCACCAGCGATAAGTGGCATTGAAATTATTGCTGTGGATGATGGGTCGACCGACGGCTCACGCGAACTCCTCCGGAAACGGGCGCTGGCTGATTCGAGGATTCATCCGGTCTTTCATGAAAAGAATTCGGGAAAAGGGGCGGCTATCCGGACGGCGATTGCAGAGGCCAGGGGGGATATAGGGATCTTTCAGGATGCCGATCTGGAATATGACCCCAATGAATACGGCAAACTTCTCCGTCCGCTTCTCGAAAAGGGGGCTGACGTGGTTTATGGATCAAGGTTTGCCGCCTCGGAGTACCGCCGGGTGCTGTTCTTTTGGCATAGTGTCGCCAATAACCTGCTGACCTTGTTTTCCAATATCCTGACCGATCTCAACCTGACGGACATGGAGACGTGTTACAAGGCATTCAGGATGAATATTCTCAAGACGATGCCGATCCGTTCCAATGGATTCGGAATCGAGCCGGAAATCACGGCGAAAGTGGCAAAACGCAAACTGTTGATTTATGAAGTTCCGATCACTTACTCCGGGCGCACCTATGCAGAGGGGAAGAAAATCGGATTGAAGGATGCCTTTGCCGCCTTGTGGACCATGATCAAATACAAGATTGTGGATGATTTGTATGAGGAGCGTTATGGGGAGGCAATTTTGCGGGACATGGAATTAGCGACCCGGTTTACCCAGTGGCTGATGAAGAGAGTCGATGGTTATCTCACGGGAACCATTCTGGAGGTTGGGGCGGGAATCGGAAATAACGTGAGGGCGTTGTTGCATAAGGATCGGGTTATTGCAACCGAGCCGGATCCGGACTATGTGAGGCTTCTCCAGAATGCCTTCGGAGGGCACAAGAATGTTGAGGTCCGGCAGTGGGATGTGACAGCGAACAGACTGCAGACCACAGACCACAGAC
>CAZSSA010000181.1:0-1351 GCA_964609375.1 uncultured Verrucomicrobiota bacterium | reverse complement strand
GATTCGGTTCTCTGTTCCAATGTGCTGGAGCACATTGAGAATGAGCAGGTGGCGTTGCGACATATGCATGCCATTCTGAAGCCAGGCGGGCGGATGGTTTTGGTCGTGCCATCCGGTGTCTGGTTGTATGGGAGTTTGGATAAAGCCCTTGGACATTTCCGGCGTTACCGCCGGCGGGACCTGGAGGCGTCGTTAAGGGCGGCGGGGTTTGAAATCGAACAATCGTTTAGCATGAACAAGCCCGGTGTGTTTGGGTGGTGGCTCAATGGCAAGGTCATACGCCGTAAAACCCTGGGCCGACTGCAGATGAAATTATTCAACGCGATGGTTCCTGTTTTCAAAAGGGTGGATCCACTGTTGCCCTGGACTGGACTGTCGTTGGTGGTGGTGGGGAGGAAGTTGCCGTGAAAATTCTTGTTACGGGCGCGGCGGGCTTTATTGGGTTTCATCTGGCCAACCGATTGCTTGACCTTGGGCATCAGGTTGTCGGGTTCGACAACTTCAATGATTATTATTCAGTCGGGCTGAAGCGGAGCCGACATGCCCTGCTTGAACGGCGGACCGGGTACAAGGGGGTGGAAGCTGATCTGTGTGACATGGAGCGGCTGACGGCCCTGTTTGAGGCGCACTCGTTTGACCGGGTATGCCACCTGGCCGCCCAGGCAGGGGTGCGGTATTCGATAACGAACCCCTTTGCCTATCAGAAGTCGAATCTTGAGGGGTTTCTGAATATCCTGGAGGTGTGCCGGCATGCGCGCCTTCCGCGGCTCGTTTACGCCTCGAGCTCAAGCGTCTACGGCGGGAATACACAGTTGCCGTTCCGGGAAAGCGACCGGGTTGACCGGCCCATCAGTCTTTACGCCGCCACTAAAAAAGCCAATGAGTTGATGGCGCATACCTATACGCATCTGTATGGCATCACGACCGTCGGGTTACGTTTTTTCACGGTGTATGGGCCGTGGGGACGTCCGGACATGGCCATGTGGTTGTTTGCGGATGCGATGCTGGCGGGAAGGCCCATCAAGGTTTTTAATCATGGCGCCATGCAGCGGGATTTCACCTATGTGGATGACATTGTGCAGGGAGTGGTGGGCGCCTTATTCTCGGAGAAGCTGGATCCTTGCGAGGTGTTTAATATCGGGAACCACCGGGCGGAAAACCTGATGGATATGATCGGGATTCTGGGGAAGACGCTGGGGGTGGAGCCGGCAGTGGAGTTTCTGCCAATGCAACCCGGGGATGTTCCCGCCACCTACGCCGATATCAGCCGGATCGAGGCGAAATGCGACTACCATCCCACCACGCCGATTGGTGTGGGGATTCCCAAGTTTGTGGAGTGGTACGTGGGGTA
>CAZSSA010000180.1:0-2576 GCA_964609375.1 uncultured Verrucomicrobiota bacterium | reverse complement strand
TCTGCGGCGGAGCCGTCGCCGTGGCGGGGGCAATGACCGTGCCGTAGCCGTTGAAAAGGGCGTTGGAGGCCGTGTTGGCGTAGGTGGCCCAGACCCAGTTGGAGGAACGGGCGACGCTCGACACGCGGATCTCGTCTAGCCAGCCGTGCCAGCCAGCCGTAGCGTTGCCGCCCATCACTCCGATGAAGAAAGGAGACGCGGTGTTCGGCACCGACGTCATCGTCTCGGTCGGCTCGCCGACCAACAGCCCGTCAATGTAAAAACGGCGTTTGGAAGTGGAAGGGTCGAACACCATTGCCAGATGGGACCAGCGATTGAGCGTAATGGTCCCCCCGGTGGAAGCGATCCGGCCGCCGGGATAGAGGCCGATATCGGCGGTGGGCACGCTGGTGTTCAACATGAAGAACGAGTAGGCCTCTTGAGAGGTGGAGGCAGCGCGCTTGGACACCATCCCTAACGCTGAGTCGATATTGGTCGCATAGCCCCAGCCCTCGACCGTCAGCTTGGTGCCCATCCCGTCCAACTCGTTGTGATCGGGGCCCGTCATGCCGCTGGCGCCGCCTGAAACGCTCACCGCCCCGGCGACGCGTCCCGCAGATGCGTAGCCGACACCGCTTATATTGGTGACCCAGTTATTCACACCGGCCGAGTCGTTGTGTGTGATGCCAGTCGGCTCCGACAGGTGCCACACGCCGCCGTACCCGTCCGCCCACACCGCCCCGTTGGTCGTGCAGGCGGGCAGGGTGGTGTCCGAGCCGCCCCACTTGGCGTAGATGACCGTATTGCTGCTCAGTTGCGGCACGCGGACCCAGACGTAGGACGCGCCGCTGCTTTCCCATTTCTCGATCTCGAAATCCAGGTACGTGCTTTCCGTGGAGTCCATGAACCGCAGGTCCCCGCCGGACGCCGGGGCGGTGAAGGTGTTGTAGTCGAACGTGCCATAGAGCCCGTTGGAGAACGTCACCAGCACCGGGAAGTTCGTCAGCACCTCCGCCCGCGTGTAGTTCGTGAAGGCCATTTGCAGTTTGTAGGTCGTCGCTCCCCCCCCGCTCACCGCGCCGTAGGTGTTGAACAGGGTGTTCGAGGCCACGGTCTGGTACTCGGCCCAGATCCAGTTGGAGGACCGGGCCACCGGGCTGACACGGATTTCGTCCAGCAGTCCGTTCCAATACCTGGCGCTCACGGCTGTGTCCCAGCCAATACGGAAATTGTCAGCCCCCGTCTTCGTCATGTTCCCGGTCTTGGCCACATTCCCCGATTCAACACCGTTCAGGAAGAACCGTAAGTAGGAGCCGTCGTACACGATAGCGGCATGGGTCCAGACGTTCAACGGAGCTGTACCCGTCGAGTAGTGATAGCCTTCAGGATTCGTTCCGTACTGGTAGGCCGCCAGTTTCTGATCGCTGTGGCGCTGGAAGTAGTAGTGCTTTGTTTTGCTTGCAATGGTCCCGTTCGCCACATTCCCGACCGGGTAGATCCATGCGGATTGCGTGAGCTTGTTGCCGGCGATCTCCAGGCAAGCGGGAGCCCCGCAGTTGATGTAGGCGCTGCTGCCATTGAAGCCCTGTCCGCCGGCAATGAATCCGGCCACGTTCGTGTTGCCAACCGAAGTGCCCGTAATCGGGTTTGTTGTGGAATTCTGCGCATTGGTCTGCCCCATGTGCCAGACTGCGGCAAACCCTTCGGTCCACGCCGCCCCGTTGGTCGTGCAGGCGAGCTGGTTGCTGGCGGCCGTGTCGCCCCACTTGGCATAGATCGAGCCCAGGCCGTTGGTGGGAATCAGCGGCACCTGAACCCAGACGTGCGAGGCGGCGTTGGTGTTCCATGATTCGATCTCGTAGTTGAGGCCCGAACCGGTGTCCGTGGCGTTCGTGTAGAAGCGAAGGTCGTAGCCATTGGTCGTGACGAACGGGTGGCTGGAGAAACTGAACCCGCTCGATCCGATCCCGTTGCTAAACACACACAGCACCGGGAAGTTGGTCAGCGCCTCCGTTCGGTTGGTATACCCGGAGAACGTGATCGGCATCTGGTATCCCGCCGCCCCCGCCCGCGGCGCGAGGATCGTCGCCATGGCCAGCAGCGCGGCCAGCGCCGCCCCGCGACACCTGTCCCGCGACACTCGACACTCGACACTCGCCCTCGTCCCTCGTCCCTCGCCCGCCAGTGCCACCGCCAGTCCGATGCGTGTCTGTGTTTTCATGGTCATCTCCCCCGTTTTTGAAGAAGTATTCAGTAATCAGTATTCAGTATTCAGAATCGTAGACGCGACGTCCTCGTCGCGTAACAAAGTCCGAACAACGCGGCGGGGACGCCGCGTCTACCACCGATGCGTATTGTCGTTTTCATTGCGTTTCCCCCGTTTTTTCGAAGAAGTATTCCGCCTTCGCCCCTTCGACTCCGCTCAGGGCTACGGCGGACAAGTCAGTGTTCAGTTTTCAGTGTTCCAATCGCACACCTTCCAACCGTCCTCCGTAAATCGTGATCCGCTCGGCTCCAAAACAATGGCGTATGGATTCGTGCTCACATACTTCCGATCTGAATACTGAAAACTGAATACTCATTCCGTCGAAACCCCT
>CAZSSA010000179.1:0-2582 GCA_964609375.1 uncultured Verrucomicrobiota bacterium | reverse complement strand
GTGTGGGTGTGGGGGTGTGTGTGGGTGTGGGGGTGTGTGGGTGTGGGGGTGTGTGTGGGTGTGGGGGTGTGTGGGTGTGGGGGTGTGTGGGTAAAGCGGGTAGACGCGACGTCCCCGCGGAAGAGAAAAGCTGAAATGCTGAAAACTGAAAAGCTGAAAGGCGCTGCGCGCTTTTACCCACACACGCATTCCTTCACACACCCACTCCGCGCTTTCCCTTTCTCCTGCGGCGCGGCGGGACGCCGCCGCCCTACCTCGCTTCGCGCTTTCCCTCACACACCCACGCACCCACACACTCGCTCCACGCTTTCCCTTGGGCATTCGACTTTCTCCTTCGGCGCGGCGGGACGCCGCCGCCCTACCTCGCTTCGCGCTTTCCCTCACACACCCACGCACCCACACACTCGCTCCACGCTTTCCCTTGGGCATTCGACTTTCTCCTTCGGCGCGGCGGGACGCCGCCGCCCTACCTCGCTTCGCGCTTTCCCTGATCCTTTTCGCGCGGCACCTTTCAGCTTTTCAGTTTTTCTCTTCAGCGGGGACGCCGTCGCCCTACCCGCTTCGCGCATTCCCTGATCTTTTTCGTGCAGCGTCTTTCAGTTTTCAGCTTTTCAGCTTTTCAGCTTTTCTCTTCAGCTTTTTAGCTTTTTTTGATTTACATCAGATATCCGCTGCCGCATACTACCGCACGGACATCAAAAAGCGGGGGCGTCATGACCTACACGGCTGTGATCTGCAAAGAGGACGAGTGGTATGTGGCCGAGTGTCCCGAGACGGGTACCGTCAGCCAGGGGCATACCATTGAAGAGGCGATTGCTAATCTGCGAGAGGCCACAGAGCTTTACGTCGAGGAGTTCGCCCCACCCATGAGGCAACCGCCTTTTCTGACGACTTTCGAGGTTCCCGCCTATGCCTGAGCTTCCGCGAATATCGGGAGGCGAGGCGGTTCGGGTCTTCAAGCGCCTCGGCTTCAGACAGGTCCGCCAACGTGGAAGTCATGTCGTCTTGCGACGCGGCGCCACAGGATGCACGATTCCCTTGCACAGTTCGTTGGCCGTGGGCACATTGCGCGGCGCCTTGCGTCAGGCCGCTGTTTCACCCGAGATGTTTGTTGCAGCATACCTCGAGAAGTGAACGCCGCCGCTTTTCTTCTCGCCTTCGGCGTGGCGGAACGCCGCCGCAGGCCAATGGGTCAGCGCGTTATTGGGTAGGGCGACGGCGTCCCCGCCGCGCCGCAAGCCAATGGTAAAAAGCCAATGGTGTCGGCGCGCAGAGGGTTGTCGTGCTTCCGCGCTTTCCCTTGGGCATTCGTCATTTTCCTTCGGCGCGGCGGGGACGCCGCCGCCCTACCCGCTCCGCGCATTCCTTTTTTCCTTCGGCGCGGCGGGGACGCCGCCGCCCTACCCCGCTTCGCGCATTCCCTTGGGCTTTCGCCTTTCTCCTTCGGCGCGGCGGGGACGCCGCCGCCCTACCCCGCTTCGCGCATTCCTTTTTTCCTTCGGCGCGGCGGGGACGCCGCCGCCCTACCCCGCTTCGCGCATTCCCTTGGGCTTTCGCCTTTCTCCTTCGGCGCGGCGGGGACGCCGCCGCCCTACCCCGCTTCGCGCTTTTCCTTTCTCCTTCGGCGCGGCGGGGACGCCGTCGCCCTACCCGCTCCGCGCATTCCTTTTTTCCTTCGGCGCGGCGACTTTCAGTTTTTCAGCTTTTCAGCTTTTCAGCTTTTCTTTTCAGCTTTTCTCTTCCGCCTTGCCCAATCGATTCAAACGCAGTACTGTTTCCTCATGAACGCATCGCCCTTCGCGCAGCGAAAAACGCTGCCGCATCAGGTTCCTTCATGGGTCGGACAAGGCGCCCGGCATTTCGTGACGATCAACGCGCGTGATCGCGCCGCCGCGCCCTTCGCCGCGCCTGCGGTTGCCGACGGTCTGTTGGAAAATCTGCGGGCCTATGAGACGCTGGGCAAATGGCACATCTGGCTCGCGGTTATCATGCCGGATCATCTGCATTTCATCGCCACGTTCAATCTGGACGATGCGATTCACCAGACGGTCGCCGCCTGGAAGCGGTATCAGACCCGGACGCTCAAGATTCACTTTCAACGCGACTATTTTGAGCATCGCTTGCGGAACGAGGATGAGTTTGTGGAGAAGATGACCTACATTCGCGAAAACCCCGTTCGCAAGCAGCTTGTGAAATCGTCCGCCGACTATCCATACATCATCGGGTAGGGCGACGGCCACTGATAAAGGGCAACCGGTGTCGGCGTGAAGCACGAGGTAGGGCGTCGGCGTCCCCGCCGCGCCGCAGGCCGATGATAAAAAGCAAATGGTGTCGGCGCGTTATTGGGTAGGGCGACGGCGTCCTCGCCGCGCCGCAGGCCGATGATAAAAAGCAAATGGTGTCGGCGCGAAGCACGAGGTAGGGCGTCGGCGTCCCCGCCGCGCCGCAGGCCAGCGGAAAAAAGCAAATGGTGTCGGCGCGTCAGCGGGTAGGGCGACGGCGTCCTCGCCGCGCCGCAGGCCAGCGGTAAAAAGCAAATGGTGTCGGCGCGAAGCACGAGGTAGGGCGTCGGCGTCCCCGCC
>CAZSSA010000178.1:0-2585 GCA_964609375.1 uncultured Verrucomicrobiota bacterium | reverse complement strand
CGTTTTAAGCCACCGTTTTCTTTGAACCAATCAACGGTATCTGCATCCAAAACTTCAGACCAGATATATCCGTAATACCCTGATGAGTAACCACCGGCAAAGATATGGCTGAAGTACGTCGAACGATAACGAGTTGGAACTGGTGCGAAATCAAGGCCGTAATCCTTAATTGCCTGAGCTTCGAAAGCAACAACATCAGTAACTTGTGCAGCTTGTTCTACGTTGAGTGAATGCCATGCCAGGTCAAGGATTGCCGCCGCCAAGTAACTTGTAGTTGCATGACCTTCATTGAAAGTACTTGCAGCATCAAGACTATCGATCCACTCTTGTGGCAGTTTTTCGCCGGTTTCGTAGTGACGTGCGTAGTTTTCAACTACTTCTGGCCACAAAATCCACATCTCATTAACTTGTGAAGGGAACTCAACAAAGTCACGCTGAACACTTGTTCCTGACACACGTGGGTATTTCACCTGAGATAAGAAGCCGTGGATTGCATGCCCAAATTCATGGAACAAAGTTGTTGTCTCTGCAAAGGTAAGCAGAGTCGGCTTACCTGCAGGTGGCTTTGGAATATTCAAGTTGTTCACAACAACTGGTAGTTGCTCAAATAAGAAGTTTTGGTTTACCAAGCTATTCATCCATGCGCCACCACGCTTTGAATCACGTGTGTAGAAATCTGCAATGTACAAACCAACCTTTGTGCCGTCTTCGTTGTTCACTTCGAAAGCGCGAGCCTCTGGGTGGTAAGTAACAAGATCTGGACGTTCTTTGAAGGTAACTCCAAATAACTTGTTTGCTGCAAAGAAAACTCCATCATGTAGAACGCGCTCTAGTTCAAAATATGGACGCATCTTTGTTGTATCGATGTTGTATTTCTCTACGCGAACTTTTTCGGTGTAAAAACCCCAGTCCCAACTTTCAATATCGGTACCCGCAGACTTCTTAAGGTCTTCTGCTTCAGCCTTTGCGTTACGGGCTGCAGCTGGGGCAATCTTGCGCAACATTGCATGAACATTGTCTGGATGTTCAGCTGTTTGCACAGCAATTACATGCTCAGCATGGGTTTCACTTCCAAACAACTTTGCACGCTCTGCGCGTAGCTTTACCATCTTTAACAGAACTTGTTTATTGTCATTATCGTTGTCGCGGTTAGCTTTCAATAATGATGCTTCCATAATCTTTTTGCGAAGCGGGCGATTAGTCAGCGAATCCAGTACTGGATTACCCGTGAAGTTCACCATTCCAATAAGCCATTTGCCGTCATGTCCACGATCTTTTGCAGCCGCAGCAGCCGCCGCTATTTGGTTCTCACTTAATCCATCTAGTTCTTCAACAGAATCAACAAGAACTGCTAAATCATTAGTATCTGCCAAAACATTCTTAGAGAACTGAGTCTGAAGTGATGAAAGCTCTTCATTGAGCTCCTTTAGACGATCACGTTGTGCTTCAGTCAGGTGCGCACCTTTGTGGATCAAATCTTTGTAGTAACGCTCAAGTAGCCATGCATCTTCAGTATTAAGCCCCAAAGATTCGCGCGCATCGTAAAGATCCTTGATTCGCTTAAAGAGCACTGGATTCAAACTAATTGCATCCTGGTGTGCAGCAAACTTAGGTGCGAGCTCTTCTTCGATTGCATTTAATGCATCATTGGTATCGCTAGAAGACTTGTTATAGAAAACGCGCAAAACGCGTCCCAGATATTGCCCACTCTTTTCCAACGCAACAATTGTGTTTTCAAATGTTGCACCACCTGGCGTATCCAGGATCGCTTGGACTTCAGCTAACTGCGCCGCACAAGCTTCGTAAAATGCGGGCAGGTAGTGCTCTTCTTTAATCAGAGCAAATGGTGGCAGCTCGTATTCAAGAGTGCTTCTTTGGGCAAATGGATTCGCGTTTGTCATAACGCGAAACCTATCAATTAAAGGAAGTTTTAACGAGGGCGACGGCGACGTTGGCTTGAGTTAGGACGTGGACGCTTTCCGCCGCTACGTACTGACTTTTCAACAATCGGAACGATGTAAGGAATACCTGATGGCTCCTGTGCACCCGTAATCTTCATTAACTCTGTGCTTAGTGGTGTAACTCCAACAAACTTAGGGGTGACACCTGCGCGCTGTGTAAGTCCACCGATCGACTTTTGCTGACGAGTGGTTGCAAGAGTGACAACAGTTCCGGCCTCACCCGCACGTGCAGTACGACCTGCACGGTGTAGATAATCCTTGTGATCTGTTGGTGCATCAACATGCACAACAAGTGAAATTCCATCAACGTGAATACCGCGAGCAGCAACATCTGTTGCAACTAGTGCGGCATTTGGTGTTTCCTTGAAAAGCGCCAAAGTACGGGTACGTACTGCTTGTGACTTTCCACCGTGTAATGCACCTACTGGAACTCCAGCATGAGCAAGCTTGTCAGCCAAACGATCTGCACCGCGTTGAGTCTTTACGAACAAGATCGTCTTACCGTTACGAGCAGCAACCTGATTAGTAATGTCATCTTTATCAGTTGGATTCATTACTAATACGTAGTGCTCCATAGTTGAAACAGAGGCACGGTCATTTTGTAGTGAGTGAGTTTTTGGGTTC
>CAZSSA010000177.1:0-2603 GCA_964609375.1 uncultured Verrucomicrobiota bacterium | reverse complement strand
GGCGTAAGGTTCAAGTATTCGCTTTCCAAATCCGACCCGCGCCGGATCTCCAGCAGGTCGCCGGAATTCAACAGTAGCGGCACCACACGTGCATTGAGGCTTTGAGCAGTCCAAGGTTCCGTGTAGGACGCCATGAGTTCATGGCCATCCCCCGACACCTGCCATTCAACCTGCGGAATCTCCCGACGCACAATCTCAACCGGCGCGGCACCGGCCACTACATACGTCAGACGGTGACTTCGCCGGATAATCCGGTCCAGCGTATCCTGCCTCACAAGGCGGCCATGTTCAATAAACGCCACCCTGTCGCACAGGATTTCAATATCACCCAGATTGTGCGAACTGATCACAATGGTCTGGTTCCCGCGCCTTTCACGAATCAACTCGCGGATGCGGGCGGCTTCCCGGGGGTCAAGTCCGTTCAACGGTTCATCAAGAAGAATCAATTCAGGGTCCCCCAGAAAGGCCTGTGCAATCGCCAGTCGCCGGTTCATGCCATGGGACAAGGTTCGCACAGGAGAACGCGCCCGATCCGCCAAGTGTACCCAGGCAAGGAGCGTCTTGATGTTATCCGCTCTCCGGTCACCGGAAAGCCCCTGCAACCGGCCGTAATAATCAAGCAGATCCTCAACACGGGCATGGGGCGGAAATCGGGAATCCTGCGGTAACAAGGTCACACGGCCCGCATGGATTTCGGCGCTGAATGGCCCGCCGCCGAGCAGATCACAGGATCCCGCCGCGGCACGGAGCAACCCTACACTGATGGCCATGGCGGTTGTTTTTCCAGCACCATTACTGCCAACCAGCCCGAAGACCGACCCCTGCGGAACCTCCAGATCAAGCCCGTCCAGGGCACGCCGGCGGCCGTAGTTCTTGACCACACCTTTTAACGTGAGCGCCGCCGTCATAGATCCCTCTTCGCAAATCGGGCATAACCGGCGGCAAAATAGACAAACGCCAGCGACGCCAGAAAGACACAGGCAGGCAGGAGATGCGCCGCATCCCCCCACCACAGATCCATGCCATGCCCATCGGGAGTCAACGAATGAACCAGATCCCATATCCGCCGCCACCCCTCGCCGGCGAAATATTTGGATACACCGGCAATCACGGCAAGACCGATCATGGCCAGAAACCCGAAGGCCAAGGCCAGATTGGGAGCCGAGCACCACTGCGACACCGCCAGCGCCAACCCCAGAAAAGTCAATGAATAGATCCAGGCCCGCATCGAGAACAGCAGCATCGCCCACGCCGTGGCCGAGGGTTCAAAGGATTTCATCCGGATCAGTCCAACCAGCCAGGCCCCGAGGGCACTCAGCAGCAGGGCCCCCAGAATCTGGATGGCCTGCCCTATAAACTTGCCAAGACACCAATTCAGCCGGGAGGTCCGAAACAAAACAAATCGGGCGGACCCGCTCCATACTTCCTCGGCAATCCGCGCCGTCGACGTCAGCATCACCAGCGCCGGGGTAAACGCGAACGACAGCCATCCATAAAACAGGGCCAGCGGCGGAAAACGAAGTAACGAAAGCGCCAAACTATCACTGCCCGCCAAACTGGTCAGGGTGCGGCGGAAGCCATCGGATTTCCATAGTGTGGCCGTTACATTCCCCGCACCGGAAGCCACAGTCACCCCAAGCGTTTCCGCCAGTTGCCGCTCGAGTTTCTGAAGGATGGCCACAAACAGCAGCGTGGCCGCCGTGGCCCCGGCCACATACAGCAGACTAAGCACAATCACCCGCCGGCTCCGAACGGAGTCCTCCAGTTCATGGCGCGCCAGCGTCCCCAGTGTCTTGAGTGTCGGTGGTATCATTGGATTGCTTCAGTACATCCTCGATTTCAGTCAATGGCATCACAACCTCAGGGTTGATAAAATTGACCACTTCAAACGCTGATCCGGCCTTTGTCCTCCAATCGGAGGGCATGGTCCGATCCAAATCGTTATAGGCCTGCACCAGTGCGCCGCTAAGATCATTCATGATTTTGATGCCGTCTTCCGAATTGATTTCCTGTTTCCGCCGGACTGACTCGACCCAGGTCCTGACGCTGTTACTCATGCGCAAATTCATCGCCGCCATCGAGACATCAAACTGGATCGCCTGGACATCCGTATCCGCCACAGTGGATATAAATCCCGCCCGGGCAAGGTCTGATCTTGCCTTCCAGACTGCACCGGCCGTCTCCAACTGCTTGCGCAAATCACCACGCTTCCTGTCGTGCCGTTTTCCCTCCGCCGCTACCGGGTTTTCATTCGTGGAGTGCAGATCGCCGGCAACAACCGGAGTCGTGGTTTGTCCCTGGGAACTGGAATTTGAACTGCCGTGCGAATGCGCGGACCGGGCATGCACGACAGCAAGCTTCTTGCCCTCGCCCTCCGCATCCTCCGGAATCTTGAGCATGGATGTGAGGCCGGACAATCGTCCGCTTGATGATGCCGGGCGGCGACTGAGTTCCTTCCGAAGCGAATCTGCCTCCTGTTCTGCGCGTCGGAGATCAACCTTCACGCTCCAGCTTCCAAGCACAAGCCCGGCCAACAAAGCCACAATAACAATGACAGCGGTTTTCATAAGTAATAAGGGGATGTATCCAATCACTCCTCCATT
>CAZSSA010000176.1:0-2604 GCA_964609375.1 uncultured Verrucomicrobiota bacterium | reverse complement strand
CCACCATGAAGAAAATGATGAGCTGGAACACGACGTCAATCATCGGCGTCATGTCAATCTCATCGCTCGGGGCTTCCGTTGTGCGAAGTTTCATAGGACCTCCTTCGGATTGGGTTTGGAAACGGGGGCGGGAATCAAGCTGCCGATGGCGAGCCCGCCGCTGCTTTCTGTACGGCTGCTTCCCGTGCCACGGCCGCACGGGCCGTTTCCTTGGTGATCCCGCCGATGCGCGCGGCCTTCACGGCCTCCAGCAGGATTTCCTCAAAGTTCGTCAGTATGATGCGGATCTTGGATTTCAGCCATGATTCGCAGATGATGCTGGGGATGGCGACGCACAGGCCGCCGACGGTGGTGATCAGGGCGATGCCGATGGCCTCAGCCAGTTTCTCTTTGGCCACACCTGCCTTGGTGAGTTCCTCGAAGCCGAGTACCATGCCGATGACCGTTCCGAGCAACCCAAGCATGGTGGCCACGCGGGCGATGGTATTCAGCGCGCCCATGTTGTTCCAGAGCACTCGCAACTGCCGTTCCGCCGCTCCCTGGAAGGCGGTTTCGAGATCGGCTTCCGTGTGCCGGTATTCATCAATCGCCTTGGCGAGGACCAGGCCGACGAGGACGGGTTTCTGATTGGCGATGGATTCCGCCGCTTCCAGGTCCCCGCGCCCGAGGGCGCTGCGGACATCACGGACGAGGGCGTCGTCAATCAGCCGTCGTCGTTGGAGCCGGATGGCACGCTCGAGGACAATGGCCCACGAGATGATTGATGCCAGCAACAGCACCCACATGAGATTGCCGCCGGAAATGAAATACTGTACCAGTTGATTCATGTGCTATTCCCTTCTGATGTTTATTGCACTGGTCTAGACTAGCAATAAGCATGCCGAATGGTCGGGCGGGATATTGAACAGGGGTTGAGTCAAGGCCGATGGTCGTATTAGTGGGTGAATATTAAGATTCCACGGCGTTATTTACACGGACCGGCAGGCGTGCAAAGACGAGGCGAACCCTGAAGGACGGATAAGTGTGTTGTTTTGTATGCAGCAATGGAGTCAATGTGTATACCAAAGTACGCGCACTATCCATTCTGGAGGGGGGATGTGGCATGTGGAAAGAGTTCAGGGTTCAGGAGTGAGGTCAATCATCCCTGAACCCTTTTTGCAGGCCCATAGCTGTCACTTGGCGGGCTGGACGGACATTCCCTTGTCAATGCCCTTGCCGCCTTCGGTGACTTCGCAGATGGAGATTTTCTCCTTCACGCTTTTGGCAACGATGGTGCCGGCTTTTTCAACCGAGCGGTCCAGTTCTTCGCCGGTGTCGGGATCGGTGGTCACTTCGACTTTGCCGACAATAAAGGATTGTCCTTCGGCAACGCCTTCACGCGCGCCCCGGTTGATGATGATCTTGCCGTTCTTGGCGGACACGACGGAGCCTTCCCAGGGAATCTTGTCGAGTTGTTTTGTCAGGAACTCCACGGCTTGGGCAACGGCATCGGCGGTGGCTTTACCGACATTATCCTTGCTGAATCCACCCAAATCGCCGGTCAATCCGCCAAGTCCGGAGCCGGAATAGCCCACGGCAAGGCCACGCTTGCCTGCCTTGCCGACGACCTTGGTGGAGGCTTTGACTTGGCCGGTTTGCGAGTCAACAACGTAGACGGTGGCGTTGATTTCGGCTGAGTCCTTCGAGCCGCCGAGCCGGATCCCCTTGAAGTTGATACCGCCTTCGCCGCCAGCGGTTGAGGATTGGACATGGGTGATGGCGCCCTTGACGAGCAGTTGAGCGGGGGTCATCTGGCCGATTTTAGGAGTTTTGCTGCCGCCGGCGACGCGACCGGAGGCTCCAAGATCCTGCTCTGCCATGGCTTCGCCGCGCATATCTTTTTCGCCGAGGACAATGAATTTTCCTGAAGCTTGGAGGGCATCGGTGAGGACGGCGCCCCAGGCATCGCCGATATCCCACTGTCCATGCCAGCCGGCCTGGTTTTCGAATTTACTGACGGAGATGGAATATCGCAGTCCGCCTTTGGCTTCGTCTTCTCCGTAGGCGAGACTTGAAATTGCCAATGCCGCCACTGTTGCCCATAGTGCCATGCTTTTCATACGGATCTCCTTGTGATTGGTTTCTTTCAAACGAAACTAAAGAGACTGTAGGACTGTGCAGGCGGTGAGTCAAACGGATTGTCAGGGGGTGTTGGGCGGGGTCTGTCCATCCAATTTATTCGTAATGCGTCTACAGTCGGATGATTTTAAATGTCTTGCCGTCTTCCAGAACCTGAAACACCAGGCGATGCTGTATGTTGATGCGACGAGAACATACGCCAGCCAGATCCTTCATGCTTGGCATATTCATGCTCCCATCCGTCCGTTGCATCAGGAATAGTACTGGTCAATGGTGGCGCTTACTGTTGCTGCCCATTGAGTCAGGCTCTCCGGATTGTTGGCAATTGTGCTGATGTCCTTCAGAACGAACTCCAGAGTGGTGCCCTGGTCTCGACAGGCTTTGCAGTACCGCGCGATCTCCGCTTCCACCGGTGCGGGATCGAATCGGGCCGTTGCGACGAAGGCCGGATTGGGTTTCGCCGCCATGACATAGTCGCGGCCGATG
>CAZSSA010000175.1:0-2605 GCA_964609375.1 uncultured Verrucomicrobiota bacterium | reverse complement strand
GCCATCCCCACGGCATTACCACACCCCTGTCCCAGCGGACCGGATGTGGTTTCCACACCCACCGTATGCCCGAACTCCGGATGTCCCGGCGTCTGGCTGCCCCACTGCCGGAACAACTTCAACTCGTCCAACGGCAATCCGTATCCCGTCAAATGCAACAGGCTGTACAACAACATTGACCCGTGCCCGCCGGACAACACAAACCGGTCCCGATTCGCCCAGTCAGGCTTTGACGGGCAATGATTAAGATGCCTAAGGAACAGCACCGCCGCCACATCCGCCATCCCCATCGGCATCCCGGGATGCCCTGAATTTGCCTTCTGAACTCCATCCATTGCCAACCCTCGAATGGTGTTGGCCACCATCGTTTCCTGTTTACTCACCTTGTTTCTCCTTCCGTTATTGGTCACAAAATCTTTCCAAAACCCCTTGCACTCCCCCTCCTCTTTCCTTATAGTGCGAGCCGTTAATCGTATCGATTCGTATACGGTTGTCCAGTCCGCAATTCCCGCGGCCATTCGGATCCTTCGTGTCACGATCAGTGTCGTGGCCGGACTTTGCCGGAAAAGGGTAGTGGCGGACGGCTTCTGTCTGCGAACAGGCGAAATCAGTGTTTGGACTATTTACTAACCAACGTGTACCGCCATAAAACGGCGCACAAACAAAGAGACAGGGAGCATCGCAAGATGACCAAGACAATCGGAAAAGCAAAGTATGTGTATAGTTTCGGCCCCGGCAGAACCGAGGGCGACGCCAAGCAGAAAAATTTGCTGGGCGGCAAAGGCGCCAACCTGGCGGAAATGTGCCGCCTGGGCCTTCCCGTTCCTGCTGGTTTCACCGTGAGCACCGAGTGCTGCAACGAGTATTTTGAAAATGACATGCGGATGCCCGCCGGATTGACCCTCCAGGTCGAAACCGCCCTGCACGAGGTCGAAAAGGCCATGGGAATGAAGTTCGGCGATGCCTCCAACCCCCTTCTGGTTTCCTGCCGCTCCGGCGCCCGCGCCTCCATGCCGGGAATGATGGAAACCGTCCTGAACGTCGGCCTCTGCACCAAGACCATCCCCGGCCTGGTCGCCAAAACCGGCAACGAACGCTTCGTCTACGATTCCTACCGCCGCCTGATCATGATGTACTCCGACGTCGTCATGGAAAAGGCCGAAGGCGTTGAGACCGCCGAGGGCAAAGGCATCCGCATGCAGCTCGAAGGCATCATGCACGAACTTAAGTCCCGCAAGGGCTACAAGACGGATACGGACATGACCGTCGCTGACCTCAAGTTGCTCGCCGATAAGTTCAAGGAGCGCATCAGAAAGGTGCTTGGCAAGCCTTTCCCGGATGATCCCATGGAGCAGTTGTGGGGCGGCACAATGGCCGTCTTCAAGAGCTGGAACGGCAAGCGCGCCGTCTCCTACCGCCGCATCGAGGGCATTCCGGACGAGTGGGGCACCGCCGTCAACGTCCAAGCCATGGTGTTCGGCAACATGGGCAGCACCTCGGCCACCGGCGTGGCGTTTACCCGCAACCCGGCCACCGGCGAAAACCTGTTCTACGGCGAATGGCTGATCAACGCCCAGGGCGAGGATGTCGTCGCCGGTATCCGTACCCCCAGCCCGTTGAACGAGGCCACCAAGAACGACCAGAATCGCAGCCTGGACTCGCTCGAAAAGGCCATGCCCTCGACCTATCGCGAATTGGTCGCCATCCGCAACAAGCTCGAATCGCATTATCATGACATGCAGGATATCGAGTTCACCATTCAGGAAGGCCGCCTGTTCATGCTGCAGACCCGCACGGGCAAGCGCACCGGCACCGCCGCCCTGAATATCGCCATGGATATGCTCGACGAGAAGATGATCAACGAAAAGGAAGCGGTCCTGCGCATCAAGCCCGCCCAGTTGGACGAGATGTTGCATCCCGTCGTCGATCCCAAGGCGGAAATCCTGGCCAAGGCCCTCTGCAAGGGGTTGCCCGCCGGACCCGGCGGCGCCTGCGGCCAAATCGTCTTCACCGCGCATGATGCCGTCAAGTGGGCCAAGGCCGGCAAGACCGTCATCCTCGTTCGCGAAGAAACCAACCCGGAGGACGTCGAGGGAATGCGCGCTGCCGAGGGTATTCTCACCGGCCGCGGCGGCATGACCAGTCATGCGGCCCTCGTGGCCCGCGGCTGGGGCAAGTGCTGTATCGTCGGCGCCAGCGCCATGCACGTCAACGCTCACAAGAAGGAACTCACGGTCGGCACCCAGGTCCTCAAGGAAGGCGCGTTCGTCACCATGAACGGAACCCGCGGTAATGTCTACGCCGGCAAACTGACGCTGATCGACGCCACGGAAAATCCCCGCTTCCAGAAGTTCATGGCATTGGCCGACAAATTCCGCACCATGGGCGTTCGCGCCAATGCGGATACCGCCGAGGATGCCCGCAAGGCCCGCGCCTTCGGCGCCGAGGGCATCGGCCTGTTCCGCACCGAGCACATGTTCTACGGCAAGGGCAGTGATGAGCCTCTGTTCCTGCTCCGGAAAATGATCCTCAGCAAGTCGGTCGCCGAACGCCAGTCGGTCCTGAAGAAACTCTTCCGCTTCGTGAAGAGCGACATCAAGGCCAC
>CAZSSA010000174.1:0-2619 GCA_964609375.1 uncultured Verrucomicrobiota bacterium | reverse complement strand
TACCTTTGACACCACCAGCAACCTCTACATTCGCCTGCGCAGAACCACCGCCGCCACCGGGTTCCCCGTCATCGACACCATTTTTGTCCCCCTTCCCCCTGCCGATGTTCTCATCACCAACGTCTTCATCAACCCCGGCTATCCCTCGGCAAGCGACACCGTCGCTGTCTCCTGCAACATCTCCTCAATCAACCCGATCTTCCCCGCCTGGGCTATTACCCCGATACTGTATTACCGACTCGCCAACACCACCAGCTTCACCCCCCTGCCCATGATTCGCACCTCCGGCACCACCTACTCAACTTCCCCCTTCACCATCCCGGCCCAGATACGCGACACCGTCATCCAGTACTACATCCGGTGCGATTTCTATGGCTATTACGGGACACCAGCCGACAATCACAGTCCCCGCTATTATCCCTCCGGCGGCTCCAATGCCCCAACCTTCTATACCGTCCGGCAGTTTGCCTCCTCCTTCAGCAACGTCACCGCCGTCATCAACGGCCAAACCCAGCCAGCGCGCCTGCTGAACGACCGTTCATGGCAGGCTGTGGCCAGTCTTGGATCCACCACCAACTCCCTCTCCATATCATTCCTGGGCAATGGCTACACCACTGGCTCAGGCTACGCCACCAATCCCATCACCTGGGGTAATTCCAATAACTGGCAAACCGCCCTCCCTCTCGCCGACACCGCCGGAACCAACCAGACCACTTTCTCCATCAGCGGTTCATTCGCCGCCGGACAATACCTCCTCCGCATTGACGAAGCCTCCGGCCAATATTTCGTCATCCCTTGCGTCTGGCAGGATTTCGAATCGTGGAGCGGCGATGGAACCACCTATAAACTGACAGACAATAACGCCGCTGCTTCTCCTTTAACTCTTTCGTTCGACGACTGGACAGTTAACACGGCCAGAATCCGATCCGATTCCTTCGATGGCGCTGGATGGGCAACCTTCAGTACCTACGTCAATGGTGGCGTCGGCGGTGACGACTTCTATGTCATTTATGGATCAAAAATAGTATCAAGTTCAGTCCAAACCGATCCGACATCTCTACCTAAAGGTGAACGGTGGGTGGCCCAGGTCGCCGATGAAAGCACCGTGCCTTTCCGCGGCATTGAATCCATTAAGTATTCGTACAAAGTTCAAAATGTCGGCACTTACACAAACACGATCATCAGCATCAACCTGATGCCCACCAACCTTCCTCACGACTCCACCTATTTCGATTTAGCCAATGAAACCAAATGGAAAGCGGCGACCAACCACTATTCGGTCACCAATACATCCTTCTACACCAACACCATCACCCTGCAGACCAATGGCACACACAATGTCATTTTCTCCCACGATACTGGCACCAACAGTGTTTTCTTCGATGACCTCACCGTCAAAGAATGGTACTCACAATCCGTCACCAATGCCGGCTGGATTGCCTCCCATGCTTGGATCGAGAACAAATCATTTGGCGACAATATCTGCCGTCTGGAGGCCAGTCGCGCCAATCCGTTCGGTTCGGACCAGTATCTGCAAAGCCCTCTCCTCACCAATGGCATCCATACGCTAAGTTTCGCCTACTCGGCCGGATCGAATTCCAGTGTCACCTTCGATGTCCAGATTGCCTATAACACGCCAACAACATGGTCGAACATTACCAGCATCGCCACCAATGTCACCAACCCCGGATCAACATACATCACAGCAGAATTTACACTCTTGCTCCCACCCACTAACGCCTACTTGCGCATCAAGAATACCACGCCGAAACCCGGCGCCTTATTGTTGAATTCCTTCAATATCAGCCCCTATGTTATCGGGGCAAGTTGGCGCGCCAATAACGCGGCCATAGATATCGCCCCGCCTGCGGTTCGAAAATTCTACGCCAATTGCGGCTACCTGAACAGTAACCGGACATCCAATATTTCAACCGATCCTGCAACAAAACCAGACACCAATACCTACCCCTACGTGCGCACACCCCAGATCTCCGGCGGCATCGGTGAAGTCAGCTTCTGGTACCGCAATTGGGCACTGACCGGCCCCGTCCCGCCAGCCAAGCTCGTCGTGCAGACCTGCGCCACCGACAGCACCAACAACACCGACTGGACCACCATCGGCATCCTGAATAACATCGTCAACACCAACGACTACCTTTACTTCCGGACCAGCGTCTACGACACCGTCAGCCAATACGTCCGCATCTACAATGACGACACCTTCACAAACAAGGCAGGACGCGTCTGCCTTGACGAGATTCTGGTCACCGCTCCCTTTGCCTCCACCCTCTCCATGAGCAATCTTGTCGTCTCGCCATCCATCCCCCTCTATACCAACACCGTCAACATCATGGTCGACGTGTATCACCTCTTCCTGAATCCCTCCAACATCAGCCTTCAGGCTACTTACGGGGCTGCCACAGATTATGTAGGACTGGCTTCAGCCCCCCTGACAAACCTGACGATGTCCTGCGTCGCCTCCAACCTCGCGGCACCGGGCAAATGGTATCGTTACCAAACAACCACACCCATCCCGACACACGACATCGATACCTATGTGAAGTATTTCACAAAGGCAACCTTCGATGGCTATCACACCAGCGGCACCAGCCCCAAAAC
>CAZSSA010000173.1:0-2652 GCA_964609375.1 uncultured Verrucomicrobiota bacterium | reverse complement strand
GTCAGCTCGTGTCGTGAGATGTTGGGTTAAGTCCCGCAACGAGCGCAACCCTTATTCTATGTTGCCAGCAAGTAATGTTGGGGACTCATGGAAGACCGCCGGGGTCAACTCGGAGGAAGGTGGGGATGACGTCAAGTCCTCATGCCCCTTATGTCCAGGGCTGCAAACACGCTACAATGGCCGATACAAAGGGTCGCTTGCCCGCGAGGGTTGGCCAATCCCATAAAGTCGGTCTCAGTTCGGATTGAAGTCTGCAACTCGACTTCATGAAGCTGGAGTTGCTAGTAATCCCGGATCAGCACGCCGGGGTGAATACGTTCCCGGGCCTTGTACACACCGCCCGTCACACCACGAAAGTCGGCAACACCCGAAGCCGGTGGCCTAACCGCAAGGAAGGAGCCGTCGAAGGTGGGGTCGGTGATTGGGGTGAAGTCGTAACAAGGTAGCCGTACCGGAAGGTGCGGCTGGATCACCTCCTTTCTAAGGAGATGAAGCATGATCGAACCGACATTCGTTGGTCGATTATGTGGATTCCAAGTTAGTGCACTGTCGTGTCAGTCAAAGCCACAACATGGTCGTAGGTTCGCCTCCCATTTTGTGACAACTTTGTCTGACTGGTCTTCTCTTTCGTTTTGAGGGAGTCATCCCTCTGACACATGATCGCGTGTCGAAACACCTTGCCAATATTTGGGTGTCAGATGTTCGGTCCACTGTGAGTGATGTGCAGTGCAGCAGTAGCTGCCACATATTGCGTTCGCACCTTGAGAATTTCAGAGCAAGCACGAGCATCTAGATAATTCTTAATTTAAATTCCAAGCTACAAAGAGCCAACGGTGGATGCCTTGGCGCCAATAACCGATGAAAGACGTGGGTGACTGCGAAAAGCTATGACGAGCCGTCTACCAGGCTTTGACTCATAGATGTCTGAATGAGGAAACTCTGCACCCGTCATGGGGTGTAACTCCGGAGTGAATACATAGCTCCGGTAGAGGGAACCAGGGGAATTGAAACATCTCAGTACCCTGAGGAAAGAAAAGCAAACGCGACTCCCTTAGTAGTGGCGAGCGAAAAGGGAAGAGGCCAAACCGTGTCGGTGCAATATCCTGATGGAGTTGCCGACAGGGGGTTGTGGGACGTTTAGACACTGCATCAGAAGTGTCACGAAGTTAACAAATTGCTGGGTAGTGGAACGGTTTCGGAAAAGCCGGCCATAGTGGGTAAAAGCCCCGTACACGAAACGCACGCAATCTTCGTAACCAATCCCAAGTAATGCCGGGACCGAGCAAACTGGCATGAATCTGCGGGGACCACCCCGTAAGTCTAAGTATTTATTGGCGACCGATAGTGAACCAGTACCGTGAGGGAAAGGTGAAAAGAACCCCGGGAGGGGAGTGAAATAGAACCTGAAACCGTTGGTTTACAAACAGTCAAAGCGTCGTCATGCACACTTGTGTGTATGGCCGCGATGGCGTGCCTTTTGAAGAATGAGCCTACGAGTTACGGTTAGTGGCGAGGTTAACCCGTGAGGGGTAGCCGGAGCGAAAGCGAGTCTGAATAGGGCGTTCAGTCGCTAGCTGTAGACCCGAAGCCGAGTGATCTAGCCATGGGCAGGTTGAAGCGGGGGTAAGACCCCGTGGAGGACCGAACACACGTCAGTTGAAAATGGCGGTGATGACCTGTGGTTAGGGGCGAAAGACCAATCAAACTCGGCGATAGCTGGTTCTCCTCGAAATGCATTTAGGTGCAGCGTCATGCGTTCAGTACCGGAGGTAGAGCACTGGATGGGTTAGGGGGCCTACAAGCTTACCGACCCCAGCCAAACTCCGAATTACGGTACTCCAGAGCATGGCAGTGAGACCACGGGGGATGAGCTTCGTTGGTCGAAAGGGAAACAGCCCAGATCATCAGCTAAGGCCCCAAATTCAGGACTAAGTGGAAAACGATGTGGATTTGCACAGACAGCCAGGAGGTTGGCTTAGAAGCAGCCATCCTTAAAAGAGTGCGTAACAGCTCACTGGTCGAGTGAATCTGCGCGGACAATTTAACGGGGCTCAAGTCCTGAGCCGAAGCTATGGATTTCAACATTTATGTTGGAGTGGTAGAGGAGCGTTGATGATGCGACTGAAGCGGCGGGATAACCCGACGTGGAGTGTCATCAAGTGAGAATGTAGGCATGAGTAGCGAGAGAGGAGTGAGAAACTCCTCCGCCGTAAGCCCAAGGGTTCCTGGGGAAGGCTAATCCTCCCAGGGTAAGTCGGGAGCTAAGACGAGGCCGCGAGGCGTAGTCGATGCACAACTGGTTGATATTCCAGTACCGCCATATACGCGCCAAGCTCAATATCGACAAAGTGGGGGCTGCCTTCGGGCGAACCTGCCTAGTTGGTTGCGGGTAACTGAAGGGGGACGCAGAAGGATAGGTGAACCGGGGCGATGGTAGTCCCCGGGTAAGTGCGTAGGAGGATCCCGATGAGAGTTGGGGTCACATACTCTGAGACACGATGCCGAGCACATTTGTGCGAAGTCACTAATTCCATACTGCCAAGAAAAGCCCAGCAGTGAGTAGATATGGCGCCCGTACCCCAAACCGACGCAGGTGGGCGGGTAGAGAATACCAAGGCGATCGGGAGAACTATGGTTAAGGAACTCGGCAAA
>CAZSSA010000172.1:0-2683 GCA_964609375.1 uncultured Verrucomicrobiota bacterium | reverse complement strand
CGAATTGTGAATTAAGAATTACGAATGGAAATGATGAGCGGGACAGAAGGGTTCGGGGTTCAGGCAGCGCGATATAGGCAAGGGGTTGCTTGATTTTGCGTGCGGAACGGCGTATCTTCCCGGTTCGTTTATGGTGGAAAACACAACATATCACTGTTCAAGCGTGGCCAAGCGAGCGTCGCTTCAGGCCTTGATTCCATTTGCCGTGGCGGCATTTCTGACGTGGAAGGGTCGGATGGTTGCCGGGGGAGTTGTGGCGGGGGTTGGGGCCGTGGTGTTGCTGAGCGGTTTGCTTGTTCCGGCGTTGTTTTTGAAGCTGGAGCAGGGTGGACGCTGGTTAGGGAAGGCGGCGGGGATTGGGCTTACCTGGCTGTTGCTGGTTCCGATGTATTATCTGGTGTTTGCGCCGGGACGTTTGATTTTGATGATGACGGGGAATGATCCCATGGCTCGCCAGTTTCCGACGAAGGCAACAACGTATTGGATTGTGCGTAAACCGGTCGCCAATCCCGATGAATACAAGCGGCAATTCTGATGAATATCCTGGGAATAAGTGCGTTTTATCATGATTCCGCTGCCGCGCTGGTGCGTGATGGCGTGATTATCGCTGCCGCCCAGGAAGAGCGGTTTACCCGGAAGAAACACGACGCGGGGTTCCCGATTAATGCGGTCAAGTTCTGCTTGAGCGAGTTGGCGCGGCAGGGGGGTGGAACACTGGACGGGGTCGCCTTTTACGATAAACCGATCAGGAAGTTCGAGCGCATACTCAAAACCTATTTCAGCGTGGCGCCTTTTGGATTGCGATCCTTTATGATGGCGGTTCCGCTCTGGATGAAGGAGAAGCTTTGGATCCCGATGGAGATCGAGGAGGCGCTGGAGCACTGCGGGCTGAAGAGCGCGGTCCCGATATATTTTCCGGAGCATCATGAGTCGCATGCGGCCAGTGCGTTTTTTGCCTCGCCCTTCCAGAAGGCGGCCATCATGACATTGGACGGGGTAGGCGAGTGGTCCACGAGCGCGATTGGGCGTGGCGACGGCAATCGCATTGAGATTCTCAAGGATCTTCATTTTCCCCATTCGCTGGGCTTGTTGTATTCGGCGTTCACCTATTTTACGGGGTTCCGGGTCAATTCCGGCGAGTATAAATTGATGGGGTTGGCGCCGTATGGCGAGCCGACCTATGTGGATACGATTCGCGACAATTTGCTGGATATGCGGGACGACGGATCGTTCCGGTTAAATTTGAAATATTTCGGGTATCTTGACGGGCTGACGATGACCAATGACGCGTTTGCCGCGTTGTTTGGCGGGCCGGCGCGGAAAGCGGAAGGCGAGATCACGCAGCGCGAGATGGATATTGCGCGGTCCATTCAGGTGGTGACCGAAGAGATTGTCTTGAGAATGGCGCGTCATGCCAGGGAGATTACGGGGGAGCCGTATTTGTGCATGGCGGGCGGAGTGGCGCTGAACTGTGTGGCTAATGGACGACTTTTGCGCGAGGGGATTTTCAAGGATATCTGGATTCAGCCTGCGGCCGGAGACGCGGGGGGGGCATTGGGAGCGGCATTGATGGTCTGGCATCAGGTTCTTAATCATCCTCGCAAGGCGGATAATGTTCATGATGCGATTCGTGGTTCCCTGCTTGGGCCGGATATTGAGGATGATGCCGTCGATGCGTTCCTGAAGGCGAATGGATATCCCGCCCGGCGGTTGGAAGGCGAGGCGTGGGCGGCGGAGATTGCCAAGCTGGTAGCGACGGAAAACGTGATCGGGCTGGTGCAGGGGAGGATGGAGTTCGGACCAAGGGCATTGGGCGGACGGTCGATTATCGGTGATGCCCGTTCCTCGAAGATGCAGAGCGTCATGAATCTCAAGATCAAGTACCGGGAAAGTTTCCGTCCGTTTGCCCCCTCCTGCCTGGAGGAGCGGGTGAGCGATTATTTCGAGTTGGACCGGCCGTCGCCGTACATGTTGTTAGTGGCGCAAGTGCGCGAGGATCGATGTCGGGGGATGGAGAATGTGGGGAAGGTGCCGATGCGGGAACGCATCAATCAGGTGCGGTCCGACATTCCCGCGATTACCCATGTGGATTATTCGGCGCGGGTGCAGACGGTGTCGCCGGAGAGCAGTCCCCGTTACTATGCGATTATCAAGGCGTTTGAGGCATTGACCGGATATGGGGTTATCATTAACACGTCCTTCAATGTGCGGGGTGAACCGATTGTTTGCACACCGGAGGATGCCTATCGGTGCTTTATGAGGACGGAGATGGATTATCTGGTGCTGGGGTCGTTTGTGTTGTCCAAGAAGGATCAGCCTCCGTGGAAAGACAAGGCCAATTGGCGGCAGGAATATAGTTTAGATTGAGAGGGGTATTGCCATGCGATTTCTGAAACATCTGGGTCGGCTTCTGAAGGAATTTGGTTCATTTGCATGGCACAACAAGGCGTGGTGGATTATCCCGGTGGTGCTGGTGTTCCTGCTGCTGGGGCTTTTTATTGTGACGGGCCAGACGGTGGCGCCGTTTATCTACACGTTGTTCTAAGTTCGGTGATTGGCTGGATGAATCAAGATCCCCCCGCCGCCTTCCTCTGCCTTGAAG
This sequence comes from uncultured Verrucomicrobiota bacterium, assembly GCA_964609375.1. Lineage (GTDB taxonomy): Bacteria > Verrucomicrobiota > Kiritimatiellia > CAIKKV01 > CAITUY01 > CAZDUS01. The sequence continues at coordinate 81 of CAZSSA010000172.1, read as the reverse complement.
GGAGGGGGATGCCTGTTGCAAGAACTAGGCGCGGAGAATTTCGGTGGTGGACAGGGTGCGCAGGTGACGTTTGCGGTACCA
>CAZSSA010000171.1:0-2696 GCA_964609375.1 uncultured Verrucomicrobiota bacterium | reverse complement strand
GGAGACGACGTATGAACGAGAAGAAATTGGCGATTTTTGGCGGAAGCAAGGCGATCCGGACCGAACCCGGGGATATTTTCGACTGGCCCATTGTCACGGCGGAAGACGAAGCCGCTGTGCTCGATGTGCTCCGGCGCCGGGCGATGTCGGGATCCGATGTGACGCTCGCGTTCGAGAAGGAATTCGCCGAATGGCAGGGCGTGCGCCACGCCCTGGGGTTCAACAACGGGACCGCCGCGATCCAGGCGGCGATGTACGCCTGCGGCGTGCGCGTGGGCGACGAGATCATCTGTCAGAGCCTCACCTATTGGGCGTCCTGCCTGTCCGTGTTCTCGCTCGGCGGCACGGTCGTCTTCGCGGACGTCGAGCCGCATTCGCTCTGTCTTGACCCGCGCGATGTCGAGCGCCGCCTCACGGATCGCACGAAGGCGATCGTGGTCGTGCACTACCTGGGGTATCCGACCGACATGGACCCGATCATGGCGATTGCGCGCAAGCGGGGGATCAAGGTCATCGAAGACGTTTCCCATGCCCACGGCGGGGTGTACAAGGGACGCAAGCTCGGCTCGATCGGCGATGCCGGCGCGATGTCGATGATGACAGGCAAGAGCCTGGTGGCGGGCGAGGCTGGCATGCTTGTGACCGACAACCTGGAACTCTACGAGCGCGCGCTCACGCTGGGCCACTACGAGCGGTACAAGACGGATCTCCAGACCGCCGACCTGCTTCCCTATGCGCATCTGCCGTCGGGCGGCTACAAGTACCGCATGCACCAGATGAGCGCGGCGGTCGGCCGCGTCCAGTTGCGCCACTACGACCGGCGCAATGCGGAGATCCTGAAGGCGATGCACCGCTTCTGGGACCTGCTGGAGGGTGTGCCGGGGTTGCGGGCGCACCGTCCCCCGAAGGGGAGCGGGAGCGAGATGGGCGGCTGGTATGCGGCCCGCGGACTGTACGTGCCGGAGGAACTCGACGGCCTGTCGGTCACGCGTTTCTGCGAAGCCGTATCCGCCGAGGGATTCCCCACGGTTACGGGCTGCAATCTGCCGTTGCACCTGCATCCGCTGCTGAACACCGCTGATGTTTACGGCCATGGCCGTCCCACGCGGATTGCCAACGCGGTGCGGGATGTGCGCCAGCCGGCGGGCAGCCTGCCGGTGACGGAGGGGGTTGGAGCGCGCACCTACCTCATCCCCTGGTTCAAGCATGACCGTCCGGCGGTCATCGAGGAGTACGCCGCCGCGTTCCGGAAGGTGGCGGAGGGCTATCGGGAATTGAAAAAGGACGATCCCGGCAATCCTGCGCAACTGGGAGGATGGCACTTCTTCGCCCGGCGGTAGGGGGGGATTGTGATGGGAACGACCGTAGGCGGGGTCTGCTTGGTGTGTGAACCCTTAACCGCCTCATTCGCTTATAGGGCTATGCACTTTACTCATGCGATGAAGAACCCACCCCTACCCCTCCCAGGAGGGGAACCCGATTGCCTGTAAGTCTTGGATTTCTCCCCTCCTTGGAGGGGTTGGGGGTGGGTTCCCCGTCCACGCTGTGCGTCCCATGAGTCAAGTGCATACCCCTGTTCGCTTATCGGTTAAGGGGTTTCGGTTCTCAACTGCTCTTTCCAGGATTTGCGGCATTCAAGGGGCGGGATCGGCGACCGTCACGGCGCATCCCGTGCGGGCGGACTCTTCAGCGGCGAAGACCGCGGAGACGGCGCGCGCGCCGTCCAGGAGAGAGGGATAGCAAGGCGAACCGGTTCGTATGGCCTGGTAAAAACTCCGCAGGTTGCCAGTGCCGTCGTCGCCGCCGGCCTCGACCGCCAAGGGGATCTCTTCCTCGTATTCCCCGTGTTTGCGGGGCTGGAACACGAGGCTGGTGCCCTCGTCGCCGTAACGGTCGCGCCGGTGCAGGGCGCCGACGGTTCCGAACACGCTGAAGGTGTGCCGGTATGGGGTGACGTGGTAGGCGTTAAGGGTGCCGGTGAGGCCGGAAGCGAAGGTCAGGATGCAGTGGGCTGTGTCAGCGGTCCGCGTGGTATGAACGTCGTGACGCATGGCGCACATTACCTTGGCGATCGGGCCGAAGAGATACAGCAGGTCGTGAAGCGCGTGGACGCCGCACTGAAACAGCATTCCGCCGGGATTGGCCGCAGGGTCGCCCCGCCAGTCGCCGGGTTGGATCTCCAGTCCCCCGCTGTGCGCGGTGGTGTTCTCGAAGGTGGCGATCGCGCCGAGTTCGCCCGCGTCGATCATGGCACGGATCCGCTGGATAAACGGCTCGCGGGTGTTATCCGTGTGGCCGACCCCGACCACGACCCGTGAACGCGCCTGGGCTGCCGCCAGGGCGCGGACCTCTTCCGGCGTCGCGCACAGCGGTTTTTCCACGAACACGTGCAGTCCGCGGTTCATGGCGGCGATCGCCTGTTCCGCGTGATATTTCGCGCCGGTGGAGATGATCATCGCCTCGATGCCGGGCGTCGCCAGGAGTTCCTCGAAGCTTGTCGCGGGCTCCGCGCCATCCTGTGCCTTGGCGCGGGCGAGGGCGTCAGGGTTGGTGTCGTAGGTGCGGATGATGTGGAAGAGGCCGGTTTTGCGCATTCGCGCCCGGCGCGCGGCGCCGAAATTGCCGACGCCGACCATGGCCACACGAAGAGGAAGTGAAGAATCCATATCTGTTATCCTAACCCGGCATAGCCGGAA
>CAZSSA010000170.1:0-2697 GCA_964609375.1 uncultured Verrucomicrobiota bacterium | reverse complement strand
ATTCGGTAGGGCGGGACTGCCAGGCCCGCCGTCTTCCCCCGCATTCGGTAGGGCGTGGCAGGCAAATTCGACAACGCTCGCGACAAAGATTGTCTTTCTGGCTTATGTCTCCATGAACCATCAACCATTCCCCATCAACCATTCCCCGCTGCATCCCGCCACCCGCCCATCTTCTCACCATAATCTTTCACCCTAATCGTCAGAGATTAAGTCGGCTGTCAACGGTCAAGGACGGTATATTTCATGCCCGTCCTTGCCTGTTGTTCTTATACGCGTCAACCGTAGTCGTCGCCGTAGTCGTTTTCCGATCTCCCCAGAAAGTTACCCACTCGTTTTCGCCCACCCCGGTGGGCGGCGGACTCCATTCAAAGTTCGGATTGACATCAAAATGCCATCTGTGTATATTGCCATCATGATAAAAACGCAGATTCAACTTCCGGATTGCTTGTACCGCGAGGCACGACGGGTTGCCCGGGAGCGCGAGATGTCGCTGGCGGAAGTCATGCGCCGCGGCGTGGAATACATCACAAGGGTATATCCCCCACTGATCTCCTCCCATGAACGCGCATGGCATATCCCGAAAGCGGTACACACACAGCTTCGGCAGGGCGTAACACTTGAGGTCTTGCGGAATTTGGCGGCAGAGGACGAGGAACCGAAGCTTGTGGGTGCCTCCAAAATTTCACATCAAGGCGTTAAGACATGATGCTGTCGATTGACACCAATATTCTGTTTGCCGCTCTCGAGGCATCTGCCCCAGGCCATGAGCAAGCCAGAGCTTTTCTTGAATCTCACAGCGACAACGACGCGATGGTGATTTGCGAACTGATTCTTGTTGAACTTTACCTCCTGCTACGCAATCCCGCCGTCGTCACAACCCCACTGTCCGCCGGGGACGCCAGCCGTTTAATCCAGACTCTACGGCACAATCCAAAATGGCGACTCGTTGAAAATGCCCCTGTGATGACCGCCGCCTGGGAACACGCCGGACGGGATCAATTTGCGAGGCGAAAGCTTATTGATGTCCGCCTCGCCCTGACATTGCGCCATCACGGTGTCACCGAGTTCGCGACCGTCAACGGCGCTGATTTTCAAAACTTGGGATTCCATCGAGTCTGGAATCCTCTGGGTGAATGATTCAGGGCGAACTTTTTTTCAAAACGCCTGCCAACCATGTCCTATTCACGCCGGCTCCCCGCTATGGGGCTCCAGACACTCCCACACGTTGGGTTGGGCCTTCATGAAACGCACCGTGGCGGCCGCGAGCGGCTTCGAGTTCCTATTCCCCGCGGGCTAAAGACCCGCTCAATGCTTCCGGCTAAAGCTGTTAAGATAACACGACCGCATGGGCCTCACGGATGAAGAAACTTTTGCACTCTTTCCATTTAAACGGTACCAGCATCCTCGGCAAGGGTTCACTTTCGGCATCATCAAAATAAGCCAGGCTCTTTGCAATGTGGTAGATATTGATCCGGCTGGCACCATATTTTCGGGGAAGCCATTCGAAATACTCCTTGAGTTGCGGATGATCCCTGAGAATCATGTAGAGATCAATGAAGTCCTTCCGGCTCCCCCGCCCCGAAATGGCCGCCAATTTCATCAGTCCAATGTCACGGGTATCCGCCACCGCAAAGAAACGATGTGGCGTCGGGTTGAACAGAAAAGGATCCCGGACATTGAAAAACGACAATTTCGTTTTATGGATTATGACCGTCAGGGTGTGGATATCTTCCTGCAACGTTTCATAGTCTCCATGCCGGGCGAGCACGGCATGGAGTGTGCGTACATCCTCAAGATCCGTCCGGAAAAAATCCAGGTCCTCGGAGACGCGATGCCCCACCCGGAAAGCCAACCCGGTTCCTCCCGCAAGAATCCACCCCCTAAGCAAATCAGAAGGGTCGGACTCCAGTTGGGTCAACAATTCCAGACTGTGTTTCGGGAGAACTTTTTCGTGCATGAGACTCCTTCTTGCTCCAGTAGGCTCCGCCAGAAAGCCGCCGTTTTTGCCGATACCCGTGTCGCACCTGCCACCATATCGAGAAACCGGCTTTTCCCAAAGACCTCCATCACCAGCCTGACATCCTCCAAAGCCCCATACTCCAACACCCGTTCCATCATCCAGATGGGATGCCTGTCAAAATCCCTGACGACCAGCCGATGATCCCAGAATAACCGCCGCAATTGGTGAACCGCCTTTGCTCTGGAAACTGAAACACGGGGAATCCCCGGCCTGGCAACAAGTTCAATCTGAAGCTCGCACCCCAGCGCAGTCGCCAGTTTACGCAGAGTATAGGTTTCGAACCGCGTCCAACCATGCTCATAACGCGACAAGGTGGCGGCTGAGGTGCCGACCCGGCGGGCGAGGCCCGAAAGCGACAACCCCTTCTCTTCCCTCCGCCGCTTTAGTTGCTCTGAAACTGTCAGAATCTCACGCATGCCTATTATCATATACGATAATGATATGAAGAGCAATTATTGAAATTCCAGGGACATACTCATTGAGAACTGCGCCGCGTCACCATCTTGATTGTTGAAATTTCTTTCGTAATCGTAATCATAATCGTAATCGTAATCCTTTCCGGGGCAGTCGATTATGATTGCGATTACGATCAGGATTTCTATGGGACGCCAGTGTCCGGCCACGAATGGCGCTTAGTTAAGGTCGTTTTCCGCACAACCCACCCCTAACCCCTCCAA
>CAZSSA010000169.1:0-2700 GCA_964609375.1 uncultured Verrucomicrobiota bacterium | reverse complement strand
GCCGCGAATCAAGTAATATCGCGCCTCGATTAGGTAACACCAAGTAGCATTAGCGTAAACAATACTAAAATCAGCAAGCTGATCAGTATTGCTAAAAACGGAGAGCTGGCCGAGTGGTCGAAGGCACTTCCCTGCTAAGGAAGCATACGGGCTTAAATCTGTATCGAGGGTTCGAATCCCTCGCTCTCCGCCAAAAAATTAAAGCCCCGAAAAGGGGCTTTTTTCATCAAAATCCACCTATCCTTGGCCTTAGTTTATAATGCCCAGCTATTCTCTATCATAGGATTTATGACCATGTCAGTCGCACGCATCCATAACGCAATCACGTTTTTCTTATGCTTAAGCTTTCTTTTAATTGGCGGTCATAGCTTTGCCGCAGAAAAAGTCAGCAAAATCACTTTAGAATCGCCCAAGGCCATTAAAACGGTAAACGGTGTCGCAATCACGCAAGAGCAGCTCAATCACTTTTTACAAAACCTGCAAGCGCAAGGCCAACAAGTGAGTCCCGATGCGGAAAAAATGGTCTTAAACGAATTGATCGCCCGCGAATTGGTGGCCGGTGACGCCCGCAAGAAAAAGTTAGACACCTCGCCAGAAGTCAAAGCGCAACTAAAATTAATGCAGCAGCAAGTGTTGGTCGACGCTTGGTTTGCTGACTACTTCAAGAAAAATCCAATCAAAGAAGAAGACGTGCGTAACGAATACAACCGCCAGTTGGAATCCACTAAAAGCGGCAGAAACGCTAACGAATACAGCGTTTCACAAATCCTCTTAAGCAGCGAGCAAGAAGCGCAAGAGATTAGCAAGCGCCTGGAGGCCAACGAGTCGTTCGAGCGCCTAGCGCAAGATAAATCCCTAGACAAAACCTCCGCTGCTCAGGGCGGCAGGCTAGGCTGGTTATTACCTAGCATGATAGTTAAGCCCTTAGACGACATCGTTGTAAGCTTAAAAAAAGGCAACGTGAGCAACCCCGTGCAAACCAGTTTAGGCTGGCACATTCTTAAAGTAGAAGACGTACGAAAATTCAAACCAGCCTCGTTTGATGAAGCAAAAAACAACGTCATCAAGGGTCTGGTTGAGGCTAAACGAAAAGTGTTGGTTGAAGAACTAGCCAAAACAGCAGTGATTAAATAAACGCCGCCTAATAAAGAGTTAGTTTGTCCCCATCCCAGAAAAATAAAGCGTCACTTATTTGCCTTCAGGGAAAGCATTTGCCACCAGCACTTCTTCGGCCCGTTCGGCCCGGGCCAGATTTCCGTTTGGGATCATCATCCAGCGTACCTAAAATTACCCCAGCCACCGGCAATGCAGCAGAAGGCATAATAATAAATGCTGCATTATTGCTATCGTAGCTGATCAGATAATTGCTCGATTTCTCGCCAAGACCTAATAAAACGTCATAATTGGCTATTGCTTCACCGGCTGTTCTGCGCAGCTCACCAACCACTTCATGCATGCTATCTGAGAGGGCCAAACTGCCCTCACTCAAACGAACCCCCATGACAGGATCTAAAGCGCCTTGAACCTTCATGCTAAGGTTTGGTGTAATCGAAATAGCCCTTGGGGTTATCGAAAATGCGCCATTAGCGGCTGAATAGGAAATACTGTAATTGGCAGTCTTGCTACCTTGACCTAACAACACGTCATAATTACCTACGCTTTCTCCGGCAACCCTTGTAATAGTCCCTGTTACATCACTTAAACTGTCGCCGCTAACTAAACGACTGCCTTCGGCTAGGCTCACTGATAGTGTTGGATCGGCTTCACCGTAGACCTTCGTTGCTTTATTTGCACTCAAATTAACAACGGGTTTTTCATTGGCCACCACCACAAGGGCGAGTTGCGTGATTTTAAAATCTGCTGGGGTAAACTGTATGTTGTAATTCCCCAAAGCAGAAGGCGCCAAATTACCTTGATTAATGGCGTAATCGCCAGCGTCCTCTCCAACAGCGCGCTCTATATTACCCGTCAACGTCACACCATCCGTGCCAAGCAAACCGGCTCCTGTCGTTTTTGCTGCAGTGCTATAAGCAAGAATAGGATCTGTCTCACCATACACTTTAGTTTGACCTGTTGCTGCCGCCACGAAGATAGGACGGGCGGTAATCGCAAAGTTGTTCGATGCAAAGTTAATTGCATAATTCGTGTTATTCAATGTCCCTTGGTTAATGGCGTAGTTGCCAACGTCGGATCCAGTAACACGCGTTAGCGCACCACTAAATGTGTCGCTGCCCACCAAACCACGATTGGTTGCATTCGCTTCGACCGTGTAGGTGAACGCGCCATCGGCTTCACCGTAAACCTTCGTTTGGTTAGCGTCTGCCGTCACGAAGATAGGACGGGCGGTAATGGCGTAGTCACGTGATGTGTATTGGATGCTGTAGTTGTTGCCAGAGGAGACGGCTAGCGCACCTTGGTTAATGGCGTAGTTGCCAACGTTAGATCCAGCAGCACGGGCCAAGGCGCCGGTTAATGTCACGCTGTCTGTGCCCAGCAAGCCAGCACCGGTGGTTTTAGCCGCGGTCGTGTAAGCAAAGGTTGGATCGGTTTCTCCGTAGACTTTAGATTGGCCTGCATCAGCAGTCACATAGATAGGACGCGCGGTAATGGCAAAATTCGCACCGGTGTATTGGATGCTGTAGTTACTGCCAGCGGAGGTGGCCAATGTGCCTTGGTTGATGGCGTAATTAGTGGCGACAT
>CAZSSA010000168.1:0-2730 GCA_964609375.1 uncultured Verrucomicrobiota bacterium | reverse complement strand
GACGAGATCATTGACCGGGAATTGCCGATATTCCTGACGGCTTACACGCCGTGTTTCAGGCGCGAAGCCGGGGCGGCAGGCAAGGAAACGCGCGGGCTGATCCGGGTCCACCAGTTTGACAAGGTGGAGATGGTCAAGTTTGTGGAGCCATCCACGTCGTATGATGAACTGGAGACTTTGGTTGCGAATGCGGAGGATGTGTTGCAGCGGTTGGGACTGCATTACCGCGTCTTGAGCCTCTGCACGGGTGATATCAGTTTTGCGGCGGCGAAATGCTATGACATTGAGTTGTGGGCGCCGGGTCAGAATGCGTGGTTGGAAGTGTCGTCATGCAGTAATTTTGAGGCGTTCCAGGCGCGCCGGGCGAATATCCGCTACCGGAGGCCGGACGGGAAGATTGATTTTGTGCATACCCTCAACGGGTCCGGTGTGGCGTTGCCGCGGATCGTGGTGGCTATCATCGAGAACGGTCAGCAGGCGGACGGGTCAGTGGTTCTGCCGGAGGCGCTGGTGCCATATATGGGCGGGGTTAAGAAGTTGGAAGCATGAGGGGAGGGAGGGGATGAGGGTTCGGGGTTCAGGGTTCAGGACAATGATTGTTGAAACAGTAACTTGAACTCACGACGTGATACATTGTTAATAGGGGAAAGCTGTAGATTGCTTGAACAGCGGCTTTGTCTTTTCCATCTTCCTGATGGCATTCATATCCTGGTGGCGGTTTCCGGCGGCGCGGATTCGATGGCGCTGTTGCATGGGCTGAAGGCGCAGGCGTTGCAACGACGCTGGCGATTGACGGTGGGGCATCTCCATCATGGTATTCGTGGCAAGGTGGCCGGGCGCGATGCGTTGTTTGTGAAGGCGGCGGCGCGTGCCCTGAACATTCCCTGTGTGGTTGGCAAGGCGAATGTACCGGGGCTGGCGGCGCGGGAGGGGGTGTCGATTGAAATGGCGGCGCGGCGGGCGCGATATGCGTTTCTGGCCAAGACGGCAGGCAAGGTCCGGGCGGATGTGGTGGTTACCGCCCACACGGCGGATGATCAAGTGGAGACGTTTTTTCTGAAGCTGTGCAGGGGTGCAGGCCGTGGGGCCTTGGGGGGTATTCGCGAGGTGGTGCCATTGGCCGAGTTGGCGCCGGGGAGTCCTGTCCCGGTTCAGAAGGTAGTGCGTCCACTGTTGCGGGCCAGTCGACAGGAAGTTCTCAACTATCTGCAGCGCCATCAGGTTATGTGGCGTGAGGATGAGTCCAATGCCGACAAGGCATACCTCCGGAACCGCGTTCGGCACGACCTGTTGCCCTTGCTGGAGAGGGAGTATAATCCGAGAGTTAGGGATGCGGTTTGCAAGACGATGGATGTGTTGACGGAAGAGGATGAGTGGTTGGATGGGTTGGCGCTTGAAATCCTAAGCCGTTGCCAGAGGAGCGAAGGAGCGCTGGAGGTGGCGCTGCTGGCTGCCTATCCGAAGGCGGCGCGGCGGCGGGTGATTCGATTATGGTTGGCGGGACAGGGGGTGCCGGAGGGGTTGGTGGATTTTGACGGGGTTGCCGGGGTTGATGCCATGCTTGTCCGCAAGCGGGGTCGCCAGAGTCTGGACATCGGGATGGGGTATAGGGTTGTCAGGAATGATCAAGGGTTGGCGGTGAATAGAGTGGGAAAGCCTTGTGTCTTCCGGGTGCGGATGGCGATTCCCGGGGAGACATTGATTCCTGAGATTGGAGTGCGGGTGGTGGCATCACTTGGGAAAGGGGTTGTTCGTATGCGCGGGGGGAAGCCCGGGGATTTGCCGGCGGTGGCGACGGTGGATGCGGGGGTATGGCGGAATCGCGTCATGGTGGTGAGGTCGCGCAAGGCCGGGGATCGGATGCAGCCGTATGGGATGACGGGGACAAAGAAGGTGCAGGACATCCTTGTGGATGAGGGGGTTTCCCGTGGTGAGCGGGATCGTGTGCCGGTTGTTGAATGCGGCCGGGAGATTGTGTGGATTCCGGGGTATCGGATTGCCGGGGGGTGGGCTGTGACGGGGGAGACTGGGCGATCTGTTAAGTTGGTTATGGAATATGCCGGTTGAGGCAACATTCTTCTTGCAGCTCTTTGTGGGTTGGAGCATTCTTTTTGTTGTGAATTCATACTGAAGACAGGAGAAACAAATGAAGATACGTCAAATTGGATTGTTGTTGGCTGGAATGCTGTTGACTGGTGTGGCGAGCAGTTATGCGGCGGCGGAAGCGTACTATATCGTCAAGGTTCAGGACATGACCAAAGAGGCCACAACCAAGGTGATGAGTGCCACGGAGCTTAAGGAGATGGAAAAAACCATCCAATTGGAGACTCAATGTTTTCCGCAGGCGGTAGCGGCGGCGGCCAAGGCATGGCGTGAGGATGAAAGCAATAAAGGGACTCCGTTTGCCGGAGCGCGGGTGTCGCCGAGGAAGATCGTTGGACCTCCAGAGCGATTTACGAGCCAGGCGAAAGCGGAGGAAAAGCTGACGGCACTCGAGGCGATTGAGTCGAAAAAGGCCGATCGAGAGGCGGAGCGGGAGTTTGCAAAAGCAAGGGCCGGCAAAGCGGTTAAGAAATCCAAGGAAGAAATAGCGCGGGAATTCAAGAAGGAGTCCGATGCTGCAGCGGCCATGGAACTCATCCAGGCGAAGTTGACGGAAATCATGGCGGCCAAGGCGGCGGCCCCTGCCGGTGGTGCGGCGGTTCCAAAGGCCCCTGATGCGGCGGCCAA
>CAZSSA010000167.1:0-2770 GCA_964609375.1 uncultured Verrucomicrobiota bacterium | reverse complement strand
TATTCCAATATATCTGTGTTGGTTTCCTGCCTTGTTGCGGATATTATATAGAAGGTGGTACTCAAGGGCAATGCGACGTCAAACGGGCGAGCGATGGTCAAGTCATGAATGAAGACAAACATGCTGAATCCGGCGATAGGCCCAACGGAAAACCTTTTAACGAGGCCCTGCTCAAGCATTTCATTGAAGAAGATAGCGTTGTTCGTGCCTACGTTCGTTCAGTGACAAGAGGTCATCGTGAAACGGACGACGTGATTCAGGATGTTTGGCGGGTCGCCTGCATGAAAATCTCTGAATACGACCCTAACAGGCCCTTTCGGCGTTGGGTGATGGGTATTACCCGGTTGCAATTGCTGAAATGGCGGCAACATCTGGCCCGTTCGAGGGAAGTACTGGCACCGGATGTGATCGATTTGCTCGCCGATACCGCCGAGACTCACTACGAAGAACTCGATATGCGTAGCCACTACCTCAGAGATTGCCTCAAGCTTTTGCCCTCACACAGCAGAGTCGTTATGCAGATGAAGTACTTCCTCGACATGAAAATCGAAGACATCGCCAGGGAAGTCAAGAAGACAACGGCAGCCGTCGAGATGATTCTGGTTAGAGCCCGACGCTCTCTACGCGCCTGTATTGAGGGAAAGTTGCAGGCAGAAGGCGGGGTGACCGTATGAAAGAGTTCTCGGAATCAGACCTGGTGACTTATTTGAATGACTGCATGGAGCCCGCTGATGTCCATGAATTCGAGGAGGCGCTGCGCCGCGACCCGCTGTTGAGGAAGGAACTCCTGATTCTGGCGAATCTCGAGGCTGCACTTCCAGTCGCCCTGAAGGACGAAGCCACCGGAAAATGTGATTCCAGGAAGCCGTCTGCGCGCCCTGTTTCCCGACGGGTCATGCGGATCATGCTGCCACTGGCTGCGGCCGCCGGCCTGGTCCTTGCGCTGCGCCTCATCCTCCCTCAGACTAAGCCGGACGTGCACGGATCCCTTGCCGTGGTGCCCGTCATTGAGTTGCCTGTGGCGGGGCGACTTGTCGAGTTGAATGGTGACGTGCGAGTATATGAGGACAACAGCAAAAATGCCGCTGTTGTCGCGTCGTCAGGCACCGTTGTCCATGCCGGAGCCACCATCGCTCTGGCAACAAACGCGTCCGCCTGCTTTGCCTTCCTGGATGGGTCGGAGTTGCGGCTGTATCAGGGTACCGTGCTGGTCCTGAAGCAAACATCGACGGGGTCAAGCGTCGAGTTGCAGCGTGGGGCTGTAGATGCGAGTATCCGTCCGCAACCTGCCAACCACATGCTCGTCATGCACACGAGTTTCCTGCATGCTGAAATTGTTGGAACGGAGTTCAGACTGATGGCTGACTCAAAATCGGCCTGGCTCGGTGTCCGCAAGGGGGAGGTACGGGTAACCCGCGAGGCGGACGGGAAGAAGGTGAATCTGGCCGACGGCAACTATGCGGCCGTCGCGCCCAACTGGCCTTTCATGCGAATGAATGCCCGCGTGTGCCCGCTTTGGAAATCCGTCTGCCATCAAGCCGCCGGCACGCCGTATCCGTAAGTGAACCGCTTAAGTTTGTTTTTCGATGCAACAGGTGGTTGTTTGTGGAAAGTGCGAAGTGAAACTGCTGTCGGGGGAAAAGTGCTTGATGTCATTATTCATTTTTAGGTATATTAAACCAATTGTAGTTCTTGTTTTGGCAGGTCTCCCAAGGCGCTGCGCGGGTTATGCGGCTTGGGGCTTGGGTTGGTTTAATACTATTCTCAAGAATAGGCCCTTTTTTTTGGGATGGGCCGGGCGCTTGAGAGGGAGCGATGACATGACAGGTTATTTGCTAAATCTGGCCCTTTGCCATTTCCGGGCTGGCGGGCGTAATCACGGCGTGCTGGCCTGCTTCATTGGTCTGCTTGTCGTTTTCTCCGCGCCGGTGCTTCAGGCGAATAGTGTCCCTGCGAGGCTCGCGGTTAACTGGGATGCGCTGACGGATAAAGAGGCCGATCTTGAAAGCTTGATAGTCGGATTTAAAACAGCGGCAAAAGGGACGGCTGTTAAGGCCGTGACAACGAAGCATCTGACGCTCCACGCGAAAGCCGGCGTCCAGCTCAAGCGCGCCTTCACTTTGATCCCCGTGCATTCCGTGCGGATTCCCAAGGGCAAGTCCCTCAAGGAAGTGGCGGCGATCTACGCGGCCGATCCCGATGTGGCCTATGTCGAACCCAACTACAAGGTCTATGCGAATGCCATTCCCAACGACCCCCAATACGGATCCCTGTGGGGGATGCCGCGTATCAATGCCCCTGCGGCCTGGGATAAGACCACGGGCAGTTCGAACGTTGTGGTGGGTATTATCGATACCGGTATTGACCGCAGTCACCCCGACCTGGCGGCCAACATGTGGGTGAACCCCGGTGAGGCGGGAAGCCTCAGCGCCAACGGGATTGATGACGACGGCAACGGGTATATCGATGACTGGCAGGGGTGGGATTTTGTCAACAAGGATAACGATCCCTTTGATGACAATAGTCATGGCACGCATTGCGCCGGCACGATTGGCGGTGTGGGCAACAACAGTATTGGCGTGGTCGGGGTGAACTGGACGGTCAGGATGGTGGGACTCAAGTTCCTGGATGCGGGCGGGAGCGGCTACACGGATGATGCCGTGGACGCGGTGCAGTATGCGGCCACCAAAGTCTCGGGAATTCGTCTGACCAGCAACAGCTGGGGTGGGGGCGGTTACAGCCAGGCTCTGAAGGATGCCATTGATGCCGC
>CAZSSA010000166.1:0-2776 GCA_964609375.1 uncultured Verrucomicrobiota bacterium | reverse complement strand
TAACTGAAAGCCGCCGATGCGGGCGGGCTTCCAGCAGCGTCAGCCGGGGCGTTGGGTATCGAAAAATGAACATGAAATGGATAATTCCAAAGATGCTCGCACGACAGGCACTCCTCTGGGCATCCGTGGCGGCTCTGACTGTCCCGACCGGGGTGCATGCCCAGTTCATCCTTTCGACCAATGATGGACAGATCAGCATTGCGGGGTATACGGGTTCTGACGGGGCGGTGACCATCCCAAGTTCGACCAATGGGTTGCCAGTTAAGAACATCGGGATCTCTGCGTTTGCGAATTGCACCAGCCTGACCAATGTCACGATTCCCAACAGCGTCACCAACATCGCGCGTTGGGCGTTTAATTACTGCAGCAGCCTGACCAATGTCACGATCCCCGGCAGCGTCACCAACATCGAGGACTGTGCGTTCGAGAACTGCACCTGCCTGACAGGGATAGGGGTAAACGCCTCCAATCCAGTCTACAGCAGCGTAGGCGGTGTGTTGTTCGACAGGAGCCTGATTACGCTCATCCAGTATCCTAGGGGCAAAACAGAAAATAGTTATGCGATCCCCAACGGCGTCACCAACATCGGCGAGAAGGCGTTCGAGAGCTGCACTCGCCTGACCAGCATAACAATACCTAGCAGTGTCACCAGCATCGGCAGTTATGCGTTCAGAAACTGCAACCGCATGCCCTGCGTGACAATCCCCAACGGCGTCACCAACATCGGGAACTGGGCGTTCTGCAACTGCACAAGCCTAACCAATATCTTAATCGGCACCAATGTCTCCAGTATCGGCGATGGGGCGTTCGATTCCTGCACCAGCCTGTCCAATGTCTCGATCCCTAACAGCGTTACCAGCATCGGCGATTATGCGTTCCAAAACTGCCGCAGCCTTACCAATGTAACTATTCCCAGCAGCGTCACCAATATCGGCAGGCATTATGCGTTCTGGGGGTGCCCCAGCCTGACCGGGATAGAGGTGAACCTATCAAATCCAGCCTACAGTAGCGTGGGCGGAGTATTGTTCGACAAGAACCAGACCACGCTCATCCGGTATCCTATGGGTAAAGCGGGAAGTTACACGATCCCTAGCAGCGTCACCAACATCGGCGGTTGGGCGTTTTACGACTGCCGTAGCCTAACCAATGTCACGATCCCCAACAGCGTTACCAGCATCCGGGAGGGGGCGTTCTCTTCCTGCCACAGCCTGACCAGCGTGCCGATCGCCAGCAGTGTTACCAGCATAGGGCGTGGTGCGTTCGGGAGCTGCTCCAGCCTGACCAGTGCCACGATTCCCAGCAGTGTCACCGACATCGGAGATTATGCGTTCGTTTACTGCTCCAGCCTGACAAGTGTGACGATCCCCGACAGCATCACCAGCATCGGCATTTGTGTGTTCGGTAACTGCCACAGTCTGACCAACGTTACGATCCCCGGCAGCGTCACCAGCATCGTGGGTTCGGCGTTCCTGTGTTGCACGAGCCTAGCCAGCGTGACAATTGGCATCCATGTCACCAACTTCGATAAAAATGCGGTCGATGGGTGCACCAGCCTGACAGGGATAGAGGTGAACCCATCCAATCCAGCGTACAGCAGCGAGGCCGGAGTGTTGTTCGACAAGAACCAAACCACGCTCATCCGTTATCCTGTGGGTAAAGCGGGAAATTACACGATCCCTAGCAGCGTCACCAACATAGGCATTGGGGCGTTCTCGCGTTGCACTAGTCTGAACAATGTCACGATCCCCAGCAGTTACATCAGCATCGGCATGGGGGCGTTCTGGGGCTGCACCAACCTGACCAGCGTGACGATCCCCAGCAGCGTCACCAACATCGGGGCTTCGGCGTTCGAGCACTGTACCAGCCTGACGAGCGTCTACTTCAAAGGCAATGCCCCTCGCTTGGAAGACAGAGTGTTTGAGCGGTCCTACAAAGTCAACATCTACTACTTGCAAGGCACTACAGGCTGGAGCAACACCTTTGGCGGACGCCCGACCGCCGTCTGGAATCCGCAGACCAGCGCATTGGCAAATGCCCAGTCGAAGTGAACTGGTTACATCCAACGCAGAATGGCGTATTATGGAAGCCCAACAACGGCATGCTCCGTTCCGGAATACCGGCACGGAGATGCCTGACGTTCTGAGAAGAATATGAAACCGGACTACCTACTCACATTTGAATCGGAACCGGATGGCAACGTGATACATGTCCATGCTGATTCGGCGGGGTTGGCCAAGTTGATCCGCATTCTGGGCCGACTGAAGGATAGATTGGACGGAGGAGAGCACGACCACGTACACTTGATGACGGATGACTGGGGTGGATCAGAACTATCCAACGAGATTCAGGATCTGTCCGGCGAGACTACGTTGGTACACCACGTTAAATTTCACGGTTGGACAAGAACGCCAAAGAAAGACATCTCAGATCGGGATAGTGACGCCCCTTGATTAAACCTCCCAATCTAATCGTACAGACCAACCCAGCGATTAGCCTCCATCCGACTATGCAATCGATTGAAACTTGTCAGCAGATTCGTCAGACCTGCCCTAGGCCGTCAGCAAAGCCCCGGCTCCGTTCAAAAACATTTTGTCAGCAAGTTGTGGGTTTTTGCAGCGGGAGATTGACTTTGTGCAGGCCTTCAGGGTACCCTTTGCCTGTAGCCATCGTACGCCGTTTCACCTATCGAACCGGTGGATTGTGTCTGGACGCCTATGTAATGTTCGCCGCGAGAAGTCGAGATAAGTGGTCCATCTCGTCAGACGTCTAGGATGAA
>CAZSSA010000165.1:0-2789 GCA_964609375.1 uncultured Verrucomicrobiota bacterium | reverse complement strand
CAAAAACAGCAATTCGCATTATGGATTTTGATTCAAAGCCGCTATCGGTTGCATTACCGCATGGAAACTGCTTAAATAAAAGCGTAGAGAGAAAACAACAGAACAGGCGGCGTTTCCAGAATGATCCGGCAGGAACCGGATGGGAAAGCGACGCCCAACTGACCAAGGAAAGCTCGGTGAACAGATGAGCGCTTATACTGTAGTGGTAACCAATGCTGCTTGCGCACGATTTTTCGTCGTGGCGGATGCCGCCATACCCGAGTTGGAATCCAGCCCAAAACTGGTGGAGCAGTACAATATTTTGAACGCCAAGGAGGAAAAATCAGAAGCCAAGCGTAAAGGGGCCGCCTCAAGCGGACGAAACCGGGCTCCTTCCGGCGGAAGTTATGCCTTCGATGATCACCGCGCCAAGCACGAAATGGACACGCTTCGGCGCTTTGCCAAACAGGTCATCACCGATGCCATCAAACTCACCCGCCGCCAGGATGCCGGCCATTCTCTCGTCTTGGCCGCCGAAAAACGCGTTCTGGGCCTCATCCGGGACGAATTGAAATCCATCAAGACCAATGGCCTGACAATCAAGGAATGCGCACGTGACATGGCAGGGGAATCGCCCGTCAAAATCCAGGAACTCCTGGCACGACGCGGATTGGTCCCCAAAATGAATAAACCAACCCGCCGGGTCCGCAAAACCTGAAAAGCCTCGAAATCTCTCTCCCTTTCCGCATCCAACGGATCCGCCTCCGGCGGACAGGGAGAGGGCTCAGTATGGCTTTATTCTGCTAGATGGCGGCGGAACAGCGTCAAACGCCCAGCAGAAAATGCAGCATGAATTGCGAGACGGGACCAATGATGAGGTCCAGAACCCCAAGATATAGCAGCGCAAACACAATCACAAAGCCGTAGGGCTCAAGGCGCATATATCGATTGAACCACTCCCCGCGTAGCAATCCATACATCACCCGTGAACCATCCAATGGCGGTATCGGAATCAGGTTGAACACACCCAGCGCCACGTTGGTCACACAGAAATAGGCCAGAAACAAGGGAATCGCGGCGCCGCCAATCGGAGCCACAAGCCGGAATAGCACTCCGCTAATCAACGCCAAGGCAAAATTCGTAAGCGGCCCCGCTGCACCAACAATCATGACACCCTTCTTCGGGTCTCGAAAATAATAGGGATTGAAGGGAACCGGCTTCGCCCATCCCAACACCACCGGACTATGGCTGAACACCAGCACCAGCGGCAAAATAATGGAACCTACCAGATCAACATGCGCTATGGGGTTCAGCGTGAGTCGATTCGACATCTTCGCTGTGGGATCTCCCAACCGGTACGCCGCATACCCATGTGCCACTTCATGAAGCACAATTGAAAAGATAAATGCAGCAAATGCCATCAATTTTTCCGGACTCAACACACCAAACCTCCCCTTCGCTATTCGACAAGGCCTGCACTATACACACAATCCCGCCACCTTGACAACGCTCTCTACACTGGATTCATCAGGACAATTGTCGTATACTTCTGAAATGGAGAGGTGGATTATGAAACGAATCATTTTAACAGCCATTCTTTTATCCCTCGGCACCAGCCATCCGGCTAAGGCAGATCCCAATTACACCGTCGTGGGCGCCATCCTGGGCGCCACCGCCGGCATGGTCATCGGCAACAACGTCAACGGCATCTCCATGGAAGTGGCCGTACCCGTCTGCGCCATCACCGGCGGAGTCATCGGACACCACTACGAACAACACCGCTACGATTACGATTGGCCCAACAGGTATGACAATGACCGGCATTTCAATCATCACAACCAGTATTACCCATACAACCGCCACGGACGACAAGATCATTATTATCCCTATGAACGGCGGGGCTATGATGACTACCGCTACAACCGAACCTCCCGCTACTATCCCCAAAAAACAGTCGCGCCCCAGCGCTATACCCCGAAAAAAATCAACCCCCAGCAATTCACGGCTCCAGACCCACACCCCGGCATTGAATTGATCAAAGTAACCGTCTTGAACGTCAACGGCATCCGGACCGATGTTCCTATCCGGAAGGTCAATAACCAGTACATCGGCCCGCAAGGCGAAATCTACAAATCCCTCCCGCCAGCCGAAACCCTGCGAAGAAAATACGGCCTGTAAATGGCCTTTTCGCTTGACCCCCTTCCCCCCCTTCGTCAGGATACCGCGCCATGACAACGGCATCTTCAAAAGTTTCCATGGAGAATCTCGCCTCGCTTTGCAAACGGCGCGGATTCATCTTCCAAAGTTCTGAAATCTACGGCGGCATCAACGGCTTCTGGGATTACGGTCCGCTCGGCTGCGAACTGAAACGCAATATCCGCGACGCCTGGTGGCGCGATATGGTCCTCAATCGCGAGGACGTCGTCGGCCTCGATTGCTCCATCATCATGCACCCAAAGGTCTGGGAAGCTTCCGGCCATATCGGCGGATTCACCGATCCCATGATCGACTGCCGCGGCTGCAAGAAACGCTTCCGCGCTGACCAGCTTTTCGAGGAACTCGGCATCACGCCGGATGCCTCCGCCGAAGGCGAAAAGAAATTCAAGGTCCCGGACGGCACCAAGTGCCCCGCCTGCGGCTCCAAGGAACTCACGGAACCGCGCGCCTTCAACCTGATGTTCAAGACCTTTGTCGGTCCCGTGCAGGACGATTCTTCCGTGGCCTATCTGCGCCCGGAAACCGCCCAGGGAATCTTTGCCCAGTTCGGCAACGTCATGTCCGTCTCACGCCAGAAGGTGCCCTTCGGCATC
>CAZSSA010000164.1:0-2796 GCA_964609375.1 uncultured Verrucomicrobiota bacterium | reverse complement strand
TGGACTATTGGACTGTTCGATTCCTGCGTCATGCTATCTCCATTCTATATCGGTTTAAAATTCACGAGCCGCGCGCGGCTTTGAGCAACTGGTCGAACCCCTGTCGCAGGCAACCGCCATCGCTGCCCAACGCCAGGAACGAAAAGCCCTTTTGCCGGCACGCTGCGGCGGACATGCC
Organism: uncultured Verrucomicrobiota bacterium; assembly: GCA_964609375.1. Taxonomy (GTDB): domain Bacteria; phylum Verrucomicrobiota; class Kiritimatiellia; order CAIKKV01; family CAITUY01; genus CAZDUS01. Next base: position 2,618 of record CAZSSA010000164.1, on the reverse strand, counting down.
CGCCCTGAGGAGCATGCCGGCCTTCTTGCCATGCCGGGCACAGGCCGCCAGCACGGTCTGCTCGGCCGCGAGCATCGGCGGCGCGGCGTACTCCCCGTAAAAACCCATATCCAAACTGAGATCGGAGTGACCGATGAACAGCACGTCGATGCCGTCAACTGCCGCGATACTGTCCGCCTGCTCCACCGCCCGAGCCGTTTCGATCTGCGCGATACCACAGACCCGGCTATTGGCTTTTTGGAAGTAATCCTTAAACCCGCATCCGTATGCGGTAGCGCGGATCGACGAACTCAGGCCGCGGACGCCGAGCGGCGGGTAGCGGAGCAGACGGACGAACTCCTGCGCCTCGGCAGCACTGTTGATCATCGGCGCCATGATGGCGCCGGCCCCGCCGTCCAGCGCCTTCTTGATCAGGTCGCTGTTGCGCGAGGGGACACGGACCACCGGTGTCGTGGCGGTATGGCAGGTCACCTGCAGCAGACGCAGCAGATCCTGTTCGTCACCCGCGCCGTGTTCGAAATCCAGCAACGCCCAATCGAAGCCGGTGGCGACGGCGATCTCGGCGGCCGCATGCGATCCGGTCAACACCCAGATCCCGTGCAGCGCCGCCTGCGTTTCGAGTTTGTCCTTCAACCAGTTCATGACACCTCCATTTCCCGCACCCGGTCGAGCGCGGAGTTCAGACGTTCCAATGTAGCCTCCCGCAGCGGCTTCCGCACGCCCGGAATGTTCAGGAAAAAGCCGGAGCCCTTGTCGAAGTAGCCCAGCGCGTGGCGCAGCTTGGTCTTCCACAGCATGTTGCGCAGCAGGTGCAGCCAGACACGGCACTCGAAGTCGTAGTCGGGTTTCTCCGCCCCCCAATATCCGCGCAGGACGGGTCCCATGAAATCGTCATCATAAAAACAGCGGAGAATGCCGATGTCGTCGGCCGGGTCGCCCCCGACGGCATCGTCCCAGTCGATGATCGCGGTGATCCGGCCAGGCTCGCCCAGCACGTTCCACAACGCCATGTCGCGGTGGGTCAACACGGCCTGGGAGCGCCGCAAGCGCGACGCGTGCCGCTCAAAAAGACGCCTGACCTCCTCCACCGCCCCGCCGGAAAGCAGCGCGTGTTGCTCCAGATAATCAAGATGGTCATCCAGGCGCTTGTGGAAGTAGCTGGCGTACGTCAGGTCCAGGCCGCGGAGTTCCCCGGTCCGCGCCAGCAACTGGGTGTCGATAAATCCAAAGCCATCGATGCGGATGGCATGCAGGGAGCGCAGGCAGGCCCCCAACTGGGTACCCACGGCCGCCAGGTCCAGCACGCCCTGCTTGTGATACGTGTCCAGGCAGGGCTCGGGGCGGCACTCCATAAGCTGGAAGCGGAAGGGCGAGGCGGACCGGCTCACGTCGGTGTGGAATACCTCGGGCACCGGCACGCCGCCTTGAGCCGCCAGGCGCATCAGGGCGCTCTCCGCCAGCATGTAGTCGTCGTCCCCCGCCCCGTCATCCGCGCGAAAGAAGTACTTCCGCCCGGACCGGGTGAAGGTGAACGCGATATGGTTGCCATCGGCGCGCAACGGTTCGAGATCATCGGGTTCGCTGCCGAGGCAGGCACGACAGGCGCGGCGGACAGTGTCGGCCAGATCCGTGCGGTCGTACTTCTCCTTGAAGTATGAAGCCTGTTTCTGGGACAGGGAGCCCGGGCAGTCGCATTTCCAGTAATAGATGTCAGTTCGCATGCTCATTCGCCGGGAGTCTAGGCGACAGAATCACAGCGCGGAAGCATTATCGTCCGGCAAGGCCATCTATGCGTCGCCGGGAACAGCACCGCGCGCGAAACAGAACATTTCCGCTAACCTACCGGCCGCCGCGCCGCCGGTAGGTCAGCGGAGTGACGCCAAACACGCGCCGGAAGTCCCGGGCGAAGTGCGACACGTTCCGGTAGCCGCTCCCTCGGGCCACGGCAGCCACCGCATCGGCACCGGAGCAAAGCAACTGCGCGGCGCGCTCCAGGCGAACCTGCTTCAGATACCGCAGCGGTGAAACCCCCAACCGCTGATGGAACAGCCGCCGCAATTGGCTGGGGCTTACGAAGCTGATCTTGGCCGCCAACCAGGCGACATCGAGCGGCAGGGCATAGTGCGTGGCGATGAAGGACACGGCGCGTTCGACGGAATCCAATTCGCCGCCGGCGGACTGCTCCGCCATCATGCGCCGGTGCCACCCGGCCTCCAGATGCTGGTGCGTCGCCTGTTCCGCCCCGTCGCCGTCCCCGCCGCACCACGCCGCCAGCAGCAACTCGTGCTCACGGTAGAGCGCCATCAGATTGGGCCAATAAGAGCGCTTGGCCGCCAGGATCCAGGCATCCGACTCTTGTGCCACCAACTCCCAACTACGTGACAACGCCGCCAAGCCCGCCGCGTCCACCGCCGCCCGATGGAACTCCCGGTCGAGGGCATGGAAAGCCTGATAGTCACCCGCCGCCGCGAGTTGTTTCAATCCGGCCAGGCGCCGGCGCAGCGTACCTTCCAGACGCGAACGCGCCCCGCTCCGCGGCCAGCGCCGCACGGCAAACGCCTCCAGCACCGAACGCAGCCGGCAGAGTTCGTGCAAACGGTCGGGGTCAGTCATGGAGC
>CAZSSA010000163.1:0-2871 GCA_964609375.1 uncultured Verrucomicrobiota bacterium | reverse complement strand
TTGACGGGCCAATGAGGGCGCTCAACCTGATGGTGCGCGACGGGGCAGCACAACGACGCATTGAAATTGCTTCAGACGACAATCATGTGGAAGCGGGTTTGAGTGTTGCGTGTGTCGCGATCTTGGGGCCTGCTCAAATTGACGCAGGCTCCGGGAACCAAAATTTGTCGGTGCTAGATGCTGTTCTGGATGCCAACTTAGTAATAAATGCCGGTGTTGTTGCGATAATCCGTTAGGTATGCCCACATCTAGTTTGTTGTCAGTAAATGATTAGTCGTTGAGCAGGTATTGCACGGCCTGCAAAAGTTCAACGGTAAATGGGTTGCGTGGGTTGGAGAACACCTCACGCACCGTTCCGTTTTCAACGATCACTCCGTCTTTCATCACGGCAACGTGGTCGCACAGCTGAGCCACCACCGAAAGGTCGTGCGAGATAACCACCAGTGTGAGGTTGTTCTCGCTTGCAAGCCTCTTGAGTAGCAACACGATTTCGTCTCGAGTGAGCACGTCCAGCGCGCTGAAGGGCTCGTCTGCAATGAGCAACTGTGGCTTTGGCGCCAGTGCTCGCGCAAGCGCAACCCGCTGGCGTTGTCCGCCAGATAACTGATGCGCATATCGGTCTCGCAGTTGGGGTTCTAGGTCTACTTGCACAAGCAATTCGTCGATGCGGCTGTCGTGGTCGCCATCGATTTCGAGCGAGCGCAAAGGTTCACGAATAATGTCGGCCACACGCATGCGTGGGTTAAACGAACTGGCAGGGTCTTGAAACACAGCCTGCACGGTGCGGCGGAAATGGTTGTTCGATTCCTTGCTCAGTGGTTTGCCCTCAAACATCACTAAACCCGACGTAGGCGTTTGAAGGTTGAGTAACACTCGAGCCAGCGTGGTTTTGCCAGAACCTGATTGGCCAAGAATGCCGAGATGCTCTCCGCGAGTGATGTCAAGCGAGACACCCGCTAACGCGTCAACGCCCTTTGCGCCTCTAGACGTGGACAACCAGCCGCGGTGGAATGTTTTTGTAACCTGCTGCGCCGAAAGAATGACGTTGTTCATTGGGCGCTCGATTGGGTTACTTGGCGGAGGAGTGTGCTCGATTGTTTAGCCGAGGCAACAATGCGCTGAGTGTGGGGGTGCTGTGGCGCACGGAGCAATTCGTCTTTGCTCGTGTTCTCTACAACGGCGCCTTCGTGAAGCACTAATACGTGATTCACCATGGAGGCAACTACGGGCAAATCGTGCGAGACGAAAATGAGCGATGTGCCTTGCGCGGCTGCAAGTCCGCGAATGGCCTGAAGCACTTCTTGTTGCACGGTCACATCGAGCGCAGTCGTTGGCTCGTCGGCAATGAGCAACGAAGGTGAGCAGGCAAGGGCGATGGCAAGGCCAACGCGCTGACGTTGCCCGCCAGAAAGCTGATGCGGGTACGACTCGACCATTCGTTGCGGTTCGGGAAGCCCAACCAACGAGCACAATTCGGTTGCACGCAGTCGCGCCGCTTTCCGAGAAGCAATCTTGTGATTGATAAGTGGTTGCGCAACTTGCTTGCCGATAGTCATCAGTGGGTTCAGTGACGCGAGTGGGTCTTGGAACACCATGCCAATGTGCTTGCCGCGGAACTTTGACATCTCGGCATCGGTGCGTTGCAGTAATTCGTTGCCATCAAATCGAACGCTTCCGCTCACTGCTGCACCATCTGGCAAGAGGCCCATGATTGCAAGCATGCTGAGGCTCTTGCCCGAACCCGACTCGCCGATGATGCCAAGTTGCTCGCCGGGTTGAACCGCAAATGAAACGTCTCGAACAACATGATGCTCGCCGAACGAGACGGAGAGGTTGTTTACCTCAAGCAGGCTCATTTGGCGTCTCGCTTCATCGTTGGGTCTAAGGAGAGTCGTAAACCGTCGCCGATCAAATTGAAACCCAACACGGTCAGCACAATGACGAGGCCCGGCCACAGCGCAACAATTGGGTCCACAAGTAAATACTTCTGAGATTCGGCAAGCATGCGTCCCCACGATGGCGTCGGTGGTGTTGTGCCAAGGCCTAGGTAAGACAGCGTCGACTCGGCGAGTATGGCAATGGCAACCGCACCCGAAGCCTGCACAAGTAACGACGGCAAAATATTTGGCAGCACGTGCAATCTAATGATCTGCCAAGTGCCACTTCCGGAAACCTTTGCTGCCGCCACATAGTCGGAGCGAAGTACCTGGCTTGTCTCGCGACGTGTCACTTGGGCTATTGCTGCGGAAAGCGCAATGCCAATAGCGATCGTTGCGGTCAGTGTGCTTGCACCGTAAACCGCAGCCAGAACAATGGCGAAGAGCACCGACGGAAGCGCAAGAACGATGTCTATGCCGAAGACGGACAACCGCCTTGCTTTGGCGGGTGCAAGCGCGGTTGCAACCCCAACTACCGAGCCAAGCACAACGCCGATGAGCACAGAAACAAGAGCAACTACAAGTGTGCTTCTGGATCCAATCATGATGTTGCTCAGGACGTCACGCCCAAACACGTCGGTGCCAAGCAGGTGGCTCATCGATGGCCGCGCAAACGAAACGTCTGGGTTCATTTCAAGTGGGTCGTATGGCGTCCAAAGCCAACCAACCAGCGTGCTGAGCACGCTGAAGGCAACAAGCGTCAAGCCAGCGACAAGAGTTCGGTTTTGCTTCATGAAGTGCGCCTTGCCCTTGGGTCGGCCGCGGCCATTGCAACATCAATCAACAGTCCAACAACAAAAACCATTGCGGTTGCACTTACCGCAATGCCTTGCACCTTCGGGTAGTCACGAATGGCAACATCTTGCAACAGCATCTGTCCGATGCCGGGCAATGCAAATACATTCTCCACCACGATGGCGCCAACAATCAGCGT
>CAZSSA010000162.1:0-2925 GCA_964609375.1 uncultured Verrucomicrobiota bacterium | reverse complement strand
ATCACCAACATAATTTCTTGATTTTTTCTGGTTTTAGGGAACTTTTCTTCAATTTTTGATGTCTGTATTGGGTTGGCATTGTTTTATGCCGGCATGACATCCCCTATCCATTGGAGAAATTCATGAAAATGACCACGAAGAAGGTGTTTGGAGCGGCAGTTGTTGCTCTCACCATGCTGGTTGCATCATGCGGATCAAGTGCAAATGAATCCGCAGAATCAACTGTCGCTGAAGCAGTGGGGCCAAAAGTTGTGGCTTCTACTTCTTGGGTTGCAGCATTCGCAAAACTTGCTGGAGCTACCGACATCACCGTTATTGCGCCAAGCAATTTGCAACATCCACCTGATTACGATCCGAAGGCCAGTGATCTTGAAGCTGTTGCATCAGCAGATTTTATTTTGCTTGCTGGGTATGAAGGATTTGCAGATCGATTGAAAGAATCTGCAGGTTCAACTGCATCCATTGAAACCGTGGCAACCGAGTACTACCCAGATGCTCTTGAAGCAGAGGTTCTCCGACTTGCAACAGCAATGGGGTTGGACACAACTCTTGCACAAAGCAATATTGACGCTTATAAAGCAACGTGGATGACTGAATCCGAAAGAGTGGCAACTGCGATTAGTGCTACAAAGCCAGTAATAGTTGCACATGCATTCACGGGTGTTTGGGCTGCACTAGCTGGGTTGGAGCCAGTTGGAACATTTGGACCTGCACCGCTCACTCCTGAAGACATTGCAAAGCTTGTTGCACTGAAGCCAACAGTTGTGCTTGAAAATAAGCACATGCCAGGCGGATCAAGCTTGGTTGAAGCAACCGGTGCCGTGCAGATTGATATGACTAACTTCCCTGGAGACGACCTGGATCTTTCAGCAGTAGTTACCTTGAACGCAGATGCGTTAATCGCAAGCATTAAGTAGAAAGATGACTGGTCCTGCCACGATTTCGTTTGAACAAGTTTCAGTGTGCTTTGGAAACACCGTTGCACTTGACAAGGTTTCATTCGAAGTCGGGGCAGGACAGAAAATTGCAGTAATTGGTGCAAACGGTGCCGGAAAATCAACGCTTCTACGTTCGTTGCTTGGGCTCATTTCCATAGACGAAGGAACAGTGTCGGTTGATGGCGAGTCTGCGCGAACGAGTATTGACTGGATGCAGCGCAGGTTGGCGGTTGCCTATATTCCACAACGACCATCCAAAGGAAGATTTCCGCTCTCGGTAAAAGAACTGCTCGGGTCTTCCCGTAACCCTGAAGTTTCATTGAGCATTGGTCACGATTTAGGACTCTCGCATCTGTTGGAGCAATCTGTTTCCACTTTGTCCGGGGGACAGCTGCAGCGATGTTATGTGGCAAGAGGAATCGGCTCTCTCGCAGGAGGAGCTTGCGCCTTAGTTGCCGATGAACCAACAAGTGCACTTGATTTCAATGGGCAAAAACACGTTGCTCAGCTATTGACTGAAATTCCAGCAACTTTGATTGTGGTAACGCATGAGCGTGCGGTTGCAAATAATTGTGACCGAGTGTTTGAAATGGCAAGCGGAGTAATGCGAGAAGCTGGAACTTCGTGATGTTTGCCTGGCAGTTCATCGATTTGTTTTCTTTGCCGTCGGTTCAACGATCAGCAATTGCTCTTGCCATCGCTGGAATCGCAATGCCAATCATTGGAGTGTTCATTATCGGACTCGATGTGATAACGGTGCGTTTTGCAGTAATGCACATGGCATTGTTTGGGACTGCAATTGGCTTGTGGGTAGGGATTGACCCAACGTTATGTGCATTAATTGCCTGCGTATCTACTGGGCTTTTTCTTGCTCCACTTTCAGAAAAACCAGGTGGACTCGCAGGTTCGATGAGTTTTCTCATGACGATTTCTGCAGCAGCTGCACTCCTGGTTCTTTCAATAAGTGGTGTCAATGCAAACGGTGCGTTTGAAATTCTGTGGGGCTCAATACTGGCGGTGCGCAGGCAAGATCTTGCGCTAATTATCGCGATTGCAATTTGTGTGCTGTTGTTTGTTGCATTCACGCACCGCAAGCTTTCGATTTTATTGTTTGACCGTGAACTTGCGAAGTGCTCAGGTATTCGAGTTGGTTCATTAACCGCGATTTTGCTGATGTTGATAGCTGTATCAATCGGGTCGTCGATACGCGTGACCGGCGCGCTTCTTGTTGACTCAATTACGTTACTTCCAGCGTTGGGCGCACGCAATCTTGCGACATCGTTGAAGTCCATGATTCGATGGTCTGTGGTGCTTGGTCTAACTGGAAATGCAGTCGGGTTTGTTATTGCACTACAGCTTGATTTACCGCCTGGTCCGGTGCTGGTGTTGGTAGCAGGAGCAATTACCTTGATCACATACTTGGCGACAACGCGCAAGCGTGCTGCTGATCTAGTTACGCACTAAACGTTTCGACAGCAGTCGACCAACACCAAGCAACACACCAAGTGTGATGGTGGCAACAATGATGAACGGTGTGGCAATGCCGCGATCAAATACGAAGCGACGCAGCAGCAAGCCAGCCACCACAGTGATTACCCACGTTGCCGCCCATGATCTACGCGTGAATGGTTCGACCCAGGTACGCATGCCAAGCCATGAAATGACAAGTGCAAGAAGAAATGGCGCAGCCACTGCAAGTACGCCAAAGATAGCCGTTCCTTCATCGTGATTGCGTCGCCCAATGGCGACAAACACCACAACTGCAACAACATCAACAATCGCCGTAGTAATTACGGCGCGTTGACTAAGCCTCGTCGTAATACTCGCGACCCAGGTGCGTGATCTGGTCTTCGCCCATCATCCAACGAAGCGTGTTCTTGAGCTTGGCCAACTGCACAAACAAGTCATGCTCTGGCTTGAGGCCAGGTGCAACTTGCGGGCTCTTGTAATAGAACGACAACCACTCTTGAATGCCGCCGATACCTGC
>CAZSSA010000161.1:0-2935 GCA_964609375.1 uncultured Verrucomicrobiota bacterium | reverse complement strand
GGAATAGCCATTCCGTGCAGCAAATTCCATGAGGTTACGCGCATTGGCTAAGGCTAGTAGCGTTCACCCCTATGAGCGCGCGCAACCCTGATTCCACCCCGGCTTCGCTCTCGCCTATCAATCGCGAAAGCGAAGTTCGCACAGATGCTGCCAAGTTGGACCAACTGTGGAAATCTGCTCAGATCATTCATCTAGTAAATGGTCGACTCAGCGCCGCAGATGATTCTTTAACCTTTATTGATGCCACTGCAGTTACTGCGCTCGGTGAAGTTTTCGTCCAAGGCGATCGTTTCTTCTTAGGAATTGGCCGCGATGACAATCAAGCGTACTTTGCTTGGCACACAACCTGGATTAATGCTCCAGAAGATGATGGCACTGAAGATTTTGAAAAGCGAAAGTATGAAGGTTTCAAATCATTGCGCGAACTTGGTGGCACTTTAGATGCTGATGAATTAGCTCTTGCGATGCACGCAGTTGGTTTAGCTAACTGGCATACAACCCACACTCATTGTGCGCGATGCGGAGCAAAGACTGTCAGCGATCTTGGTGGCAGCGTTCGTGTTTGTCCACAAGATTCAACACAACATCATCCTCGTACAGATCCTGCTGTAATTGTTTTAGTTAAAGATAAAGATGATCGAATCCTTTTGGGTCATCAACCAGTCTGGCCCGTCAATCGTTTTTCTACTTTTGCAGGATTTGTCGAACCCGGTGAATCATTTGAAGAGTGCGTATCTCGCGAAGTCTTTGAAGAAGCTGGTGTCTATGCCTCAGAAATCAAATACTTAACATCTCAGCCTTGGCCATTTCCGGCATCGATCATGATCGCCTTTGAAGCGATTACTCATCGCCCAGAAGAAGCCCGTCCTGATGGCACTGAAATTACTGAAGTACGCTGGTTTTCACGCGATGACATGAAAAATGCTGTCGCTGCCAAAGAACTTTTATTGCCGCCAACAATGTCTGTTGCGCGTCGCATGATTCAAGCTTGGTACACAAGTGTTGATGGATATACCCGTGATCAATTACGCGGTGGTGAGTCATGGAGACCGTAGGAAACCTTCGCGCAGAAGAGATTCTGGAAGCTTTAGATAATGAACAACGCGCAGTAGCACTTGCTACACGTGGCCCTGTGTGTGTAATTGCAGGTGCTGGTACCGGTAAGACCCGCGCAATCACTCACCGCATCGCATACGCCGCAGCTATCGGAACAATGGATCCACACAAAGTTTTGGCACTTACCTTTACCGCCCGTGCTGCGGGAGAAATGCGCACTCGTTTACGTTCATTAGGTGTTCCATCAGTTGCAGCCCGCACGATTCACGCAGCAGCGCTGAAGCAATTGACCTTCTTCTGGCCTCAGGTGTTTGGCGGTCGCACCCCAGATTTGCTCACAACCAAGAGCGGATTTCTCACCGAAGCCATTAAGCGCGCACAGCTTCAAGGCGAACTTTCCATTACCTCACGTGATCTGCTGCGCGATATCGCAACTGAGATCGAATGGGCCAAAGTTTCACAGGTTGCTCCATCTGATTACTTGAGCGAATCACAAAAGCGCACCGTTAAGCCCCGCATTAATCCAGAGCAATTGGCCAAGGTCTACACCGCCTATGAAAGTGTGAAGCACCAAGAGCGCGCCATTGATTTCGAAGATGTTCTATTGCTAACAACAGCGATGATCGAAGAAGAACGCGAAGTTCGCGAACGCGTTCAGGATCAGTATCGATTTTTTACTGTTGATGAATACCAAGACATTTCTCCGCTGCAGCAACGATTAATCAATGCCTGGCTTGGTTCTAGAGAAGAACTATGTGTGGTTGGTGATCCAGCCCAGACGATTTATTCATTTGCAGGCGCTACCCCAGTTTTCTTAAACTCATTTACACAACGTTTTCCAGAAGCCGAAGTTGTTCGACTAACTACCGGCTATCGATCAACCCCAGAAATCATCTTCACCGCAAACAGTATTTTGCGAAAAGGTGCGATGGGCAACGAACTTGTCGCAATCAATGATCACGGCAGTAAACCAACAATCACTGCCTACAGCGATGAATCATCTGAAATCGCCGGAATCGTTCGAGACATTACTAAGTTGATATCTGAAGGAACTCCGGCACAAGAGATTGCAGTTCTGGCCCGCACCAACAACCAACTCAATGGATTAGAAAAAGCGATGAACTCGGCAGGCTTGCCATACCAAGTTCGAAACACAGAACGCTTCTTTGATCGCAAAGAGGTTCGTGATTTCTTGAAGCAAGTTCGTACCGCATCCGTTATTCCGACCGAAGGCGTTGTTTGGTTAGATGAACTTCGCACCCTTGCTCAACCGTTTTTAACTGGGGGAGCAATTGATGGAATCGCAGCTCTGCTTCACTTAGCTCGCGAATTAGATACCGACAGTGGATTTACTCCGAAGAATTTACGCACATACCTACGCGAAGTTGAAGATCGAGTGCAGCAAAACAATCCACCAACAATGCCCGTTACAACCCTTGCAACTTTGCACGCAGCAAAAGGTCTTGAATGGGAACGCGTTTTCTTGATGGGCGTTAGCGATGGAATCTTGCCGCTTGAAAACAACAGCACCACAGGTGATCAAGCATCAATTGATGAAGAACGCCGCTTGTTCTATGTAGGCATCACCCGTGCAAAATCAGATCTTCGCCTTAGCTATCGCGGCAAAGCCTCACGATTCTTGGCTGAGGCAGGCCTGGCTAACTAGCCTCAAGTACCTCATTTACGCTCATTTATGCGGGGATTTAATTACCTTGCCAGTACCTCAACCCATGCTTTATAGTTACGACTTCAACTTCATGGCGGAGTTGAAAATGATGGAAGGGAACGAATATGTCTAACGCATCATTCGTATCAGCAAACGCTTTGCGTTCTGCTGTGATTCCTTCTGCTCATACAACCAATAAGCCTTCTACTTGGC
>CAZSSA010000160.1:0-2972 GCA_964609375.1 uncultured Verrucomicrobiota bacterium | reverse complement strand
GAAACTCCGGCGACCTTGACGTCACCTAGGCTGATCGGTTTGGAAGCGCGCCGCGAACAACTCCAGAAGGAGATCCGCGAGCTGGAAAAGAGCCGCGACGCCCTCGTGCGCGAACAAAAATCGTGCACCCGCACGCTCGAAAGCCTCCAGACGGAACAATCCGCCATCGTCTCGCTCAAAGCATTGCTGCAATCGGCTCCGGGGGCCCTTCAGCGACTGGGAAACACGGTCAACCAAGCGCGCCTCATTCAAATCGGCCGCCACGGCGAATGCGACAACGCCCTCACCGACATGAATCGATGCGAAGAGGACGAAAGTCTGGCGATGGAAGCGCTCGACGACATTATCCTCAAGCTCTCGAAGGAGGGCCTCGACGGACTCGAATCGAGAATCAAAGAAGCCGAGCGCAAGGTGAGGGCAGTCAAGAACGATTACGACAAATGCACGAGCGAGATCAGCCTCGTCGACAGGAAGATCAAGGACACGACCGCGAAGATCATCGAATGGAATGCAACGATGGCGCAACGCATGGGCGAACGCGATGAGGCGGAAGCGCTGCTGCTCAGCCAGGTGAAGCCGGACGATTCCATTGACGCCTTTGTCGCCGGCCGTTGCGGAGCCTGCGCCGGGAACCGCAGTCAATTGTCGGCGTTCGGCGAGGATTCGCGAGTAGCCGCCGCGGGAATCATGGCGGATATCCGCAACGCGGTTTTACAGAACGAGAACCTCTCGTTCGGGTTCATCTATGATGCCGAGGCGAACAAGCTGACCGACCGCCGTGGCGCGGACATCGACGCCGTGATCGCCGAGACCACGAAACAACTGGCGGACCAAGAGTCCATCATCACCGAAGACACCCGCAGGGTCTTCAAACAGATCATCATGGACGAGCTGGTCGCGGCTCTGCAGATGAATGTCAAGCAGCTCCAAGACATGACGCGCCGGATATCCAAGCTGCTGAAGGATTGTACATTCGGCAATAACCGGTATTCGTTCTCCATCGCTCCGGTCGATGGATTCAGTTCCATCATCGAGATCGTCCAGCGGTACCGTTCATTCGATACCAGCGAGACGGAGACCGAGTTGAAGGCTTTCATCGACGGACACTTCGACGAAATCCTCAACACGGAAGTCGGCGAGATCCCGCATGTCCTTGATTACCGGAACTGGTTCCGATATGAACTCAGGATCATGACCATGAACACGGAAGGGCAGATCATTGACCGGAAGGTCAAGGGGATGGGCTCGGGCGGCGAACAGGCCGTTCCCAACTACTTGCTCATACTCATGATTGCGAACTTCCTCTATGACCGCGAAAAGATCCGGCTCCCGATCCTCGTCTTTGACGAGGCGTTCTACGGGATCGATGCCAACCGCCGCGACCAGATCTTGGCCTTCGCGACGAACTTGAAGCTACAACTCTTCGTCGCCTCGCCAGATCAGGACGGCGTGAAGAGGGACATCCCGCATTCCACCTCGGTGCTCGTGATCAAAGATCCGCAGTTCAACGTTCACCTCTACCCCTTCCACTGGGATAGCACGCTCAAGCAACAAAACCTCCTTGAACCTGAATCCAACGTCGAAAGCCCTGTCGCATTCGAACAGGAAACAAGATAGTCCACTGCCCCCACAAGCAGAAATCCGAACATGACCGCCGCAGAAATCAAAGGGCTACTCTCCCAGAATCCCGACGCCGTCCGCTTTCTGAAAAAGATCGTCCGGCATGCCGTTGTGGACGAGGTCATGCCGCGGAAAATCATCTTGGGGCCTGACCTGGACGACAAGTCGCTGTTCTACCTTCTGAACCGGGTTCTTTCGGGATGTTGCTTTTCCGAAAACGGGAAATACGCCGCGAAAATTCCCGACGAAATGCGATCGGCATCGTATTGGGACCCGCTTGTCGAAGCCATCGGATACGAGCCGAAGACGGACACCGCCGCCATCGCCTCAGTACTTTCGGCTGAAACCATCAAGCGGTTGAAGATCCTGTTCCCCGATGAGCGGAAAGTGATTTCCGATCTTGCCGAGAAAGGCTTGATCCGGAGCTTCGTCGGAGCGGATAAGGACCGATCGGCACAATATCTGAAGGTCTTCAAAGCATTTGTCAATCTCAGGCAAGAGACCTGTACGACGTTGTCACAACTGGGATCCGATGTCTTCAACGACAGCAAGGCCCTGCGGAACGGCATTTTGCTGGGCCAACTCGACAAGTTGCTTCGCACGGCCTACGACCAGCCCGACCTCTCCGTTTCCGAGCTTCATGCCAATTGCGGGATCGTGGACAACCCCTACACCTCGCACGTCGTCGTTTTCGCACCGTTCCGCTTCACGACCAGCGACGGAATCTCATACGATTATCCGCAACGGCTATTCCAGGCGGGACAGGCCGCAGTCCTCCCCTGGGAAACCGTTCAGCGAATCCGGGATATCCAGACCGACCGTGCATTAACCCTCGTCACGAGCGAAAACGCCGCCCCTTTTCTCGCGCTCGTGAAAACATCCAGCCCAACCCTTTACACGGAAGGCTATCCCAACGGCGCCGTAAGGGTTTTGCTGCATCATTTCGACAAGGCGGGCGCGCATGCCGTGCATTCCGGCGATACAGACCTCGACGGATACCGCATAGCCGAGCAGATCAGCCGGTTCATCACGTTTGACGGCCTTTATCACCATGGCAGGGTCACGACGCTGCCACACAAACCACTGAGCGATGCCCAACGTTCCCGGCTGGAATCTTTTATCGGGCGTCATCCCGACTTCCGATTCACGAATGAACTCCGACACGTTCTCCTCCACGGCTGGGTCGAACAAGAATCATTCGGCTGGGCTTCACCTGCTGGAATGCAGGAATGAGGGAATGCTGGAATACGGAGTCCCAATAGGACAACCATCTATTATCAGGGAAAACTGGGCGACATCACCCAGAAGGACAAGCTCATCCACGAGCTGAAGGCCGATGCGAAGAGCATCAG
>CAZSSA010000159.1:0-3115 GCA_964609375.1 uncultured Verrucomicrobiota bacterium | reverse complement strand
TCGCTGGTGGGTGTGCTTCGTCTGCATTCAAGGGGACGCCGTTCTATACTTCTGTCGAGGAACAACCGGCGGGGGCGGCGGAAGATCGTATTTGGGCCTGGCCGCTTGTCTATTACCGGGATCCGGCTCTTTCCATCCTTTGGCCTCTATTCGAAAAGAATGATGAATTCATTGTCGTGCGGCCTTTGTTTTCCATGTATGGACTGAATCGGGCCAAGCATGAATATAATGTGCTTTGGCCTATCGCCCAATGGGATTGGGAAACCGGTAACCATCGTATCTTTCCGTATTTCTGGGGACATGATTACCGATACCTGTTTCCGCTCTATTGGCATGCCGATCATCCATTGAACGGGAAGGGAACCGATACGCTCTTCCCGCTCTGGTACTTCAACCGTAACGCGAAGGAATATAGTTTCTGGGGGCTTGGCCCTGTGCTTCGCTCCAAGAACCAAAATGGCGAATTGGGTTGGCACGTGTGGCCTGTTGTTGGGCATTATTATGATCCGGACGACTCCTATCGCTTTTTCGCATGGCCACTCGCTCATCGTTGGCGTCGTCACGGAAATAGCGGCGCCGATACCATCATTCCGCTTTATTACCGGAAATGGGATGGATCCAGCCGAACGTTCATCAGTCCGCTTTGGATGTCGCAACGCGACAACAGCGAAGCCTGGCAATGCCTGTTTCCTCTTTATTATCACGCTAAAACACAAACCAAAGAGAAGACGATTTTTCCGTTGGGTGGCGCCGGGTCGGATGATGGCTCCCGCTGGAAATGCCTAATACCGATTTTTTACCAGTCTGCCGACAGTAACGCATCCCGGTTTCTGTCCCTCCCTTGGTCCCAAGGCGTTGCCCGTGATGGAAGTGCCTGGCAGCTGGCCTTTCCCTTGTACTACGGCAGTTCCTCTGTTGATCACTCGACCCGTTTGACGTTGCTGGGGGGGAAGCGAACGATGGGCGGGCGTACTGACTGGGGTATTGTTCCTGCACTTTCCTGGGGAACGGCGACGGCGACGAATCATTCCACCTGGATGGCGGCCGGTCTGGCTCATCATTCGGAGACTGAGTCCCGGAAGTCACACCATGTGTTGCCGCTCTATTACGCCAGCAGCGATTCCAATAGTTCCACGTTCATTTCCATTCCGTACAGCCGCAGTGAAACCGTTAGCGGTGCGCGCTGGGATCTTGCCTTCCCGCTTGTGTACCGCTACCGATCCCCGGAATCGGTTCGGTGGATAACTCCGCTGGCGGCCGGTGGTCATTCGGGCGATCACAGCGAACGTTGGCATGCCATTTTACCGCTCTATTTCAGGCAGCAGGATGCGGCGGGGAGTTCCCTGACTACATTGTTTGGGGGGTATCACCAGAATGAGTCCGGCAGGCATTGGAATGCATGGCCCCTGTTGACGTGGGGCTCGGGTGATGGTGACGATTCCGATTTCTGGGCATTGGCGCCATTGGTTCATGTGCAAACGACAGCAGGCAAGACCACGACGCATCATGTACTTCCGTTGTATTACTGGAACAGCCGGAATGACAGTTTTCTTTCTCCGCTGGCCGCCCGGTGGCGAAATACAGAGTCCAACACGGTGACGCTTGTTCCGCCGGCATTAAGCTGGAAAGTTTCCGCTCCTGAGCGAAAGGATCTTTGGCTGGCGGGGGGTATCGCGCATTGCAGCTGGGGCGAAAAGCCGGGGCCCCATCATGTCATTCCCCTTTATTATCGTGATCGCGAGAGCGAAACTTTCATTTCTCCTTTCGTGGCGAAGTGGGTTTTGGATGATGAAACGCGGGTCACTGTCATTCCGCCGCTGCTTGGTGCCGGGAGTTCATCGGCGCAAGGGAAGAACCTTTGGCTTCTTGCCGGTTTAGCCAAGGCGAGTTGGGGTGATAACCCTCGCTCCCGATACGTTTTTCCTCTTTTCTATGATAGCCCGCAAGAAAACCGCTTCATTTCCCCATTTTTTATCCGATCCGCCGAGGCATCACGAGACACGCGTCTCTATCCGCCATTGTTGTCCCTCGACATCACCGAGGGTCCCCGGCGGGATATCTGGGGACTTGCCGGCCTTGTGTACCGTTCGCGCGATTCGGTCAGCCATACCAGTAGTGGTTATGTGTTTCCGCTTTTCTACTACGACTCGACCAACACATTTCTCTCGCCGATCATAGGGCGCCATCGCAGCAAGGAGCAGGGATTTTTCTATCCGCTGACTCCCTTGGCGGGTGTGCGAACGGGGGATCGGAAAGGCGGTTGGTTGTTCCCGTTGTTTTCGCATACGCGAAATCGCAAAAGCGGAAATGTTAACGGCATGGTTTTGTGGGGGCCGTACTGGAACGACAAGGTAAAAAGTGGAGCATGTCTTTTCCCGCTCTTCTATCGACAGCGTGATCTTGCGCCATGGGACAGCAACGGGGATGTTGCAAGCAGCACTTATGTTTTTCCGACATTCTGGAAAAGGGCTTCTGCGTATACTCAGCAGGAAACCAATTCCACAAAGCGTATAGTGAACAGCCGTAACATGTTCATTCCCTTCTGGGCGCATGCCCGGACGGGCCAGCTTGGAAAACGACCCGATGTATCGGAGACGTCCGTCCTTTTAGGTGTTTGGCAAAGCAAAAGTGAACAAGTTGCCACGCCGGGCGCTTCCGATGCCACCATTCAAACAAGAAAGCGGCTCCTCTGGTGGCTCTGGCGTTATAATCGCCATGACAAAAACATTGAAGTGGATATTTTTCCCGGTATCAGCATTGACAGGAAAGGCAATGGGTTTAGGAAGACCGCCTTCTTCTATCGTTTGTACCGGAACGAGGTTTCGACCGACGGCAAACGTAAAATGGACCTCCTGTTTATCCCGATTCTCCGGTGAGCATTGCCGCCATTATTTATCAACTTGTAAAGCGCCAGTATTCTTTTCAATCACGATCTACCGTGGACCCGATGGCCGAGTGACCATTTTCGTTTGTATCGTCATAACAGTTAATAATTAACTACAATAAAGCGCTGTGATATTTCGTTATGTGTTTATAAAGGCCTCCGGATACCGGCCCGATGGTTGCGGTCGGCGGGTGCCTGAAGAAAGGAAAGACGCATGAACACAGAGACGAA
>CAZSSA010000158.1:0-3124 GCA_964609375.1 uncultured Verrucomicrobiota bacterium | reverse complement strand
TAGGTTATTGTCTATCCCGAAAAATGGCACCCCCTAGGGGAATCGAACCCCTCTTACCAGGTTGAGAACCTAGCGTCCTAACCGATAGACGAAGGGGGCAAGGACGTTTTCAAAAGGCATAAAATGTATCTCCATCCCCCTACCCTCGTCAACCGGTTTTTTACACCGGTTTTTTACGGTTTTTTACCCGTTTTAAAGTTTGTGATTGGGCAGGAAAAAACTCGCCCCTAACCGTCAGACGTTTGCACCCCCTGCAAATTCACCATTCTAAAGAACTCGCCTTGAAGCGCCATCAACTCGTCATAGGTCCCCTGCTCCGCCAAACGGCCTTGTCGCATGACTATCACACGGTTGGCATTCCGGATCGTGCTCAGCCGGTGCGCGACAATCAGCGTTGTCCGCCGGTTGATTAACCGTTGAATCGCCTCCTGTACCCACTTTTCAGAGACCACATCCAAGGCTGATGTTGCTTCATCCAGCACAATCACCTTGGGATCCCGGATGAACGCCCTCGCGATGGCCAGACGCTGGCGCTGCCCCCCGGATAGTTTTCCGCCATGCTCCCCAATGACCGTTTCAATGCCGTCGGGGAGTTCCCCGACAAACTGGGAAACATTGGCCAAATCAAGAGCCTCCTGCAACGACTTCTCACCCACACGGTCAAGTCCATAGGTAATGTTTTCACGAATGCTGCCTGAAAACAAAATCGTGTTCTGCGCCACCACGGAGAGATAATGGCGATACGTCCGCATATCAAGCGCTTCCATATCCACTCCATCCAGCAGAATACGCCCATGCGTTGGACGGCGAAACCCGACAATCAGGTTCATTAGCGTGGATTTCCCGGATCCTGATTCCCCGACGAAGGCAATGCTTTCCCCAGGGCGGATATCCAGCGAAACATCCTTCACGGCTGGCTCACGTTCCACAGCATAACGGTATTCCACCTGCTCACACACAATCGCCCCGCCTACCTTTTTGACCTGGCGCTTTCCCTGATTCCGCTCCAAATCCGGACACTCCAAAACCTCGCTTAACGAACGGATGGATTCCCGTCCCAACCGGAGCATCGGATAAAAATCAACAATGCTGTTCACGGCACTCACCATCATCCCGAAATACCCCATATACATGATCACATCACCGGCCTGGATCTGCCCACGCAAGGCCAACGAGGCGGCAATCCAGACGCAGGCCAAATTGAAAAACTGGAAACAGGCCCACGAGGAGGATCCAAAAACAGAATTGATGATGTCCAATCGCATGGCTTTGTGGCGGAGCTTCTGGAACTGGGCCCCCATCTTCCGGGTCGCCGCCTCTTCCACCCCGTGTGCCCGGGTCACAGGTATCATTTCCACCATTTCAGCAACCAGAGAGGTCATGTTCTCCATCTCTGACCGGAACTCCTTGTTCTTTTGATCAATGGGACGCCGGAAGATTTGCATCAGCAAAACAGCCACTGGCGTCAGCAGGAAAAAGGCCGTCGCCATGATCGGCTTGTAATAGAGCGTCACCCCAAGCGCGACCAGAATCGAAACGGTCCCGTGAATCAAAACCACAAACAGTTGACGGGTTAACCCTTCTATCACCTCAACATCACGCAGAACTTTTGTCTGCAGCCGCCCCGACGTGAAATTGGAGTGAAAGGAAATCGATAACTGCTGGAGCCGGCTCACCAACCCCGCCCTCACTTGAAACTGCATGTTCCGAATGGCCTTGCTTAAAAAATAGGCATGGACGATATGCAGCGGAATATTCTGTAGAATAAATCCAAGCATCATCAACACACTGACTAAAACCTTCCCTTGTGACGCGGGCGTCACCGGCGAAAGGGCATTCACAATGTTGCGGGTAATAAAGGGCCATGCCCAAATAGGAGAGGCTTTGATCACATATATGACTGCCGCCAACGCCAGATTCAGGTATTGCCCGTCAAAAAATCGCCACAGGGTTGAAAACCAGGTGGCACCGCGGTAACGATGCTCCATAAGCCTGAATAAACGCTTCGGCGACACCCATCGCGTCAACCCCCTGCCTGGACGAAAGCTTTTGGTTGCGAATGATCTAATAGACATACGATTCTTTACGCCATTCTCTGAAATAACAAAGGCGGGTAGTAAATGGCAACGGCTCAGCCAAAACAAGCGGAATTCCTGTCAAGGGTATCCGGCGACGGATGATTTGTTCTCCAAACCCTTCGTCCTCCTACAATGCCGCACTCAACTCCCTGACAAATGGCGCCAACCGTCCCTCCGTCGCCGCCACCACCAACGCACTCCCCACCACCACCCCATCCGCATATTCCGCCGCCGCCCTTGCCTGACTCCCGTTGCTCACACCAAAACCGGCCACCAACGGCAACCGGGTACTCTTGCGCAACAACCCCAAATGCTCCGCCACCCCCGTCGCCATCGCCACTCGCGCCCCCGTCACCCCCTTAACCATGATGTAATACACAAACCCGCGCGCCCCCTTGAGCACTTTCGCCATCCGCTCCGCATTCGTCGTCGGTGCAATCAGTGGAATAAAATCCAGCCCCACCTTATCCAGATATCCCCTCAACTCGCCTGACTCCTCAAACGGCAAATCCACCACCAGCAACGCATCCACCCCCGCATCCGCCGCCTCTTTCGCCACTCGCTCATAGCCATGCACAAACAAAGGATTCACATATCCGAACAGCACAATCGGCACGTCATAGTCCTTGCGTAACCGACGCACCAACTCAAAACTCTTCCCCAGCGTCATCCCTGCCGCCAACGCCCGTCGCCCCGCCGCCTGGATCACCGGTCCATCCGCCGTCGGGTCGGAGAAGGGCACCCCCAACTCAAGAATATCCACCCCATTATCCAAGGCCTCGCGACATATCGCTTCGGACTCCTCCAGCGTGGGATCCCCCCCCATCAAAAAACCCACCAACGCCTTCCGCCCTTCCTTCTTCAACCTATTAAACGTCAATTCAATCCGGTTCATTCAAGCTCCTTGGAAATTGGACATTCCTTGTTGAATATTCAATTCTGAATTTGACTCCTGACTTCTGACTCCTGACTTCTGACTCCTGACTCCTGACTCCTGACTTCTATCTCCGCCCCCCATCATACTCCAACACACTCTCCAGATCCTT
>CAZSSA010000157.1:0-3150 GCA_964609375.1 uncultured Verrucomicrobiota bacterium | reverse complement strand
ATACCTCACTTATCCCTTGCATGCCCCGGCATGATTTCATAAAGTAACCAGATGGTTGGTTTTTAACCAGGGAGGTTTGTCATGACATTACCCGTTTTGTTGCCTGAAGTGCTCCGCACGGAAGCGGAGGTGGACGCGTTGATGGCCCGCCCCGGCCCCCTGCTGATCGAGATGATGAAGCGCCTCGAGGGGGATATCGCCATTCTCGGAATTGCGGGAAAGATGGGGGTCACCATGGGAGCCCTCGCCATGAATGCCATTCGCGCCGCCGGCGTCAGCAAGCGGGTCTACGGAATCAGCCGGTTCTCGGATCCGGCCGCCATTGTCGCCCTGGAAACGGCAGGAATCATCCCTCTTCGGTGCGACCTCCTGGACCGTGCCGCCGTGGCCCGATTGCCGACCCCCCCCAACATCCTCTTCATGGCCGGGCGCAAATTCGGCACCTCCGGCGGGGAGGCGCTCACCTGGGCGATGAACACCGTCATCCCGGCACACGTCTGTGAGCATTTCGCCGGAAGCCGGATCGTCGCGTTTTCGACCGGCGGCGTCTATCCCCTCATACCGCTCGAACGGGTCGGTTGCACCGAGAAAGACCGCCCTGATCCCGTCGGCGAATATGCACAATCGTGCCTCGGCCGGGAACGCACGTTCGAGTACTTCAGCCGACTCAACAACACTCCGGTCTGCCTGTTCAGGCTCAACTATGCCCTGGACCTCCGCTACGGCGTCATCCACGACCTGGCGCGGACGATCTGGGAGGGACACCCTGTGAACCGGACCGTCAGCCACTTTAACGCCATCTGGCAAGGCGACGCCAACTCTCAAGCCCTTCTGGCTCTGGAGCTATGCGCCACTCCCCCAGCCATCCTGAACGTCACGGGACCCGAGACGGTTTCGATAGTGGCCACGGCTGAAGCCCTGGGCGCCCTCCTGGGAAAACCCGTCACGTATACCGGAAACGAAGGATCCAAGGCCTTCCTGAACAACGCCGCCAAGGCCCACCACCTGTTCGGATATCCCTCGGTCTCCCTTTCGCATGTGATCACGTGGACGGCAGAGTGGATCAAGATGGGTGGCCGCTCGCTCGGGAAACCCACCCATTTCGAAGTGTCGGACGGAAAGTATTGAACGGAGCAGTGGATCACGATTAAGGAAGACCCCTGCAGAACCCCCTTGCGCCTGATTTTCGGTTGACGCAGACACCAACCTTGCATCACCGCCCCGCCTCTGCTTTACTTATCCGTCAGGACGGCCGGTTCGCCCAGGGATATGGAGTCCGCCATGCTTATCATTGTTGAATCGCCGACCAAGGCTCGAAAAATCCAATCCATCCTCCGCGTCAAAACCCTCTCCACCGTCGGCCATTTCAAGGACCTGCCCAGTGCCGCCATCGGAGTCGACCTCAAGACGTATGAGCCGACCTTCATCTGCCACGAGAATAAAGAACGCCTTCCAGATCAGTTGCGCGCCGCCGCCAAGGACGAAACGGTCATGCTGGCAGGCGACCCGGACCGGGAAGGCTACGCCATCAGCCGCCACATCTTTGAGGAAATCAAGGCCGTCGCCAAGGAGTGCCGCCGCATGGAGATCTTCGAAGTCACCGAAAAGGGACTCAAGGATGCCCTCGCCAAGGCTGTCCCCTTTGAGCAGACCAACGAAGGCCTCTATCATGCCTTCCTCGGACGCCGGATCGGGGATCGCCTCGTGGGCTACATCCTGTCCCCGATGGCCAGCCGCCGCCTCCGCAATACCTTCAGCGTGGGCCGTGTACAATCCCCCGCCGTCCGCCTCGTGGTGGATCGCGAACGCGAAATCCGGGCATTCGGATCATCCTTCTACTGGATCCTGAACATCCAGCTCAATAAGGACGGAACAACCTTCCTGGCGACCCACACCAAGGGCAAGTTCGAGAAAAAGCCCGAGGCCGAGACCCTCATTGAGGCCATCAAGGCCGCAACCCATGCCCTTGCCGAGAAGGTCGACCAGAAGGAGACCAGGCAGTCACCCAAACCCCCCTTCACCACCGTGGACCTTCAGGCCGCCGCCGCCGCCCGCCTGAAATTCACCCCGGAACAGACGATGAAAATGGCGCAGGCCCTGTTCGATCACGGCCTGACGACCTATCACCGTACCGATTCTGTCC
Organism: uncultured Verrucomicrobiota bacterium; assembly: GCA_964609375.1. GTDB lineage: Bacteria > Verrucomicrobiota > Kiritimatiellia > CAIKKV01 > CAITUY01 > CAZDUS01. The sequence continues at coordinate 1,007 of CAZSSA010000157.1, read as the reverse complement.
GGATGGACGAGGCTTTTGTCGACACGATCCGCCAGTTTACCGGGGAAACCTTCGGCGCCCCGTATGTCCCCCCAAAACCGAACCAGTTCAAATCCAGGAATTCCCAGGCCGAGGCCCATGAAGGCATCCGCCCCACCCATATGCATCCGGCATCCGAGATCAGTACCCGGATCGAAAAGGAACAACTCTCCCCCGACCATGCCCGGCTTTATGAGTTGATCTACCGTCGCGCCATCGCAAGCCAGATGGCCCCGGCCCGCTACGATTCAACCCTGCTCCTCTTTGATGTGGCCGGGGAGAAATTCAAAGCCAATGGCCGCGTCCTCAAATTCGATGGCTTTCTCAAGGTGTACGCCGAGGTTGACGAGGAAAAGGAGCGCAAAGGCGACAAGGGCGAAGAGGAAAAGGTGCAAACGCTTCCTCCCGTCACCGCGGGTGAGCGCGTCCCGAAGGAAAAGGAAATCCTGGAGGAAAAGAAGACCAAGCCCCCCGGTCGCTTCACGCTCGGATCACTCGTCAAAGAACTCGAACGCTTAGGCATCGGACGCCCCTCCACCTACGCCAGCATCACGAAGAACATCACCGACCGTGGCTACGTCAAGGAGGAGAAAGGAAAGGTCATTCCCCTGCCCCCCGGCGAAACCCTGATTGATTACCTGAGGAGTCAGCACCCCTGGGTGATTGATTACGAGTTGACCAGCAAGATGGAAACCATTCTGGATCAGGTTGTAGAGCACAAGGAGACCTGGCAGCGATTCTGCAAGGCGGTCCACAATAAGATGGGTTACGCCTCTCCCCCGGTCCGGAGCGCCAACGGGGAACCCAGCGAGGCGCAACTGAAGTATGCCACCCACCTGGCAGCCCGGGATAAGGTCACCATCCCGGAAGCGATCCTGAAGAGCGGCAGGGCCCTGTCCACCTGGATCGCCGAAAAGGCAGGCATCCGTGGATAACTCCCCCCACTTTCGCCCTCCACCTGAAATTCAATCCTTCCACGGATCACACGG
>CAZSSA010000156.1:0-3213 GCA_964609375.1 uncultured Verrucomicrobiota bacterium | reverse complement strand
CACCCGACACGCGCCACGCGCCACCCGACACCCGACACGCGCCACGCGCCACCCGCCACGCGCCACCCGACACGCGCCACTCTCCCTCGCCCCTGTGGGGGCAGGCCTCCGCGCCCGCCCTTCTTCAGTCCCGGGCATGGTGAAACATCGCCACCACGTTCTCCGGCGGCACATCCGGCTGGATGTTGTGCACCGCGCCCAGCACATAGCCGCCGTCCCGGCCCAGGATTCCGATCTGTCGATCCACACCGGCCTTGACATCCTCGACGCTGCCGCGCGGGAGCAGGTTCTGGGTGTCGATCCCGCCCCAGAAGCACAAGCGGTCGCCCCATCTCTGCTTGAGCGTCGCCGCGTCCATCCCCGCCGCGGACACCTGCACGGGATTGAGGATATCCACGCCCACTTCAATCAAGTCATCCATGATATCCACGACGGAACCGCAGGTGTGAAACAGGATCTTCGCCGACGTCATTTCGTGAATGGCCTGCAGATAACGCCGGTGCCGGGGCTTGATCATATCCCGGTACACGTCCGGCGCCATCATCAGACCGCCCTGGAAACCCAGATCGTCCGCGGTAAAGACCACATCCACGCCATCCCCCGCCGCCTTCAGCAGATTTTGACAGATACGAAGGTTGACCTCCATGACGGCGTCGAACAGGCAGCCCAGAAGCCGCCGGTTGGAGGCCAGATCCATGTACCAGTCCTCGAATCCCCGCAGGTATTGGCTGGTGTGAACGAAGGCGCTGGGCAGATTGAGCACCACCGCGCACTCCGTGTCGGTTTGAATCCTCCGGACCGTCTCCCCCACCCCCCTCGTCCGCACAGGATCATCGGGATCCGGCCAGGGATACCGCGCAATATCCCGCTCCGTGATCTCCGCCGAAAGCGGATAGCTGACCTGGTCGTAGTAGAGCGCCCCGGCGGGCCGCACCCGTTCCACACCCCATTCGTCCCGATAGCGGTTTTCGGCGAGACTGAGCGGCGGGGGAGCCGATGGGTACACTCCCCGCATGTCGATGTCCAGCGCCCGCAGGACCGGCTCATCCACCGCGACCGCCTGCATCATGCGGTTGACAAGGCGGGCGGGCGACGCCGCCACACCCATGTGCGATTTCAGTCGTTCGTAGCCCGGAAGAATAATGGTGCTGTCGGGGGTCGCGCCCAAGTCCATCGGCACGCGATCGGGCATTTCATGCGCCAATGCCGCCAGCACGCGCGCCCGGGATGTCACTGTGTTCCTGGGAATCGTCATGGCCATCACTCCAGATCGACGGTTTGACCCGTGCGTGCCGCCGCGACAACCGCCTCGATAACACGCACGTTCTGCAATCCGTCATACGCCGTCACCAGCGGTTGCACTTCGCCGCGGATCACGGCACAGAAATGATCGAGTTGGCGCGCCAGGGGATCAGCCCGTTCGATACCGATCACGGCTTCCTGGAACGGCTTCCACCAGGAACGGTCTTCGTTCCTTGCATACGTCTTCAGCCGCATGGACGGAACCGCGAGTGAGCCGTTCGTGCCGGCGATGACGTAGCAGTCCTCGTCGGAATAGGCCGCGTAGCTGGCGTTCTCCAGGGATGTCTGTTCCCAGCTCTTGGGCGACGAAGCGGCATCGGAAAGCAGGAAGGAACCCAGCGCGCCGCCGGCAAACCTCAGGCTGATGGCAACGGTATCCTCGACGGGAAACCCGCGGGCGGCGCTTGAGGCGAACGCCTGGACGGCCGTGATTTCGCCGCAGAGCGACCTCAAATTGTCCACTTCGTGGACGAGATTGATGAGGATGGGCCCCCCTCCGGCCATACGCCGCCACGGCGCCTCGTCAAAATAGGTGTCCGGCTTGTAGAACAACGCGCTTCCCTGGATGGCGACAATCCGCCCCAGCATGCCCTCCCGCACGATCCGGCAAGCCCGTTCCAGGATCGGACTATGCCGCCGATGATGTCCGACAAGCACCCTGACACCAGCCTGCTCGGCGGCGGCGCACAAGCGCCGCCCCTCCTCCGCGGTGGGCGTCAGCGGTTTCTCAACCAGAACGGGTATCCCGGCGTGAATGCAAGCGAGCGCGCCTTCAAGGTGCAACCGGTTCGGCGTTGCGAGAATGACGCCAGCCGGGTGCTCTGCCGCCAGCGCGTCCCCCAGCGACTGATAGCGCGGCACGCCGGCGTTCCGCGCGAGTTCCTCCACTCCCGCCGCCGGATCAACGATGGCGGATAGTTCACAATGCGGGCTGCCCTGGATCAGCTCGATATGGCGGCTTCCGATCAGGCCCGCGCCCGCCACGAGAATCTTGACTTTTTGCATATTGCTCACAGGCACGAGTCTCCCAAAGGGACCAAGACATTATCCACTTCGGGAGCCCAGTCAAGGAAGACCTCAGCGCACATCCACCACAATGTCGTCCGCCCGGGCGGACTCCGGCTTGACTTCCGCCGCGGCCTCGACCTGCTTGTAGGTCGGCAGGTAGCGGTAGTAGACTTCCAACTGCAACACACACATCGTCGTGTTGTAGATGAACGCCTGGCAGTATTCGCTGTCGTGGAGCGGCTTCCAATACCCGATGTCAACCAGGGTCCCGTCCGGGCCCTGGATGGCGTTCTTTTCCACCACCTGGTTCCTGATCGCCTCCGTGGCAAAGCGCGGATTCCACTCCTTCCAGGCTTGATCTCCCGCCTGGAACATGACCTGCGTCGTGTAGTACCAGTAGTAGAACGGATTCGTTCCCCACGGTTCCTTCCAGTTGCAGGTGGCATTCTCCCGGAGCCACTTGAGGCCGCCCTGGCAGACCTTGCCTTTCCCCACTCCCGCGATTTGCAGGGCCAGCACCGCCGCGCAGGAGACGTGCGGGAAGACCACCTTCGCCTCGCCCAGCTTGTTCACGTCGTAGTTGAACACACCGGTCCCCGTATACAGGGACGTCGAGAAACACTTCACCGCCTTGTCCAGCGCCGACTCAATCTCCGTGATGTTGCCCACGCCGGCGATCTTGGCGGCCTTGATCGCCTGCACGCACCAGGCAGTCACGGAAACGTCCTCCCGCTCTCCCGGGGCGCGTATGAGGTAATCCCATCCGCCGCCCGGGGCCTGTTTCTTGAGCATGAACGCCAGCCCCTTGTCGGCGCTGTCCTTCAACGCCATGATCTTCGTCATCCCGAATGCCTCGCAAACCGCATACGTGGCGATGGCATGCGAATACCCCAGGTCGCCGGA
>CAZSSA010000155.1:0-3219 GCA_964609375.1 uncultured Verrucomicrobiota bacterium | reverse complement strand
GTTACCATTAGGCAGGATTAAGGGACCAGACAATCTGGCGGGCCAGTCTGGACAGCGCCTTGGCAATAATCCAGTTGACATTTTCTTAATATATGACATTTTCTTAATCAGGAAAACGATGAACTGCGGGAAAAATATAGGTGAAGGGGATATGCGGCGCATGTTGGCGGAAGGACGGATTACCCTCCCTCCTTTGCAAATCGCCTGCATTCAACAGGAACCCGTATTTGAGGGGAAGGAGCGACTTGATGCCCTCATTGAGGCGCGATCAGGCTCCCTGTCTTCTCGTTTCGCCGTGGAGATAAAAGCCAGTTCTACTCCTCTTGCGTTCAGAACCGCGGTCGGGGAGGTCAAGGGCGCCATACTGCCAGTCGGCATATTGCCGATGATCATGCTTCCTTATCTGAGTGATGCGAAACTGCATGAACTTGAACAAGCCGGCATTAGCGGATTGGATCTTTGCGGTAACGGCGTGGTGATGTCACCAAACGGGTTGCTCGTGTTTCGTACCGGCCAACCAAACCTCTATCCCCGCTCGTCACCCATTAAAAATATCTATCGCAAAAACAGTTCCATGGTGGCCCGTGTATTCCTGGCACAGTCGCAGTTCGAACGTGTCACTGACGTGTTAACGGCGATTAACACACGCAATGGGCTAGGCGAGACACTCGGTCGCCCCCTGATGGCCATGGGTACGGTGTCCAAGGCACTCAAGGCGATGGAAGAAGACCTGATCATCAGCCGGGAGCAAGTTCCTTTGAAATTGATCCAGCCGGACAAGCTTCTTGGAAAATTGGTAGAAAACTACCAGCCAACGAAACCAGGCAATGTCATCCGCCGAAGAGTTTCTGCAACAGTGGCTGACCTTCCTGAAATACTGGCCAAACTGGGCAAGGAGCTGAAGTTGCCGGTCGTGGCAACAGGGTTGGCATCCTCGACCCAATATGCCGTCATGCAGCGCGGGGACCTGATGTCAGTCTACTGCCCCCGACCGGAAGCACTGCTCTCCCGTTTGTCTGTCAGCGACTCAGATCGGTTCCCGAATCTGGAGATTATTCAAAGTGAGGATGAAACGGACTATTTCGACAGCCGCTTGGACCCGCAAACCGGCTTTAGATGGGCATCCCCCATTCAGACCTATCTGGAAATGATGCGCGGCGACAAACGGGATCAGGAGACCGCCGCGCAGATCCGGATGGAATTGATCCGCCAAGCCGGGAGAACACCGTGAATAAAATGATAACACTGACATCTGCCCTGCTCGATTTGCTGAATGAACTGGAAGGCACAAAGGCTCCCCTGATCATCGGCGGCGGTTACGGAATCTATCTGCGTTACATGATGATCATGGAGGAGCTGCGTCAGACACTTTTCAAGGAGTTGCCGGAACCACGATCAACTAATGACCTCGATCTCTTCCTGCGGGCTGAGTTACTCCTTGACTCAGAACAACTGAGACCCCTGAGGGATGCCATGACCAAGCTGGGCTATGAGGTGGTCAAAGGGGGCGAGCACTATCAATTCCTGCGGCCCGGCCCGAACGGTGATAAAGAACGCGGCATCAAGATTGACGTACTCACCGGCCCTACCAGCCCCTTCAGGGGAACACAGGTTCAATTCGACAAGCGCCGGGTGCGGCCCAGACCCTCCGTGGATCTGCACGCTCACCCCTGCGAAGAGGCCTTGACACTGACCGAGAACACGACCACCCGGGTCGTGCGCGGCAAACTCAGCAACGGGAAAGGCTATGTCGGCCAGGTATTGCTGCCACATCCCTTCACATTCCTGACGATGAAACTGTTCGCACTACGTGACCGGCTCAACGATGCGGAAAAAGACTTTGGCCGGCACCATGCGCTGGATCTTTATACGGTGATTGGCACCATGGCCGAGAAAGACTGGGACGAGAGTTTGCTTTTACGAGAACGGCACCAAAAGGACTCCATCCTGATTGAGAGCAACCGCATCGTGGGCGATCTGTTTTCTAGCCTGGATTCAATGGGCACGATCCGCCTACGCGAGAGCGCCTACTTCCGCCCGGATTTTCGCGTAAACGATTTCATCGACGCTCTGAAGGAATTGTTCGAGGGGTGAGTTGGGGACGCCTTACGCTTCACAGTAACGGCCTGAATGGTCGCATCGTAATAAGTAACAATTGCATGATGTGCAGAGGTTGGCTCAGTGCTTGCGGTGCTCAAACTGCCCAATTCCTGCCGCCCCCTCCCCTTACCTCTTCTTTTCGCTTTTCTGCTGAGCGCGGTCTTCTTTGCTGAATTCAACAGCCGCAGCTCGCAGGGAACGGTAATCGGCTATCCGTTTTGAGGCAGAGTGCATTGCCGATGATGTGCCATGGGCATCTTTGTCGAAGACCATTGAGGAGCTGAACCGGACACCACTCTTGACGGCATCACCTACGGCGGCCAGATCGGCACTGAGGAAGACGAACTGCCAGTCGGACTTCTCCTGCTTGGTCTTGATCATCACCTCAACCTGGCCCTTGGTGAACTCGTGGCTGGCGTTTTCCTGTCCGTCAGTGATGATGACCATGACAATGCGGGCAGGCCGCGCTTTGGCGGGCAGCTTGGCCAGACTCTCGTCCAAATCGTTGATCCCCCGCCCCATGGCATCGAGGAGCGGCGTACTGGCGCGCGGGATAAAGGTTTCCCGCGTCAGTTCCGGGACATCCGCCAAAGGCATGAACTTGTGGATGACCTCGTAGGGATCCTGGGAGTCGAACTGGACCAGGGTGAGTGTCGCCTTGCCGGGTTCGGCCTGCTGTTTCTTGAGGAAGGTATTGAATCCGCCGATGATGTCGTCGCGGATGGACTCCATGGAGCCGGTGCGGTCGAGGATGACAGCGATGTGGACGTAGTCGTTTCGGGCTTTGGATGAGGTTTTTGTTTTCATGGCGCTATCATTGCACAGGGAGTGGGACAAATAGTGTCCGGGTGGAAAGAAAGACGACGGACTACGGACCACAGACTACGGACTAGGGAGCGGGGAGGATGGGGAGCGGGGAGTTTGTATCCGCAGATGTCGCAGATTAGCGCAGATGGTAGATTTTCGGCAAACAACTCCCTCCCCCTCCGTGTACTCCGTGTTATCCGTGGATGTCTCTGTCGTCTGTAGTCTGCTCCCCCCCCTCCCCCCCTCCGTGTACTCCGTGTTATCCGTGGATAATTCCCCCCCTCAGTCTCCTCTCCAGTGTTTGTCGATTTA
>CAZSSA010000154.1:0-3238 GCA_964609375.1 uncultured Verrucomicrobiota bacterium | reverse complement strand
CGCTCGAATCTGCCGGTGCCACCTCTAACTCCGAAATCTTTCGGAAATCGATCGCCGCCAAGCCAAAAGGCCCCTTCATTTCAATCTGTTTGAGATCGATCTTCCCCTCCAATAAGTCGCCCTTGCGAAGCCGAATGGAATCTGCCGCATCTCCCGTTCCGGGCTTGATCGTCGACATGTGCGTGATCGGCACGATGAGAATGGAGTCGGCTATCCGAAGCGATGCCACCCGCATCGTGGTGATCCCGGTGAGCGTATCTCCGTTTGCCATGCGCAGCCGTAGGCTCACACGCTCAACAGCGTCGTCGGTCGGCAGGGCGGCAGTGCCGCCCTGCCGCTGCCCCGCCACCACGGCGTTCGTCAGGCTGTAGCAGAACTCGAATGCGGCCGCGCCGACGTCGGTGACGTGCGTCGCGCCGGCCACGTTCGCCAGACGATAGCAACCGTCGAACGCCCGCGCACCGATCCGGCGTACGCTGGCGGGAATCGTAACCCCGGTCAGTTCCCGGCAGCCCGCAAACGCTTTCGGCCCGATCCCTCCAACGGACTTCCCGTCCGTCTCCGCAGGCACGGTCACCGTGCGGTTGGTGTCGAAACACCGGACCAGCACCAGGCTGCCGTCCGTATCCGGCATGAAGGCAAAGCCGCTGTCATACGAACACGTCATGGCCGGACGTCCTGCGAATTGACCGTTCCATCCTTGCGTGTCCAACCGGTGGTAGGCAACCGCTGGAGTATTCTCGAACACGTCTGCGTCGGCCAGGGGAGCGTGGCCCTCGAAAAAAACGCTTTCCAGGTTGGCACACGACGCAAACGCGCGCGTGGCGATCCCGGTGACGCCGGCGGGAATCATCACGCTTGTCAGGAAGGTATTGGACGCAAATGCATTCGCTCCGATTGCCGTCACCGGCAGGCCAGCCATCCATACAGGAACCCGCACATCGTTTCGCGTGCCGAGGTAGCGCCGGATCGAAACGGTTTGCCCGTTCTGCACGGAAAAATGGAAGCGCCCATCCGTGGAAACGCCCCAGGCCGTCTTTCCGTAGGCCGTATCGTTGGTCCATCCTTTGGCCCCCTCCGAGTAGCATACGGTTGCCGGCGTGTTCGCGAAGATGTCCGCATTTAAAGGCGGCCGATCGCCCTCGAAAAGCACCCTGTCGAGTTGGGGACAGGAACTGAACGCCTGGCGCCCGATTTGCCGGATGCCGGCCGGTATGGATACTTGTCGAAGGGTTGCGCGCTGAAAGGCGCCTGCCCCGATGTTTGTCACGGTCGATGAAAAAGACAGTTTCGTCAGCGAGGCCACCTCCGCGAAGGCGTTCGCGCTCACGGTCGTAACGCCGTCCGGTACCCGGTACTCGGTCTCCTTGCGCTTTTGTGGATAGCGTAAAAGCTCGGTCATGGCACGGTTGAACAATACCCCATCCAAGGTCCGGAATGCGGTGTTGCCTTCCGCCACGACGAACTCCTCCAGATTCGGGCAATTGGTAAATTCCTGCTCGAGCTTTTTCAGCGTGGCCGGAAGGACAACCCGCATCAGTTTCGGGTTACTCCCAAAGGTCCAGGAGTCCAGGGACGTGATGCTTCCGAGTGATCTCACGCTGCGCAGGGACTCGCACCCCATGAACGCGCAGCCTTCGATGACGGTCACACTGTCGGGCAACGTAAGCTCTTCCAGCCCGCTGTGGCAAAAGGCGTACTCGCCGATGCTCGTGACAGTGGCTGGCAGCGGGCACGACTTCAACCCACGCGCATACATGAAAGCCCGCGTCCCCACCGTAGTGACGCCATCCGGCACCCGGTATTCGGCGTCCTGACGATTGGCCGGATAGCGCACCAGCCTGGTCATGTCGCGGCTGAAGAGCACGCCCTGTTGGAGCCGGTACGCTTGGTTCTCCTCGACAATCACCAGGTTCGGTATCCCGCCCAGCGTATAGATGTCAATGTCGTTCACATTGGGGCCGAGCACCAAATTGGTAATGCCGCACCCCGCGAAGGCGTTGCTGCCGATGCTCTTCAGGCTGTCGGGAAGTCGAATCTGTTTCAGCGCGCTGCCGGAGCCGAACACCCAGGTACCGAGCCGCTCAATGCCGGAGCCGAGCGTCACTTTTTCCAGGTTGCCGCACTCGGAGAAGGCCGAATCCCCAAGCGCGGTCACGCTGTCGGGAATTACCACACGCATCAGGCTTGAACACCGGAAGAACGCCTCGGAACAGATGTTGGTTACCCGGCTGCCGAAGACCACGTTGGTCAAACTGCGGCATTCGTCGAACGACTTCGACGCGATGCGCGTCACGCCTTCCGGTATCGCGATGCTCCCTAGTTTCTCGCAGTAGAGAAAGGCCCCGGCGCCGATATTCGTGACAGACGGCGGGATGGTGACGGCCCTCAAGCCGCGACAACCTTCAAAGGCGTTCCCTGCGATGCGTGTGACGCTGTCGGGAATGATGTATTCCGATCGGGGGTTCGAGGGCGGATACCGATAGAGTGTGGTCTGGTCGCGATTGAACAACACGCCGTCCCGCTGGATAAATGACTCGTTCTCTGCGGCCAATTCCACGGCCTTCAGCCCGAAACAGCCGGTGAACGCGCCGTCGCCCAGTGCGCGCAGGCTGGCGGGGAGCACCACACACGATAGTTTGCGGCAATCCTGGAAAGCCCCGGAGCCCACGCTCACCAGGCCTTCCGGCAACCGCACATCCCGCAGTTCGTAACAACTGGCGAACGCGCCATCGCAGAGTCGTTCGACAGATTTCCCAAGCACCACATTGGTCAGACCGGTGCACAATTCGAATGCCAGGATGCCGATCTGGCGCACGCTGTCTGGAATGACGACGTTCTGGATCTCACGCTTTTGCGCGAACGCCTTCTGACCAATGCTTCGTACCGGCTTGCCATCGATTTCAGCGGGGATCTCCAGCGCGGTGGCACTTGACTGCCACGAAAGGATCATCACCTCGTTGCTGGTCACCGCGTAGGTGAACCCGTTCCAGGTCGCGTTGGCCGCGCTCGCAGACGATGCCGCACACATCAGCCCGAGCCACAGGTAGACGCCAACGACCACAGCCTTTTGTTGGCTTGTGTTTGTATGGGTAGATGCGCGTTTCCCTTTTTGCCGCAAGCGATCGCGCCCTGCCCTATCAAGCCGGTCTGAGACTCCCCGCATTGGGTCAATCGAAACGCCGTTTGTCATGAGGGTCCTTTGCCTTTCCAGCTTAAGAGTAGAAATCCATGTGCG
>CAZSSA010000153.1:0-3242 GCA_964609375.1 uncultured Verrucomicrobiota bacterium | reverse complement strand
CGAATATCTTTCCCTGATTCATCACCAGCGTCTCGAAGCACTCATACGTTCCGCTATTGGTATCACGGCTGATCACCACAATGGCCTTGTCCGGCCCCCCGAGTTCCTTCCAGTTGCGGATTTTTCCGGTATAAATGTCGCGGACCTGTGCAATGGTTAACGCCTTCAGGGGATTGCCAGGGTGTACTGCGATCGCCAGCCCGTCCATGGCCACAATGTGCGCCTTGGCCAGCCGCCCGCTCTCTTCCATGCCCTTGATTTCCGATGGCTTCATCGGGCGGGACATCGATCCCACATCGCAAGCGTCATTCATCAGGCTTTTGGCCCCGTTACCACTCCCGGACTCGCTCACCGTGATGTTCACCCCGGGATGCCGACTCATGTAGAATTCGGCAAACGCCTTGGCAATGGGACCGACGGTCGTCGATCCATCCACCACTATCTTGTTTGCGTCTGCCGCATATACCGCTGCCGTACTCATCAATCCCGCCGCGATCAAACCTGCAAGTTTCTTTTTCATGGTCTGTATTTCCTCTTTGTTTATTCGACGATTAGAAGCTGGCCACCACATCAAGTTGCAGTCGGTCATAGTCATGTGTCTTGCTGGAATCCGCGATCGGTTTCTCGTTCAAGAAGTAAGTCGCACCGAGCTGCACATTCTTGGCGATCTGGTACCGCGCCATAAACTTGTGCCCGCGTCCATCCGTCCCGCCGCCCCAGCAATCCGAATCCGTAAAGGCGCCCAACACCGCATCCTTCTCAAGTTCGCGGTAGTTGTAGCCCGCTTCCCATGTGCCGACGTTCTTGGCCTTGCCGAGGGTTACGCCAGCCAGCCAGCCGGTATCGTTCGCCTCCGCATCCTGGTTGACCACGTACTGTCCGTAGAATTCCAGGGGCATTCCGACCCAAGCCACCACTTTGGCGAAGGTTTCCACTTCGTTATACTCCATCTTGTAAACCTTGTTGGTGACCCCTTTGACCACCGCCCCGTTCGCGGAACTGTTTCCATAGGTCTTGTTCTTGCCTTCCCAGTCGATGACATCCATCCCGTCAATGTTGTCATAGGTATAGTAGCTGCCGCCGACGAGCAGATAGACCTCGTCGCTGAACTGGAACCGCGCTGCCAACTGTCCGGCGTTCAGCTTGGTGTCCATATCGGGTGCCGTTGATCGCTCCTGAACCCACAGGTAAGCTCCATTGGCATATAGCGTCAACGGGCCTGCCGCGCGCTCCCATTTTGCCGCCGCGCCCTCGGGTGTCAAATCGCCATCCCACACCAGGTCACTGACACAGATGAAGGGATTCTTCATCTTGCCGCCGATCAGGTTCAACCCTTCCGCCGGGTTCCAGTCAAGGTAAGCCAGGTTCAGGCCCATGTCCTTTTTCAGGAACCCGTCCCCAATGGTCTTGTTACCGGAAATCGGATCGTTATCCCCCGTGGAAAGCTGGATTTCAGCCTTCACCTTGTCATTCACCTTGGCGGAGGCGCCGAGCCGGGCGCGAAGGCGATCCCGTTGCCGATCATCCTTGTCATCTTCCGTGATGCTTTCGTAGCGATAGCGCAGGTCGCCCTTGACTGTCAGTGTATCAACCCATGTCTTAGCCGGGGCAGGAGCTGCCGCCCCGCCTGGCTGTTGTGCGTTCGCTGCCAGCGTTGCCAGCCCTGCCACCACCATTACGCCCCACATCTTTCTGTTCATCTTCACTCCTTTTGTTGTTTGTTGTTTCTTGTTCATGCAACAGATTCAACAAAAGGCGTGTTGGGCCTGTATGAGGGGATTGTTAGAAATATGTAAGGAAGAATCCCGGAAAAGGAATAGCCGCTGCCTGCCGCCGGCCCCTGTATTCTGCTTTCCCGCGGGAGGGGCGTCAGGCGTGGAGCTGTTGCAGGGTCGGCAATCGAAGCGTAAAAACACTACCCTTGCCCGGGATGCTGCTCACCCGCACACTCCCACCATGCGCCAGGGCGATATGCCTGACGATGGATAAGCCCAGCCCCGTGCCTCCTGCCTCCCGGCTACGTGCCTTATCCACGCGGTAAAAGCGCTCAAAAATGCGATCCACATGGGCGGACTCAATGCCACACCCCTGATCACGCACGGCAACCTCAACACCATTCACCGTCTCTGCCCCTTCAACCCAAACCGCCATATCCGGCTGGCTATATTTGATCGCATTATCCAGCAGATTAATCACCGCCTGCTCCAGCAAGCGCGCATTCGCCGACACCCGCAGTGCTTCCGGGCATCCGAAATGCACGGTAATCCGCCTTGCCTCTGCCGCTGGCCGGCAGGAATCAACGGCCGCCCTCAGGACCTCGGCCAGCGGAACCACTTCCATGACAATCCGGCGAGCCTCCAGGCCATGCTCCACACTGGAAAGCTTCAGCAAGTCGCCTGCCAACTGCTCCAGGCGTTCCGCCTGTCTGGCCGCCATATCCGTGAATTGACGTGCAGTGTCCGGATCGCTCAATGCGCCGCCCTGCAGTGTCTCCAGGGCCCCCTTGATGGCCGCAATCGGCGTCTGCAATTCATGCGAGGCATTCGCCACAAAATCCCTGCGCATCCGGTCTATCCTCCGGCGTTGAGTATAGTCCTCCGCCACCAATACCGCTCCACATCGCCCGGAAGCATCCTCCAGCGGGGCGCCACGCACCTTCATCCAGCGCCCAGGGTTGCCGCCATACTCCACCTCAAGCTCAGCCACTCCTCCCTTTTCCAGCACCGTGGCCACCATGGTCTGGATATCCGGATCGTGGACGACCTCGAACACGTGGCGGCCGCGATCCTTGACCTCGTCCATTCCGAAGAGACTGGCCGCCGCCTGATTCATGCTCATCAGTGCTCCGCGCGCATTAACCGCGATCACCCCTTCCACCATGCTGGAGAGTACTGTTTCCAATTCGTTTTTCTGGCGATACACCGTCTCAATACGGTCCTTGAGCCGGTCCGCCATGGTGTTCAGTGCCGTTGCCAACTCCGAAAGCTCCAGCCAGCATGATGATGGTGCCCGCGCGCCAAAGTCCCCGTTCCCATACCGGTCAGCAATAACCCGCAAAAACTCCACCGGCCGGCTCACCCGCCGGGCCGCCATGTAACTCACCAGGGCAACCACCAGCAGAATCACCACGGCCACCAACCGAACCTTGTAATGCAGCACGGCGACAATCCGGTCAATCTCAGGCACGGCCGCCGCGGAGCGAACCACGCCAACCACCCGCCCGTCTTTTTTGACAGGCACCG
>CAZSSA010000152.1:0-3331 GCA_964609375.1 uncultured Verrucomicrobiota bacterium | reverse complement strand
GACACCTCGGAGAGGCGTCCCTACCGTATGCAGGAGGGAAATAATGAATAGCTTAATAGCTTTCGCGGACGGTGTGTTTGCCGGCCTTGCGATCCTTATATTGTTGCTCGATCCACTGGTAGGTTTTGGCGAGGCCCTTCTTGAGGGGGGTCCCCGGTTCCCATCCGAGTGTTTTCAGGATGAAGGTGTTGTCGCTATTTCGTCCGGCAACGCCTTTGGGGGCGCTGAGGTCATACTTGCGCTTCAATTTGACGCCGCCGATTTGCTCGGCATAGTCCACCAGCGTGTTGATGGATACCAGTTCATCGGAACCCAGATTGATAGGGGTGGCGGTGAGTGCATCCGAGTGCATGATCATGTCGATGCCCTTGATGCAGTCGTCAATGTACATGAAACTGCGGGTCTGTTTGCCGTCGCCCCAGATGGTGATGGAGGGATTGCCGGTATCCTTGGCTTCGATGACCTTGCGGCAGATGGCGGCGGGGGCTTTTTCGCGACCGCCATCCCAGGTGCCCAATGGACCATAAACATTATGGAAGCGGGCAATGGCTGTTTTCAGGCCGCGTTCCGCCCAGTATTCCTGGCAAAACATCTCTGAAACGAGTTTTTCCCAGCCGTAGCCACGTTCCGCCATGGCGGGATAGGCGTCGGTTTCCTTGAGGGCGACGACGCTATGCTTTTTTTGCAGGGTGGTGTTGTAAACACAGGCGGACGAGGCATAGAAGTAACGCTGGGCACCTGCCTGATAGGCGGCCTCGATCATGTGTGTATTGATGAGAATGCTGCGGAGGCACTCGATGCGGAACCGTTCGATGAAGCCCATGCCGCCCATGTTGGCGGCCAAATTGTAGACTTCCACGGCGCCTTTGCACGCGCGCTTGCAGTTGGCCGGGTTACTGACATCGAGCCGCAGAGACTCCACGCCGGGGACAAGCTGGTACCAATTGCGCAAGGGCTTCTTATCGATGGCCCGGATTCGTTTGAACCCCAGATCATGAAAATGCCGCGTCAGGGCGCCGGCAATGAATCCACCTGCCCCAGTGATGACAATCAGGTCGGTTGTTTTCAGCCCGGAGGTCAGCGCCGTCTTAGGTTTTTGTTTCATGTAAATTAAGTATCCTATCCTGAAGGAAAATTCAAGAAACGGGTTGTCCCCTTCAAAGAGGAGTGATAGATTCGCGGCTTTCAAATTGTACTATGATGTGGGGAGGGATGACATGGAGACCATTGTTGTCGATTGTTCGGGGTGTAAGGCGCGCTTGAAAATCAAGGCTCCGCCGGGACGGGCATTGACCGAGATCAAGTGTCCCAAGTGCGGCGTTAAGAACCCGGTATCCAAGGGCGGGGTCCCGGCCGCCGAGCCCAGGACTCCGGTCCCGCCCGCGGAAATCACCAAGCCGGCGCCGATGCCGATGGCATCCACGGAGGCTCCACCGGTTGCGCCGCCGCCTGTTTCATCCTCGCCTGAGGGGGAGAAAATGCCCGCCACTCCAGTTTCGCCCGTCGCGGCGGTAGAGCAGGGACTCGTGGCGGTCAAATGTGATGCCTGCCAGTGGCAGACCAAAGTCATGCAGGCTTTCATTGGAAAGAAGATCCGCTGCAAACAATGTTCGGCCATCATTCTGGTGGGTACGGGTACTATTTCCGCGGAGACGTCTCCACCGTCGCCTGTGAGTGCGACCCCCCTTTCTCCGGTGATGCCGAGAGAGGAGAAAGCGGTTGTTCCCGTCATGACGCCGAACAGCGCACCCCCCGTGGTACCGCCTGCGGCACCGATGGCAGAACCGCCTCCGGTTGTTGAATCCGGTGAACCCAGGACGATTGCCCTGCCGACCCCGTCTTCCGCCACCCAGGCGCTCAGGCTGGAATTGGAAAACGCCAAATCCAAGGCAAAGGTGGCGGAAGATCGTGCCAGCGCGTTGGAACAACGTTTACAGGCGGCCGAGAAGGCGTTGCATGAGTTGATGGCCAGGCACGCCGGGGAGTTGGAGGCGGCCAATCAAAGGGTGGCCGCGTTTGAGAAGGAGTTGGACGCATTTCGCTCATTTGCAGGCGAGGTGGCCACCGATGATGAGCGTGAAATGGCGTCGGCTGAAAAACGGATCGCCTATTTACGGGAGCGGCTGGCCCGGTTCACGGCCTGATATTCTGGTTTTAAAGAGACATGTAAACAAAAGTAAGGAGATAGCACCATGCCACGTCGGGATGACATCAAGAAGGTTATGATTATTGGTTCCGGGCCTATTGTGATCGGGCAGGCTTGCGAATTTGACTATTCGGGCACGCAGGCATGCAAGGCGCTTCGGGCTTGTGGATACGAGATTGTGTTGGTGAACTCCAACCCGGCCACCATCATGACGGATCCCGGCATGGCGGATGTGACGTACATTGAGCCGCTGAATATCGAGCGCTTGACCCAGATCATCGAGAAGGAACGGCCGGACGCATTACTGCCCAACCTTGGCGGGCAGATGGGGTTGAATCTTTCCTCCGAGTTGAACAAAGCCGGAGTCCTGGACAAGTACGGCATCAAAGTGATTGGCGTGAATCTGGAAGCCATTGAGCGCGGCGAAGACCGCCTGTTGTTCAAGGAAGCCATGAAGAAGCTGGGCATCGACATGCCCAAAAGCGAATTGGCTTATACGGTGGAAGAGGCGGAACGCATTGCCTCCAGTCTGGGGTATCCGGTTGTCATCCGCCCTGCCTATACCATGGGGGGAACCGGCGGCGGACTGGTGTATAATGTCGATGAACTGCGTACCGTGGCATCGCGCGGCATTCAGGCGTCGATGATCGGCCAGATCCTGGTGGAAGAATCGGTTCTTGGCTGGGAGGAGCTTGAATTGGAAGTGGTTCGTGATCACAAGGGCAGGATGATCACCGTGTGTTTCATCGAGAATGTGGATGCCATGGGTGTCCATACCGGTGACTCCTACTGCACGGCGCCGATGCTGACCATCAGCGAAGCGACCCAGAAGCGCCTTCAGGAGCAGTCGTACAAGATTGTTGAATCCATTGGCGTCATTGGCGGGACCAATGTCCAGTTTGCGCATAATCCCAAGGATGGCCGGATTGTGATCATAGAGATTAATCCGCGCACCTCGCGTTCCTCCGCGCTGGCGTCGAAGGCAACGGGGTTCCCTATTGCGCTGGTGTCGGCCAAGCTGGCCAGCGGCATGAGTATGGATGAGATTCCCTACTGGCGGGATGGAACGTTGGAGAAGTACACGCCGTCAGGCGACTATGTGGTGGTCAAATTCTCGCGCTGGGCGTTCGAGAAGTTCAAGGGGGTTCAGGACAAGCTGGGGACGCAGATGAAGGCCGTCGGCGA
>CAZSSA010000151.1:0-3351 GCA_964609375.1 uncultured Verrucomicrobiota bacterium | reverse complement strand
CCCATGGCCTGCCATCCGTAGCTCAAGCCCGCCACGCGGGCGCAGAGCGAAGGATGGAGCCAACAGTCGGGATCGAACCGACGACCTGCGCATTACGAATGCGCTGCTCTACCAGCTGAGCTATGTTGGCGCAAAAAACAAGCGGGCATTACGATACCGAAAAGCAACGGCGTGTCAACCCCCCGCTTACACCATCATTTTCGTCAACATCAACTCCAGGATTGTTCCTTCAGGGACACTACTGGAAACCAACGACTCATGCGCGGCCATGGCCAACCGCTGGTTCCGCTTGAGGACCCCTGCCGTCACACCCTGGGCTTGTTGCGCCAAAATCCCCACCCGATACGGATGCATCGAGCGGGGATTTTTTTTCAGCGCCGCCGTCAGAACATCCTCGGCCTCGGGCGTCAGATCATCCCATTCTCCAACCACACCGCCACCATAACCGGGTTTTAACCGCAACCAACCCTTGTCGAGCGCCTCACGGTAGACAATCAAGTCACGCAGCCGATTCACGATAAAGGTCATAATCGCAATGGGACTCTCCCTCTGATCCAACAGTCGATGCAGAATCTGAAGCGCCCGGGAAAGCTGCTTTCTCCCCACCGCATCCTGGATGTCCCAAAGGGCCGACTCCGAAGAAGAAGACACGATGGCATCAATATCCTCCTCCGTCACCATGGGCCGTCCATGCACATAAAGCGCCAGCTTCTCGACTTCGTTGATGATCTGGCGTGTATCCGACCCCACCTTGGCGAAAAAAAGTTCCGTCACCGCGGAACTCACCCTTAGCTTACGCTCCGCAAACGCCTGCCGTATCGTCGCCCGCCCATAATTCTCCGCCTCTTTGCTTTTCTCGGGAACAACAAACTCCCTGACCTCGAATCGATCGGAACAGGTCTTGTACAGCGAAGAGCGTTTGTCGACCTTCTGGGCAGTGATCAACAATACGTTTCCCCCGGCTGGACTCTCCTTCAGTACCTGAACAAACTCCTTAACCCTGGCCTTCACCCCCTCGGCCTGTGCCACCTGCCCATCCGCCAGAAAGTTGACGTCTCTCCACCAGACCACCTTGCCTTGAGCCGAAAGGAATCCCCGGGTCATCAAAGCCTCCAAACAGCGCTTCATGACCGCTTCGACCCCCTCTTCATTATCAGCGCGGCCCTCAATCACTTCGAGGCCAAACGCCCGCTCGCTTTCGGGAACAAGTTTCTGGATGAGTTGCTGTGCCGCCGCCCCCAGCGCAAACTCATCGTCACCCACATAGAGATATACGGTTCCATTTCCACTCATACCTTGCCAGCCCCCGCTAAAAAGTGCATTAATATCTTGTATCAAGTCGTTTTGAGTTTGTCACGATACACCGGACCATGAATCAAGGACTTTCGAAATTCCGTTCTCAACGTCTACGGGACCGTCTGAAGGATTCCAGCGCAAGAACACGACCCGACGATAGTCATTGGGGCCGCCAACCGGCAGCGGGGTTGGCCATTGGCCTGCTTTTATGGCTGGCTTCATGCGTTCTATTGCACATTGCAACGGCATCGCCCGATGGCAGCGCCGGCCATCCTGTCGCCCTGGCCCACGGAAGCATCCTCCTCCTGCTCGGCACCATTCTCTCCGCCTTGATCCTCCGCGTCCTCGATCCTGGCGTCCTTGCCAACAACTCCCGCATACTCCTCATCGCCATGGGATGCCTGCTCACCATCCTCCCGGCAGGATTGCTGATGCACTTTGGACGGCACTATCCCCTGCTCTCCAAAACGACAATATCCCTCTTGATCCCATTCCCCCTCGCCCCCCTCCTCGCCGGGCTTCTTCTAGGGGCGCCAGCGGCCATTATCGCCGGTTTATGGATCATATTTGCCTCAATGATTATGCTTCAATCGGGAATCACAGCCCTGTTTGTCGGCCTGATCGCCGCTGTTACCGTGGCGCTGATGGCTCCGCAGGTTCGACGCCGGACTCAGATCATCCGTATTGGCCTTCTTGTGAGTATTCTGCAATCCATGGTCGTGTTTACCCAAATCGATCATTTCCCTCCTGATTGGACCGTTGTTCTCCAACAAGTGGTTTTCTGCGGCATCGGAGGAATTGGCGCGGCCCTCGTGGTGATGGTCTTCCTTCCGCTTTTTGAGTCCATGTTCGGGATCACAACCAACATATCCCTATTGGAACTTTCAGATCTCGGACACCCACTGCTTCAACGACTGGCATTTGAAGCGCCGGGCACCTATCACCACAGCCTGATGGTGGCCAATCTCGCCCATGCCGCTGCGGATGCCATCCATGCCAACGCCATTCTCGCACGCGTAGGCGCCTATTTCCACGATATCGGCAAGCTGACCAAGGCCAAGTACTTCACCGAGAACATTCAGTCCTCCGAAAGTCCCCATGACGATCTGGCTCCCAGCATGAGCGCATTGATTGTCATGGGCCACGTCAAGGAGGGACTCAGCCTGGCGATGCTGCACAAACTGCCTGGCGCCGTCATGAATATTATTGAACAACATCACGGCACGGCATTGGCCGCCTATTTCCACCACAAGGCCGGACAACAGGCGCAGTCGGATAGCAAGGAGGCAGGGGCCCTCTCAAAGCCCTCTCTCGTGGACGAATCAAATTACCGCTATCCGGGGCCCCGCCCTTTAAGCCGTGAGTCAGCCATCATTATGCTGGCTGATGCCGCCGAGGCTGCCTCCCGTTCCCTTGAAAAACTGACGCCTAACCACATCACCGAGCTGGTTGATCGTCTGGTTGACAGCCGGTTTGAGGATGGACAGTTGGATGAATGCGAGATGCAACTGACCGAGCTGGCAAAGGTCAAAAAGGCTTTTGTTTCCTGCCTGACCAACATGCTGCATAGCCGAATCGCCTATCCCAAGTCATGAATATTTCGATCGTCAATGACTCCGGCATAAAGGCAAATTGCCGCCAGATCAAGAAAGTCACGCTGTTGTTCCTCGGGAAGGCATCCCGAGTGGGGAAATGCCAATGGGACGATATTTCGCTGGTCTTAACCAACAATTCACGAATCCAAATTGTTAACCGTGACTTTTTAAAGCACGACAACCCGACCGACGTTATCAGCTTCAATTACCAGCCGATGCCGGGGGAGGCAAACCCCGTCTCGGGCGAACTATTCGTAAACGTTGAATTGGCGGTCCGGCTTGGAAAACGATTCAAAACCCCCGAGCAGGAATTGGCGCTCTATATCGCTCACGGCTGCGATCACCTGGCCGGCGCCGATGATGCCACGCCCCAGCAACGGCGCCGCATGCGCGCCAGGGAACTCCGCTGGGTAAAAGACGCACACCAACGAGGATTACTTGAAGGCTTGTTAACCTGAAC
>CAZSSA010000150.1:0-3355 GCA_964609375.1 uncultured Verrucomicrobiota bacterium | reverse complement strand
CCATCTGGTTACTTTATGAAATCATGCCGGGGCATGCAAGGGATAAGTGAGGTATGGGCAGCCAAAATGAGAATAGCTGGGGTATGCGCCCTCTGCCCTGGACAGTTGACAGAGAAAGTGATAATTGCGATTATGGTAGGCAACAAGGCAGGCAGGATGAACAGGCAAACCCCATCAGATGCTGGACTGGGAAAGCGGGAGCAGATCCGTTCGTATCTATTGGATGCCATTGCCCGTGGGCATTTGATGGCGGGTGCGTCGATTCCCTCCCGGTCTAAACTCATGCGTCAGTTCCAATGTGCACGGGCCACGGTGGATCAGGTGGTGGAGACGCTGCTGGCGGAGGGGATCATGAAGGGGGAGCGCGGGCGGGGGACGTTTGTGGCGCCGGTTCCGGGACGGGCTTCGATTGAGGGGGTTGCGCTGGTGAGCCGGGAAGCGGTCTCAGGCTGGCACACGGAAATCGAGCAGGGCATTCTGGAAGGGATGGGAAGGGGGGTGGCGGCGACCCGGTTCGTCTATGATGATCTGCTGCTGCCGCTGAAGTGGAGCACCTGTGCGGCGTACAGGGCTGTTTATTTTGTGATGCCGGACGCGGAGCATGAGGTTCATCTGGTCCGTGCGCGTCGTGAGGCGGTGCCGCATCTGGTGGTGTATCGCGATCCGCCGGAATCGCCCTTTGTGAGTGTGGATGCGCGGGGGGGGGCGACGGCTCTGGTGCGGACGATCCATGAGCGGCTGGGGTGCCGTCGGTTTGCCTGGTTCGGGAAGACGGAGAGTCGTTTTCATTTTCCCGAGAGGCGGTATGCGGGTTTTCTGGAGGGGTTGCTGGAGAGCGGCCTGCCATTCCGTCGCGACTGGGTCGAGCTGGAGGCGTTTCCCTCCGATGACGCGTTTTGGGAAGCGGTCTTCAAGGGCGTGGAGCGGCCGGAGGTTATCATTGTGGCGGAAAGGCCGATGCGGCCGGTGTTGGAGCAGTTGGAACGGTTTGGATTAAAGCCGGGGCGCGATGTGGTGCTGGCGTCGTATGACCAGGTGGCTCCGGGGACGTACCCCTTTCCGTTGTTCTGCCTGGCGAAGACGACGAGGGAGACGGGGGTGGCGGCGGGGCGGTTCGCGTTGTCGCTCCAGGGCGGCGGGGTGCCGCCTTTGCCGCAGGAGTATTTGCTGCCGGAAGTGATCGAGTATGGATGAACAACACAAAAGAAAGGTGGAATATACGATGAAATATGCCTGGTTTACGGTGGGATTGCCTGAGTTTACGCCGGAGGAAGCGGTCAAATCGCTGAAGAAGCATGGTTATCATGGTGTCGAATGGCGGGTGGTTTCCGACAAGGGGGACACGGCCAAGCCCGGGTTTTGGAGCGGCAACCGCACGACGTTGCAAGCGGACTGGACGGATGCGCAATTCAAAGCCATCGCGGATATGACGCGGAGCGAGGGATTGGAGATGCCGAATCTGGGGTCTTATGTGCGGGCCTCCGAACATGATGCGTCCAGACGCATGATCGATGTGGCGGCGCTGATGGGGATTCCGTGCGTGCGTATCGGAGTGGCCATGTACACGGGTGATATGAACTTCAATGAGTTGTTCAAGCGGGACCAGGAGCAGTACGCGAAGGTGGTGGAGTATGCCCGCCGGCAGAAGGTCAAGCCGCTGATCGAGATCCACATGGGGACCATCGTGGCGTCGGCCAGCGCGGCGGCGCGGTATGTGACCGCCTGGAAGCCGGAGGAGATCGGGGTGATCCATGACGCGGGCAACATGGTGTACGAGGGGTTCGAGAACTACCAGATGGGGATGGAGATGCTGGGGCGGCACCTGGCGCACGTCCACATCAAGAATTCGGCGCTGGTGTATGAACCGGCAGACGGGCCGCAGAGGCTGAAGTGGAAGGCTGTGGCCGCGCCCTTGCGGACGGGGTGTGTGGACTTCGTGTCGTTATTCAAGGCGATGAGGGGTGTCGGCTACGATGGCTGGCTGGCCATTGAGGATTTCTCGCTGGCGCAGTCCCAGCAAGAGAAACTCCAGGATGCGGTGGCCATGTTGAAGGAATTGGGGAAACGCTAAACAGGAGGAATAACGGATGCAGAAGAAAATAAAGGCGGGGATCATCGGTCTGGGCTCGATGGGCGCGGGGCACTACACGCGCCTCAAGAGTCTTCCGGAATTTGATATCGTGGGGCTGAGCGACAGCAATCCGGAGGCGTTAAAGCGCTATTCCGAGCCGGGGTATGCGACCGGGTATGAACTGATTGAAAAAAGCGGGGCGGAGGCGGTGGTGATTGCCACGCCGCATTTCGACCATGTGCCATTGGCGGTGGCGGCGTTGAAAAAGGGTCTGCACGTGCTGGTGGAGAAGCCGGTGGCGGTGGAAGTCAAGGAAGCCCGGCGGCTGATGGCGGCTCACAAGGACAAGTCCAGGGTGGTGGCGGTGATGTTCAACTGCCGGACCAGTCCGGTGTACAAGAAGATGAGGCAGATGGTGACATCCGGGGAACTGGGCGACATCCAGAGGGTGAGCATGGTGGTGACCCACTGGTTCCGTCCGGAATCCTACTTCAAATCGGCCGGGTGGCGTGCCACCTGGGGTGGCGAGGGTGGCGGCGCCTTGCTGAACCAGGCGCCTCATAGTCTTGACCTTCTGCAGTGGATCGCCGGGATGCCGTCACGGGTGACGGCGCTGGTGGGGCTTGGAAAGCGGCATGACATTGAAGTGGAGGATGAAGTGTCGGCGATCCTGGAGTATTCCTCCGGGGCGACGGGTGTGTTTGTGACCGCGACCGGGGAAGCACCGGGGGTCAACCGTATTGAAATCGCCGGAGACCGGGGATTACTGGTGTATGACAACGGGACGTTGTCGTTTATTCGAAACGAGCAAGGGACCCGCGAATATAGTCGGACGACCACCGAACGATTTGGAAGATCATCGGTGTGGAATGTGACGATTCCAGTCAAGGATAACAGCTTTGACGAGCAGCATCTGTCGATTCACAAGAATTTCAGGGATGCGATTCTGACGGGGGCGCCCTTGGTGGCTCCGCTTGAGGATGGGGTGGCATCCTTGGAGCTGGCCAACGCGATGTTGTTGTCGGGCTTCACCGGCAAGAGCGTGTCGCTTCCTTTGAATGCGGAGGCGTATTCGAAGGAGTTGAAAAAACGTATCAAGAGGTCACGATTCAAGGGGTAAAGGAGAGTGCCGTGAAATTCACGGGGTTTGCGGATGAGGCGTCGGTGGATTGGGGCCTGCAGATTGAGGCGCTAAAGAATTACGCCCTGCTCCTTGCACGGATTTAAAAGAATACTTCACCCCTAACCCGGCATAGCCGGAACCAAAACTAAGAGTTTGAACAG
>CAZSSA010000149.1:0-3461 GCA_964609375.1 uncultured Verrucomicrobiota bacterium | reverse complement strand
ACAACGCGTGGGACGAAGAAAGCGACGAAGTGTGGTGGAACGGAAGGTCCGTCCCGAATGGCGCTCTTAACCGAGATCAAGCGTCGGCGCGGTCGCGTCAGGATGCGTCAGCGGCAGCCGGTGAATGCAGGCCGTGCCCGACTGCGGGTCTAACACCTCGCGCAACTTGCGCGCGAGGTCGTCGCGCGTGAACGGCTTCGGCAGGTACTGTATGCCTTCGTCCAGTACGCCGCGCTGGGCAATCACGTCAGCGGTATAACCGGACATAAACAGCACCTTGACGCCCGGCTTGAGCGCACTGATGCGTTGCGCCAGTTGTCGCCCATCCATCCCCGGCATGACCACATCCGTCAATAATACATGGATGTCATCCGGATGCTGGTTTGTCTTCTTCAGGGCTTCCCCTGGGGTCTCCGCCACCATGGCTTTGTACCCGAGAGAGTTCAGAAACGCGTCGCATGTCACGCGCACTGATTTCTCGTCCTCCACCAGCAGGATGGTCTCCCCCCGTCCTCTGGGCGCTTCCGCCTGGCTGGCAGCGATTGTCGCCGGAACCTCGACCGCCATTTCGGGCAGATAGATCTTGAACGTCGTCCCTTTGCCCGGTTCGCTGTAGACGTCGATGAGGCCATTGTTCTGCTTGATGATCCCGTACACCGTGGACAGCCCCAGACCCGTGCCCTCGCCGATGCCCTTGGTGGTGAAGAACGGCTCGAAAATCTGTGCCAGTGTCGCCCGATCCATACCGCAGCCATCGTCGCTTACCGCCAGGAATACGTACGCGCCGGGAATAGCGTCCGGGTGGCAGGCACAGTAGTCGGCGTCGATGGTGGCAGTTCCGGTTTCCAGGGTGATCATGCCAACACCGGCGATGGCGTCGCGTGCATTGACGCACAGGTTAGCGAGGATCTGGTCAATCTGTGACGGGTCAAACTTGACCGGCCGCAAGTCCGCGCCGGGCTCCCAGGCCAGGTTGATGTCTTCGCCGATCAAATGGCGCAGCAGTTTGAGCATGCTGGTCACAGTGTCATTTAGGTCCAGAACCTTCGGCGCGATGGTCTGCTTGCGGGCGAAAGCCAGGAGTTGCCGGGTGATATCGGCCGAGCGCTTGGCGCTGCTCAAGATTTGGTCGAGCCACTCCCGGATCGGATGACCGGGCTCGATTTCGCACCGGCACAGTTCGGCATTTCCCATGATGACCATGAGCAGATTGTTGAAGTCGTGTGCCACGCCGCCCGCCAGGCGTCCCACCGACTCCATCTTCTGGGCTTGCGTGAACTGAGCCTGCAGTTTCTCGTGTTTCGCCTCCGCCTGTTTGCGTTCCGTGATGTCCTCGGATATCCCCAACAGGTACTTGGTGATCCCATCAGCCCCCAGGACAGAGACTTTTTGTGTATGCAGAATCCGCTGGCCTTTTCTGGCCGTCTGGAGGGGTTCTTCCGGAATGTCCACCACGCCATGCCCGGCGAGTGCTTCCCGGTCCTTGGCCATGAAGCAAGCCGCCTGTTCGGGCGGGAACAGGTCCAGGTTATTCTTGCCCAGCAAGGCCTTGCGGTCGTAACCGAGGAGTTCCTCTCCGGCGCGATTGAACATGACGAAACGCAGGTCCGTTGCCTCTTTGAGAAAAATCATGAGCGGGATGTTTTCCACGATCGCATCGGTGAGGGCTTTCGCTTCCCGCAGTTCCTGCTCTGTCGCTTTGCGCTTGGTGATGTCGATGCCGGTGCCCACCAGGAACGGACGGCCCGCGACTGTCATGCGCCGGCCAGTCATCAACATCCATATGAAGGCCGGTCCTCCACGCAACAGTACCCGGCCTTCCACGGTCTCCTCCTTGCCGTCCCGCAAGACATTCGCGATTCTCGATTGGATGAGGGCGCGGTCTTCCGGGTGGATGGTGTCTATCGCATTCATGCCCGCCACCTGGTCTTCCGGCTTGCCGAGGATTCCATCGCGTTGATAGGTGTTCCAGCGTGCGTAGCGGCCGTGTTCGTCGAGCAGGTAGAAGGTGCCGGGGATACTGTCGATAATGGTATTGCTCAGGGCTTGCTCGTTCTTTATCTCCGTTTCCGCCCGCTTGCGCTCGGTGATGTCGCGCGCCGTGGAGAGTGCGCCGGTGACATGGCCATGCAGGTCTTTGAGCACACGGCACGACCAGTGCAACAGTCGCTTTTCACCGTCCTTGCGCCGTTGCCAACTTTCCAAGCAGATGATGTTCTCGTCGCCATTGAACAACGGTTGGACGGTGCGGTAGACCTCCTCTTCGCCCTCGAAGTAGAAGGCGGCTTCCTTGCCGATGACATCCTCACCATAAAACCCAACGCCGACCCGATTGGCCCACGTGTAGACCTTATGGAGGTCCACTTCCATGATGATATCGGGAATGGCCGCCAGAACGGCTTCCTGGCGGGAGGCAAGCGCCCGCAGCGCATTCTCCGCCCGCTTGTGGGTTTGCAGCAGCGTCCACTCGCGCAACACGCGCTCCACGTTGTGGGGCATGTCGGTAAACACTTCGAGGGATTTGACGACGTAATCCAGTGCGCCGGCTTTCATCACTTCCACGACGATTTCTTGACTGCCGAACGCTGTCATCACCAGGACCGGGAATGCCGCGTTTTCCGGTGGGTGCGTTAGGACTTCCGTGGCCTTGCCGTCCGGTAGATTTAAGTCTACCAGCGCGATGTCCGGCGGACGCTCCGCGAGGCACGCCCGGTATTCCCGCAACGTGCCGACCGCGCGGATCTCCACATCCGTGCCCGCCGTTTCAAAAGCCCGGCGGACGGCCTCGACGTGGGCCGCTTCGTCTTCCGCAATGAGCAGATGCAAGGGGGTCGTGTTCATGAAGGGTTCCTATTCCGGCATCTGGTTCCAGGCCACCCAGTAGAAGCCGAAGGTGGCCATCAGTTCGGTGAACTTAGTGAAGTCCACCGGCTTGACCAGGTAACTGTTGGCGTGGAGGGCATACGCTTTGACCATGTCCTGTTCGGCTTTCGAGGTGGTCAGGATCACCACCGGAATGGAACTGAGTTTGGGGTCGGTCTTGATGCTTTGCAACACCTCCATCCCGTCCACCTTCGGCAGGCGCAGGTCGAGCAGGATGACGCCGGGTCGCGGGGCCGTGGCCGGATCGCTGAATCCATTCTGGTGGCGCAAGTAATCCAGCGCCGCCTGCCCGTCGGTGACGTGCATCAACCGGTTGGCCAATCGGCAGTCCGCGAAGTTTCGCCGCACGATCTCGGCATGGGCCGGATCGTCTTCCACCAGTAATATAACAATCGGTTCGCCTTTCATGACTTTCTCCTTTTCATCCTTCCATCTTCATCTCTGCGCTCTCCGCGCACTCTGCGGTGAATCCGCCCCCGGCAACGTGAAATAGAAACACGCGCCCTGTCCGACTCCTTTCGATTCCACCCAGATTCGGCCCCCGTGCAATTCCACGATCCGTTTGACGAGCGCCAGAC
>CAZSSA010000148.1:0-3473 GCA_964609375.1 uncultured Verrucomicrobiota bacterium | reverse complement strand
ACATCTGGGACAAGCGCAACGCGCTTTTCTCCCTCTTTGATTTCCCGTGGGACGACTACGCGCATACCCGAAATGTTAGTGCGTATAGCCCTTTAAGTCACCACGAACTAGGTGATACAGGATGGATTGAATCGTAGTTCTGCGGTGATATGCCTCGCGCCAAATGACCGAACGAGGTCCATCAATGACATTTGCTTCAACTTCTTCGCCTCGGTGAGCCGGTAAACAGTGCATGAATAGCGAATCCTTGCTCGCCATCTTCATCAGATGCTCAGTTACTGCAAATGGAGAGAGTGCCTGCACTTTCTCTTTGCGATCACTTTCTGAATCACCCATCGACATCCACACATCTGTATAGAGCACAGATGCATCCTTTGCGGCAGCTTCTGGATCATTTGTAACTTCAACTTTTCCACCACTGTTTGCTGCAATGTTTTTTGCTACTGCAACAACAACTGGATCTGGTGCCCACTTACCACTTGGAGTTGCTGCAACAACATGTGCTCCCATGATTGCGCCCATGATTAACCAAGCATGCGACATATTGTTTCCATCGCCTAAGTAAACAAATTTGCGTCCTGCAATGTCTGTGCCAAAGTTTTCGCGAATTGTTAACCAATCGGCTAGCAACTGAGTTGGATGATCTACATCAGTCAGTGCGTTAATAACTGGAATTGATGCAAATGCACCTAGTTGATCCACATCAGATTGCGCAAAGGTACGAATAATCAGCGCGCTGCAATATCCACTAATGATCTTTGCGGTGTCTTCGATAGTTTCGCCGCGACCTAATTGCAATTCATCCCCGCGAATAAATATTGGAGTTCCACCCAAATGGGCAACTGCTGTTTCAGCGGAAAGACGGGTACGGGTTGAAGGCTTAGTCATGTAGATAGCGACAGTCTTGTTAGCCAATGCAGTGTTTGAACGCAGTGGATTCTCAGCAAATTCAGCCGCAGTCGAAAGCAATAACTCGACATCAGCACGGCTCAAATGCTCGGTTCGCAGTAAGTCCTTCATTTGTGAATTCTACCCGTAGTTTTGGGCTCCAGATAGGTATTCTTATCCACCTCATGGGCATCTTTCGAAAAATAGGAAATGAATCGGAGTCTGATACCGATCTCCTTACCCGCCCATCCCTGGATGAAAATCTTCAAGAAGATGATGGCGGCCACGATCGTTTTGCTCACTATGTGAAAAAAGAGAAGATTGTTGAATCTGCAGTAACAGGAAAAGCAGTGAAAGCTCTTTGTGGAAAGAAGTGGACGCCTTCTCGCGATCCCGAGAAGTATCCAATCTGCCCAACCTGCAAAGAGATTCACGCTGGGTTGAAGCCAGATCCCGAAGACAAGTAAAGATGAAGCGCTTAATTGCCTTCGCACTGACATTAATCACAATTGCAACACTGACAACTCATATCACCACTGCACAAACAGCTTCGGCAGCCGATAAACCTCCGCGCAAAGTTGTAACAGGTTGGCTTCCTTATTATTCAGTTCGAACAATTATGCCGCTGGTACGAAAGTTGCCAACGGCGCAACCAACAGTTGCTGGTAAGCCTGCTGTATGTGATGCCTCGCAATATGGACCGGCTGAAAATCAAGCAATTGAGTCATCGTATTTATTCACTAACAAAGATTTAATGAAAGAGGTAATGCCTTTCTGGTTTTCGATTAAATCTCCAACGGTAATTCGCAACGACTATGTGACTGGTAATCCTTCCTGGCCTATGGCAGATACGGTGTGTTTGATTCGTCGCGCAGGCATGCAAGTAATTCCGACTATGACTGATGGAACTGGAAAATTAGAGCTTTCCAATTACTTAGCTAGCCCGGCGACTAGATCGACAATTGTCAAAACAATTGTGGACTTGGTGCTTACAAATAACTTTGATGGAATCGATCTAGATTACGAAGGTTTTGCTTTTGTCGATGGAAATACAACATGGACAAAAACTGCGCCCCGTTGGGTTGCTTTAGTAAAGGAACTCAGCGTTGCTTTAAGGTCCCACAACAAGTTGTTATCTATTTCGACACCATATGTGTATGACCCCAAGGAAAAACAAAAAGGCTACTTTGTGTATGCCTGGGCAGATGTTGCGAGCAGTATTGATCGTTTGCGAATCATGACGTATGACTATTCTGTTGCTAAACCAGGACCAATTGGTCCTATTTCATGGACCGAGAAAACTCTTAAATACGCGGTCAGCATTATGTCTCCATCAAAGGTCTACATCGGTTTTCCTGGGTATGGTCGAGATTGGATCACATCAGTTAATGGAAAGTGTCCAGTAAGTGCGCCACCCGGATTAAAAGGTGGAGCAAAAGCAGCAACCTTTAAAACTAGCTATGCCGAAACAAAAGCGGCTATAGATAAGGCAACGCCTGTCTTTGATGAGAAATTTAGTGAAGCAACGTATTCATATAGCCAAACATATAACGGGCTTTCATCAACGGGTGCATCAACAGAGTGCACAGTAAACCGAACTGTTTGGTATCAAAACGATAGAAGTTACGCCGAACGCATGGCACTTGTTGCTAAGTATCGTTTGGGAGGTGCGGCTTTGTGGACTCTTGCAATGGAATCTCCAGCTGCAACTGCAGAACTACGAAAGGCAGCACTTGCAATTGCTCCAGATCCTGTGGTCAATACTTTAAGTATTGAAGGAGCTCCACAAAACACAATTAATTACGCCGGGCTATTTACAGTTAAGGGCTTGCTAACACTTAAAGATAAAACACCGATTGCAGGTCTACCAGTTGCCTTAGAAATTAAACGACCTAACGAATCTGTGTGGAGCAAGGTCACAGAACTAGTAACAGCTGTAGATGGAACGATTTCGACACCAATGACGCTGGGCGGAAATGCCGCGCTGCGTTTGACCACTGTTGGAACGTGGGAACAAGCCGAATCAGTTTCACAAGAAGCGGCAATAATCGTGAAAAGCAGTATTCAACTTGATCGGCCGGTTTCTGTTGCAAAGGGTGCTCAAATAGTAATCAAGGCTCAGTTACTGCCACGCTTGGTTGGAAAATCTGCTCAATTGCAGAAAAACATTAATGGTAAGTGGCAAAATGTAGGTGCAGCAGTACTTTCTGATGCAAATGGGTTGTTTACCTTTACTACCGTTGAGCCAAAACGAGGAGTTATAACAATGCGAGTTCAGTTGATCGGCGATGTCGCTTCTGAGCAATTTGCAATTGTTATTCGTTAATCATGCCTAAAATCAAAAGTAAACCTGATATCCATGAAAAGTTGGATGAAGAGTTAAAGGCAATCTTTAGCGGTGATATTCCATGGGTAACAATTGTTTGGGACGATCCAGTTAACTTAATGACTTATGTGACTTACGTTTTGATGGAGCTATTTGGATTTAACAAAGAAAAAGCCCACGAACTGATGATGAAAGTTCATACCGAAGGTAAGGCCGTTGTTTCAACTGGAAGTCGTGAAGAAATGGAACATGATGTTGC
>CAZSSA010000147.1:1724-3676 GCA_964609375.1 uncultured Verrucomicrobiota bacterium | reverse complement strand
TGGATGGTGCGGACGGTTTCGGTGTAGCCATCGCCCAAGGCTTGGCGCATCAGGGCGGGACCAATGAACGGAGGGTTGCCGACCACGTAATCGGCTTCTGGCCATTGTGCGGGGCGGGGATTGATATATTTCACTACAGGGGTGCGGGCGGATTCGTCGGGAACTTCCCGTCCTGTGACTGGATGGGGTTTGGTGGTCCGGCCATCCCAGCGGGTGACAGGCTGGCCTTTGTCATCCAGTACAGGTTCGACCTTGTCATATTCAATCAAGGCGTCGCGGCATTCGATGTTATGGAAGTTGCGGATGATGGGTTGAGGTGGATTGACATTGCCCCGGTTCCGGAAATGCCACTGGAGGGTGCCGATCCAGAGGACCAGTTCGGCGATGGCGGCGGCGCGCGGATTGATCTCCAGTCCAAGGAACTGGTGCGGGCCGACGGTTTCCCCTGCCATTTCCAGTACGGCCTGCTTTTCGCCCATGAGGTTGAGAGTGTCCAGAACTTCGCCTTCGATTCGTTTGAAGTGTTCGAGGGTGACGTAGAGGAAGTTGCCGCTGCCGCAGGCGGGATCGAGGACGCGGATATGGCAAAGGCGGCGGTGGAAGGTTTTTAATGCGGTGGCGGCTTTCTTGATTTCGCCTTTGTTGGCCAGCGACACGGCGGCGGTACGGACGGTGTCCCACTCGGCGCGGATGGGCTCGACAATGGTGGGCATGACCAGACGTTCAACGTAGGCGCGGGGGGTATAGTGGGCCCCCAGCTTATGGCGTTCCTCCGGGGCCAGGGCTCGTTCGAGCAAGGTGCCGAAAATGGCGGGCTCGACGTCGCGCCAATCGGATTGCGATGCCTCGATGAGGAGTTGCAATTGGTCCTTGTTCAGCGGCAGGGCGGTGGCACTTTCAAAGAGGCCGCCATTAAACTGGAGGATGTTCATGCGCAGGCTGATTGAATAGCCGCCGCGATCCATCCTGCCCCAAAGTTCCTCCAGCACGGGGACAAAGTCCTGTGGCGCGTCGCGCAGGCTGAGCAGGAGATTGGAGAAACTGCCCTTACCTAGCAAACCGACGTCCTCGGCAAACATGGTGAACAGGGCGCGCATTAGGAATGCGGCGACGGTGTGGGGGTCGTGCTTGTCCTTCTCGAGGGAGACGGCGAGCTTGGCGAGACTGGAGGCGATATCGCGGGTGACGCGGGCACTGCGGCGGCTGGGGTCGAGGTCATGGGGGGCAGTCCAGACGAGGCGGAGGCGTTCCCGGACATCCGGTCGCTCGAGGTCGTGCAGGAAAATGCGGTGGCTGCCGGGAGCTGGGAAGGGGATATAGGAGCCGCCGGTGCAGGAGAATTCCGAGTAAAGTTCAAGGGAGTGCCCGACGTCTACTACCATAAGGAAGGGCGGGCGGCCTTCGGAGGAAGGGAGGGCTCGGCAGTATTGTTCGGCCTGGCCTCGGGCGCGGAGCATGGCGTCGTCCCAGGCGGCGGTCCCGCGACGGGCGGTGCCAAGTTTGAGTTTGCGTTTGAGTTCGCGGGCAGCCTCGGAAAGCGGTTCGCTGGAGTCTGGAGCATTGGCGCCTTGTTTGGCCTCAAGGACGAAGCAACCCTGCTTGTAGAGGTCCATGCGTCCAGTGCTGGAAGTCCCGTCGCCGTGCTGGAACACAACAGCCCGTTCGAAGACGTAGGCATTTTGAGAGTTGTCGGCACCGGAGGGATTTGGGCGGGGGACGCGGATGAGATCGCATAGTTCTGAGAGAAAGAGTTGGTAGTTGGCCCGCTCGGCAGCACCAGACCTGTCCCAGCGAGTGATAAACTCCTCGATAGAAGGCAAAGCATCTTGCGGTGATGATTTAGTGTCAGGCATATAGTTAGTGACGCTACCCGTCAGATGAAGGCAAGTCAAGGGGGGATGTGTGTCTCCAAAACTACAGGAGATTATTGAGAGCGAAGAGTCAAATTCGTT
>CAZSSA010000147.1:0-1624 GCA_964609375.1 uncultured Verrucomicrobiota bacterium | reverse complement strand
GTCTTGATGCGTTTGAAATGAGGCTGACTCGATTCATGTTGAGCGATTCTGTTGCAGATTGGGGTGTGTACGGTAGTCGAAGCACGCTGATCAAAGATCTTCGTTAAGTGTCGTTCATATCGACATTAATAATTAACTACAATAAAGCTCTATGATGTTTCGTTGTGTGTTTATGAAGGCGCTCGGATTCGGTAGAAATTTATCGAGGAGAACCTGTTGGAGGCCGTTATTGGTTTGCCTGCCAACCTATTCTTCGGCACCGGCATACCGGCCGCCATCCTTTTGTTCAACAAAGGCAAAACGCATGGTGACGTTCTCTTTATTGATGCCTCCCGCGAGTACAAGGATGCCAAGAACCAGAACATCCTTACCGATGAACATCTCGACAAAATCGTCCGCACCTACCGCAAGTTTGAGACGGTTGAAAAGTATGCCTATCGTGCCACGGCGCAGGAGTTGGCCGACAACGATTTCAACCTCAACATCCCCCGTTATGTGGATACGTTCGAGGAAGAAGAGGAGATAGACCTTGGCGCGGTGAAGAAAGAGATCGCCGGGTTGGAGAAGGAGCTAGTCGTCGTGCGGTCTAAAATAGGCGGGTATTTGAAGGAGTTGGGATTGTGAAAGCAGTGAGGAAGTCTTGCCATGGTGACGAATAAAAAAAGCACGATCAACGTACAAGGCACGGTAGTCGCCATTGTTTCTCAGAACGAGGAAGATTTTGTTTCCTTGACCGACATTGCTCACCACAGAAG
The DNA here is from genome assembly GCA_964609375.1 of uncultured Verrucomicrobiota bacterium. Classification (GTDB taxonomy): domain Bacteria; phylum Verrucomicrobiota; class Kiritimatiellia; order CAIKKV01; family CAITUY01; genus CAZDUS01. Next base: position 869 of record CAZSSA010000147.1, on the reverse strand, counting down.
ATCCGACCACTCTGATGACCTGATTAGAAACTGGCTTCGAAATCGTAATACTGTCGAATTTCTGGGCATTTGGGAGCAACTTCACAATCCTGGTTTTAATCCCGTCGAATTCGACGGGATTAGAATGCAGGCGGGTCTAAACAGCTTTGCACTTACGCCAAAACAGTGGATTGAGAAGACTGGTGCCCGTGGAATTGTTTCCCGAACCGGTCGTTATGGCGGCACCTTTGCTCATAAGGATATTGCCTTTGAGTTTGCCTCATGGATATCGGTTGAGTTCAAGCTCTATCTCATCAAGGAATTTCAACGTCTTAAAGAAGACGAAAACAGCCGCCTGTCACTGGCGTGGAACCTTAATCGGACATTGGCCAAGCTCAACTACCGCATTCACACAGACGCCATTAAAGAGCACCTCATTCCAGCCACCCTGACTCCTGAACAGATTGGGTTCACCTATGCCAACGAGGCCGATGTGTTGAATGTCGCGCTTTTTGGCCAAACGGCCAGAGAATGGCGGGTAGCCAATCCTGACTTGGACGGCAATATGCGCGATTACGCGGCGATTGAGCAGTTACTGGTGCTGGCCAACATCGAGGGAATGAATGCCGAGTTTATCCATATGGGGCTACCCCAGGGCGAGCGGCTAAAACGCCTTAATCAAATTGCCATCCGCCAGATGCAGACACTGACCGCCCATACAGGTATCGTTAGTTTGCCTCAAGCAGTAGAGGGAACGCCATGAGCGACTACGACGACATGTTTGAATTCATCAGTGGCTTGGCAGAGCAACTCCAGGCTTTGAATAAAGAAGCCGTGCAGGCATACACCCCGATAGTGAATGCCATTCTGCAAGCTGGCAGTCGCGATGT
>CAZSSA010000146.1:0-3715 GCA_964609375.1 uncultured Verrucomicrobiota bacterium | reverse complement strand
GGGGGGATGATTGAATTTGGTAGCGCAGGGTTTAGCCCTGCGAGAGCGAGGATCGCAGGCGTAAAGCCTGCGCTACCGGGGGGGAAGGGCTGGAAGTGGGAGATTTAGAATGAGAATGACGTGCTTCGGTGCAATGCCTTTGATCTTTCTGGTGTTGATGTTTTTGGATGCTTCTTTGGCGCGGGCACAGGAAATTGATTTCGATGCCATGGTGTCGGCGGGAACAGAATGGATACGGGAAAATGTTCCCCTTGATCTCATCAGCCAGGTTGAGATTCCCCCCCCGGAGCAATGGGTGCAGTTTTGGGGCAGGCTTCAGGAGATTCTGGACAGTGGCTCGCTTGAGGACATGGCGGAATTCATGCCGTATGCCGAGGCGGGCGCCCGGTTACTGGAGCGCATGCCGGGAGGAAAAGACTACGCTGCCTGGTTGCGTCAACGCCTTGATTATCTTGAGATGGCCGGGGATGTGGAACGCCGGATGCCTGTTCCGGTTCCTCCGGCAACGCCAGTGCCGCGTCCCCCTGCCGTGGTGACTGGCCGTCAGGTGCACCTGGTTCCTGTGAAGAAAAAGGTGACCGTGATTGTGCCGGATGCGGTGGAGACGAAGCGGTTGGCGGTATCGCAGAGTAGTGCGGCGTGGAAGCGAAAAGTGGCGGGGCGTTCGGCCCCGGTCACTGCCCGTGAATTGGTGCCGAGGCTTAAGGCGGAGTTCCGGAAGGAAGGGGTCCCCGTTGAGCTGGTCTGGATGGCGGAAGTGGAGTCGTCCATGAATCCGAATGCCAGGAATCCTGGCGGGGCGTCGGGGTTGTTCCAGTTTATGCCTGCCACGGCGAAGCGGTTTGGCTTGCGGACCCATCTGCCGGATCAGAGGAAACATCCTGAGAAGTCGGCGCGGGCCGCGGCGCAGTACCTGCGGTTTTTGTATGGGGAATTCGGGTCGTGGCCGCTGGCGGTAGCGGCGTACAATGCCGGTGAGGGGCGGGTGAAAGCGGCGCTGGATAAGGGGAAAGACGGAGCGAGAACCTTTGCCGACATTCGTCAGCACCTGCCGCTGGAGACCCGGATGTATGTGCCGAAAGTGGAGGCGGTGGTAAACTTGCGCGAGGGAGTCGACCGCCTTGACCTGCCGGCGCCGCGGCCGGCAGGGTTGTCGGAAGCGGTGAGCCTAGTTGCAGCAACAACTGGATGAATTGCTGTCGCTTTCGGTGCGGCGGCGCAGGCGCCAGGTATCGCCATCCCCGCGAATCAACAGGATGATGGTGAGGATGAGGTAGAGAAAGATGTTGGCCACCGTGGCGTGTTGCTGGATCAACATCTGGCCGAAGGCCAGAGAGATGAGCGTCAGCGCCGTGGTGAACAGGACGCAGTTACGGCAGATGCCGAGGATCAGGGCGACGCCGAGAAGCACTTCCACCCAGGGCAATGCATACGCATAACCGGTCAGCATTATCTTGGGGAGGAACGTTTTTTCGAACGCAGGGACAAGGTAGCCGACGAATCCGCCGACTCCGCCCATGATTTTGCCGAGGCCAGCGAAGAATAACAGAATTCCCAATGCCCACCGCCCGGCGGCCAGACCTGCACTCCTACCATCGATACAACAGCATTTCATGATGTCATTCCTCTCCGCTTATTGACGGCAAATTTGCCGACGGGGAATATCGTAGTCAAGGGAGTGTGATTGCACAATATGAAAGATTCTTCAGGATGGATAGCCGGCGGGAGATGCCTGGTGTGCGGAAGGCGCACATGACGTAGTGCAGAAGGGAGGGGAGGCGCCCTCGCAGGGGGATGCCAAACACGCTGCCACATGATAGGCCGTTGGCCATGGGGACCACATATCCTGGATCCGCTGGATTGAAGGGGCGAAGAGGTCTCCTGTCGATGGATCGGAGAATGTTGGTTGCCGCCACCTGCCCGCCCACAAAAGCAAATTGCACCGACATGCGAAGCGGGGCCCCGTTTTTTTGAACAAGAGCACTGTCCCCGGCGGCGAACAAGTGGTCGTCCAGCCGGAGGAAGGGGTCGACGCCGAGGCGGCCCTGAGCATTCTTTGCGAACGATAACGCTTGAATATAGGCTGGCGTTTTTACGCCTGCCACCCAGACGACACAGGCTTTTTCCAGGGCGCGGCCATTGGAGAGGCGGACGGCAGCGGGGTCGATGGAAGTGACTTCCGTATTCTCCAAAGGGTCGATGCGGAGGCGGGCGAGGTTCATTCGAACGTACTGTCGCATCCATTCCGGGAGGACTCCAACGACGGAAGGGCCACGTTCAATCACAAGCACGGGGACGTGGCGTTTTTCGGCGGCAAGCAAATGGCGGAGATGAGTGGAGACTTCGATGCCGGTGTAGCCGCCGCCGGAAACGACAAAGGATGAATGGAGGCCCGAGCGGGCGGCGTTCCGAAGACGAATGGCATCCTGAACGGTGTCCAGGCGGAAAGCATGTTGAGCGGCATCGGCACGGCCGTAGAAGTTGGTTTCTGTTCCGCTGGCCACGATGGCGTAATCGTAGGGAATGGTGGTGGAGCGGGTTGAGAGGGTCCGGTTAACAGGGTCAAGAGAGGTAACGGTGCCCTCGATGCAGCGGACGTGACGAAGGAAGGGAAAAGCGGAGAGAGGCGTGCTGGCCGCGTTTGGCGGGACCTTTCCCGAGATGACATCGGGAAGCAGGGGGAGAAAATCAAAAGAGCCATGAGAGGTGATCAGGGTGATATCGAGGGACGCGTGGTGGCCGGAAAGGGTTCGCGCCGCGTTTAAACCGGCAAAGCCGCCACCAATAATAACAATGCGGTTCATAGGCATAGGGCAAGAGTCATGAGGAGTCCGACGCCGAGATGGGAAAGTGCCGTCAGGGCGCTGGCGGGCGCGAGGCGCTGCACGTTGTCGCTGTGATTCCAGAGGATGCGGATGGCGATGGCGCAAGGGATCAGCATGATCAGGGATATCAGCGTGGAGGAGGGAATGATGTCCCGGATGACGGCGAGGATCAGAGCGGGTGCCCAAAGAAGCATCAGGGCAATATAGGGGAGGCGTGCCGGTTTGGGGCCGAGGCGCACAACCCAGTTCCGCTTGGCGACGGCTTTATCGGCCTCATAGTCAGGGAACTGGTTGACGTACAGGATGGCGGTGATGAGGAAGGTGATGGGGAGAGCGGCTATAAAAACGGGAAGTGCCAGGGAACGGGCCTGGACATAATAGGCGCCGACTGTCGGGAGAATACCAAAGGTAATGGCAATCAGCAGTTCGCCCCAGCCCCGGTATCCGAGTTTCAAGGGGGGGGCGGTATAGGCATATCCGCCGATCATCCCTGCGGCGGATAAAACGAGGACTGGCCAGCCGATGCGCCAGGCGAGGTAGAGGCCGGAGATGCCGCCTATCAGGAAACACAGCATCGAGAGGAAAAGGACATGCCCGGGCGCCAGTTTCCCCTGCTGAATCAGGCGGCTGCCGCCGGTGAAAGGGCGGAGGTAGCGGGTGTTCGCCTCGTCATTTCCGGAGCGGTGATCAAAATAGTCGTTGGCGGTGTTGGCTCCGGCGTGGATAGCGACAACGCCGAGGAAGGTAATGAGGGCGAGGGGAATATCCACGACGCCGTACTGACGGTAGGCCATGGCGATTCCAAGAGCAACGGGGACAAGGGAAGCGGTGAAGAAAGGGGCGCGTAGTTCCCTGAAGAAGTCGACGGGTTTTGCATGAACGATGGGTGA
>CAZSSA010000145.1:0-3763 GCA_964609375.1 uncultured Verrucomicrobiota bacterium | reverse complement strand
GAAATTCACCCGATTGACAGAAGCTGTTGTAACCGCCGTTGTGATGTTGAGCACGTTGTTGCCTGGCACTTCAGAGGGGGCGGAATTAAGAGTGACCACGGAGTACATTTACCCCACAGCTTATGAAGTGCGGGGCGGACAAATTCAGATCGGGCCAAATGGCCGGGCTGTCCGGGTTCAGGAGTCGGTCGTAGTGCCCACGGAGTTTGCGACCCGGGAAGTCGGGGTGGTGTTCTCAGTGGAGGCCACGGTGTCGAGCATGAATCGCGAGGCGAAGGTGATTACATCATTGGAGCCGCGAAACAAGAATGGCAACACGGACTTGATGATTGCCGCAACGCTTGGCAACCTTGAGGAGGCATGTAACTTGCTGAGCCGCGGAGCCATGGTCAATGCCAGGAATAATTTTGGATCCACCGCCCTGATGGGGGCGGCGGCGGGTGGATATGATGAGATCGTGCAGCAGCTTCTTTTGAAGAAGGCCAAGGCGGACATAAAAACACGAAACGGTTCGACGGCATTAATGTTCGCAGCCAGGAACGGACAGTTGCGGGTTGTGGAGCAATTGCTGGCAGCTGGCGCCAACGTTAATGAGGGCGACAGCGAAGGCATCACGGCATTGATGTATGCCGTTCAGGGTAGCTATCCCGCTGTGGTCGAGAAACTTTTGAAAAGTGGCGCCAGGCCCGATCATGCGGATCGGCATGGCACCACCCCCAAGGCTCTGGCGCTCAAGAATAACGACCGGGATATTCTTGTCATACTGACAAGGGGTGTCGGCGTCAAGTGAGAGGGCGCATGAACTTTCTGCGGTCTGCGGTTGCGACGGCATTGATGTGCTTTCTGGTGGCCGGAAATACCGGGGCGACTGAGGTTCCTTTTGAGATTGTCGGGGGAATTGTTTTGGTCAAGGCCAGCATCAACGGAACAGCTCCCTTGCCGTTTATTCTCGATACCGGAGCCACGGAGTGTCTTTTGACGCCGCAAGCGGCCAATCGGGTGGGGCTGGGACCGGCATCAGGTGCCGGGGAAAAGATGGCCCGCTCCGTCGCTGTTGGCGAACATACGGTTCCGGCAATGTCCTTTATCATTCATGATCCATTACAGGCGATCTCGCTACGTTTGGACAAAGGAATCAATTATGCGGGTATTTTGGGTTACCCCTTTCTGTCGACGTTTGCTTTTTCGATTGATTACCAGCGGAAGAGGCTTGATTTGTTTGGCGGCGTCGCCTCAGGCACAGCCTTAAAGAGGCCTCAAGCAGGCATTCGCGTGCCATTTGTGCTTCGGGATCGATTGATTCATGTTTCCGGAATGATAAATGGTCGCGGGCCTGTGACATTTATTGTGGATACCGGCTCCGCCGAGGTGTTGCTGTTGCCGCAGGCGGCTGAAAAGTTGCGCTTACCAGCGTTATCGGCTAATCGCGCCGATGGCATTCGTTTCACAACGCTCGAGCGGATTTCGGTGGGGCAGGCGACGGTGACGAACGTTCCGGCCATCATCCACCGGTTGCACCGGGAAGGGGCGGGAGCATTGTCCTATGATGGCATCCTTGGCTATCCTTTTCTCTCACAATTCAAGACGACGTTCAATTATCAGGATAAAGTGCTGATCCTGGATCCAAACATCGCCAGATGATGGAAAGTCCAGGGACACAATCTGTATGCGCCCTCAGAAGTTTGGAGACATTGAACGATTAGCCGCCATCATCGATTTTCTTGTCCGCCGGGAGTAATCCCAAATAGTCCCTTCTCGCATACAGAATACGGATAATAGAAACACTTTTCGCGTCTACCCGGTAAAACAGGAGGTAATTCTTGCACGGTATGTATCGGTAGACCCTCAGCATGGGGATGTCCGTCCTCAACGGCGAGCCCGTCTGCGGCATAGAGCCAATCGTCTTGATTTTTGCAAAGACAAGCGCAACAAGATCGGCGGCTGCCTGCGGATTAAACAGATCGTTTGAAATGTACCGCTTGATCTCCTCCAGATCGGCAATGGCTTGCGGGGTGAAGCGGACTTTGACCATGGCTAAACCCCAAGCTTCTTCATCGCAGAGTTCATGGAGACCCATCCGAATTTTCGGGCGGATTCTTCTCCTTCGGCCAAGGCCGACATGAGTTCCAGTTCGGTGCGCAGGCGCTCGTACGCGCGAATATCAACAACGGCAAAGCGCCCGTGCCCGTTCTTGGTAAGAAAGACCGGCATGTCGCTCGTGACTTCCCGTAACACGTTGTTGTAATTCCTGAGTTCGGAAATGGGTTTAATGACTGGCATGATTCCCTCCTCTTTTCATACACGGAATGTAGCAGAATCTATCGAAGAATACAACAGCACAATCTGTCGACTTTTTGAAGATCACAGCTCCCCCTCTTGTTAATCCAGACAAATTCATATAGTCTATTCAAATGAGCAAATCAAAAGTCGCCATTCTCAGGACGGCACCAGCCACCGCGCTGGCCGATTATCACCGGGTAATGAATCTGGCAGGATACCAGGAGGTCATCTCCAAAACTGCTGACACCGCCCTCAAGGTAAATATCAGCTGGCATTTCTTCTATCCCGGCAGTTCAACCACCCCCTGGCAGCTCGACGGCGTGATCCGCGCCATGAAGAAGGATGGCTACTCGCCTTCCAATATCCACGCCTGCCATAACCGCACGGTCGTCATCGATGCACACCTCGGTGAACGGGAAAACAAGCAACTGAATGTCGTCCAGGCGCATGGACTCCGCAATGTCCACCTTTATGAAGGCAATGAGCAGTGGATCAACGTCCGTGATGCCGTGGGTGACCTGTGCGATAAGTTCCTCTGCCTGAATAAGGTATACCCAAATGGCTTCATGATTCCCAAGCGGTTCATCGGCGAAAATATCATCCACCTGCCCACCGTCAAAACCCACGTCTTTACCACCACCACCGGCGCCATGAAAAATGCCTTCGGCGGCCTGCTCAACGAGCACCGGCACTGGACTCATCCTGTTATCCACGAAACACTTGTGGATTTATTGATGATCCAGAAAAAAATCCATTCCGGCGTCTTCGCCGTCATGGACGGCACCTTCGCCGGCGATGGCCCCGGCCCCCGCTGCATGATCCCTTACGTTAAGAACGTCATCCTCGCCTCATCCGATCAGGTTGCCATTGACGCTGTTGCAGCTAAACTAATGGGATTCAACCCTTTACAAGATATAAAGTTCGTCAGACTGGCCCATGAACTCGGACTGGGATGCGGTGATATCCGCGATATCGAGATCGTCGGCGATAGGGATGCCCTGAACGATAACTGGAATTTCGTCGGCCCTTTCAAGAAAATGACCTTTGCGAGCAAAATGCAGCACAAAATCTACTGGGGCCCCCTCCGTAAACCCATCGAATGGTCTCTCAAAACCGTTCTGGCTCCCTGGGCCTACATCGCCAGCGTCCTTTATCATGACTCCTTCTGGTACCCCACTCACCAGAAACTGGTGCATGACATCCTGCATAGCCCATGGGGTCGCCTATTCCACAATTGGGATAATGTCGCCATCCCGGCCAATGACCTGACCACTCCCGGCTGGCAGAATGTCGGCGCTGATCCACTGCAACTAAAGAAGGACAGTTGGCGCTTGTTCAAGAAATCCCTGTCCATTCTTGGCACCTGTATCAAGGAGGCCCCCGAATTCGCCGCCCGCAAACGCAGAATTGAGAAGGGGTAGTCAAAAGGGTTTAGGGTGGTAGCCGACGTCCCGGCGGCTGCATCGTGGAATGCGTTCGCCGG
>CAZSSA010000144.1:0-3856 GCA_964609375.1 uncultured Verrucomicrobiota bacterium | reverse complement strand
ATCCGCACATCATCGTCCGTCAACGGCGTCCGTGAAAATATCCTCCGCACCCCCAACATCATGTGATCCGCCTTTTCCTCATCCATGAACCCGATCGCCAACAACATCTCTCGCCACATCGTGAACATGTGCTCCCGCGTTCGCGTGGCACATTCCTCGGTCTTCTCCTTCGAAGGCTCAAATACGCCCGCCGCCACAAAAATCTCATAACAACACACCATTACCGCCTGGGCCAGATTGAGGGAGGGATACTCCTCGGACGACGGAATCTGGATCATGTTCGTACATATCGCAATTTCCTCATTGGTCAACCCCCAGTTCTCGCGACCAAACACCAGCGCCACCTTGTTCGCCGCCGCCGATTCCAGAATGCGGGGCGCCCACTCACGCGGCGTCTTCGCGTGTTGCCGGTATAATCCCAACCTCGCCGTCGTCCCCATCACCAGACTGCAATCAGCCACCGCCTCCTCCAGCGTCGCCACCTCCTGGCGACCTTCGAGAATCGGGTTCGCCGCCACCGCCATCATCCTCGCTTCCGCATAATTCAAGGTCGCCGCCGGCGCCACCAGCGTCAAACTCGACAACCCCGTATTCGCCATCGCCCGACAGATAGACCCGACATTGCCGCCATATAACGGCCCCACCAACACGACTCTGATATTGTTTAATGACATCGCCCCTCCAGCCCCAACATTGACTTTCCACAAATAAGTGATACTCATAACGGGTTTTGATGGAGATTGCAAATGGATGCAACGCTCAATACAACCCCTCGCCGGAAAGCTCCCAATCCAAAATGGATTGTCGTGAGGTCTTTTGCGTTTGCCATTCTGCTGGGAACCTTCTTGCTCAGCCTCCCTGTCTCCAACGCCCGCCATGAGTGGACCCCCCCCTTGACCGCCCTATTTACCGCCACCAGTGCCACGTGTGTCACCGGGTTGTCCGTCGTTGACCCCGGTACTTTTTTCTCCCTGTTCGGTCAGGGCATCATCCTCATCCTTATTCAGGCCGGCGGTCTCGGAATCATGACCCTCGGCACCTTCCTGCTCGTCCTGGTGGGGCGCCGTCTTGGCATTCAGGACGAATTCGTCCTGATCGACTCGCTCGGGTACGATCGCATCCGGGGCCTCCCTTCCCTGCTCCGTCGCGCCATTATTTTCACCCTGCTCTTCGAAACCGCCGGGGCCATCATCCTGACCCACCGCCTGATGACCGTTTACCATACCCCTTTCGCAACCGCCTTATGGAGTGGCATCTTCCATTCCGTCGGCGCCTTTTGCAACGCAGGCTTCTCCATCTACGCCGACAATCTGTGCTCGTTCCGCAATGACCCCGTCATCCTGTTGACCACGGCCACTCTTATTATCCTTGGCGGCTTGGGTTTCCTGGTCCTTCACGAACTCTCCTCCATCCGGTTCTGGCGCCAAAATCGCCTGATTCGCGGGCGACTCGCGCTGCACACAAAAATCGCCCTCAAAACCACCGGCATCCTGATCCTCGGTGGATGGATATTCGTTGCACTTCTGGAATGGAACAACACGCTAGCCCCCCTCCCCATCCACGGAAAAGCCATCAACGCCTTATTCCTCTCCATCACCCCCCGAACCGCCGGCTTTAACTCCGTGGATTACGCCCTGGTTCATCCCGCCACCCTTTTCCTGACCATGCTCCTCATGTTTATCGGCGGCTCGCCCTGTTCCACCGCTGGCGGTATCAAAACCACCACCCTCGCCGTTCTTTCCCGCGTCACGCTGGCCATGACACGGGGCCGTTCTGAGATTGAAAGTCATGGACGGACCATTAGCACCCACGTCGTGCGCGAAGCCCTTTCCATTTTCTTCCTCAGCGCCGGACTCGTCATCACCGCATTCGTCATCCTCCTCATGACCGAAAACCCACCCCTTATCATGCTCGGCGGCAGTATCGCCGATGAATTGCTGTTTGAAACCATTTCAGCCTTTGGTACCGTGGGGTTGTCCACGGGAATCACTCCCTCACTCACATCCGTTGGCCGGATTGTGATCATCCTGATGATGTTCATCGGACGCGTTGGACCGCTGACCCTGGCCCTGATCGTGGGTCGCAGGGATATTCGGCAGGCCATTCACCTGCCTGAAGAGGAATTGATTGTCGGCTAAAGATCGAGGTGCTTATGCAAAAAATCGGAGTGGTTGGTGGAGGCCGGTTCGGATCCTACTTGGCGATGTGCTTATCGCAGCAAGGCGTCGATGTGTTATTCATGGATCGGGACCCCGATGTCGTCCAGCGCATTCGCAATGTGGTCACACAAGCCGTCCAAGGTGATGCCTCCGACATACAGGCATTAACCGAGGCCGGGTTCGCCAGTTGCGATTCCGTCGTGGTCGCCATGGCCTCCAACCTGGAAGCCAGTATCCTCGCCACCATGGCCCTCAAGGATTTGAAAGTCCCAAAGGTCATCGCCAAGGCCGCCTCGGAAAACGCCGGCAAGGTGCTTGACCGCGTCGGCGCCGACCAGATTGTCTATCCGGAACGCGACCGCGCCATGCGTCTGGCCCGCACCTTGGTCGCCCGGAGTATCCTGGATTATATGCAGGTCTCTGCAGGCACCGGCATCATGGAGGTCGAAGCCCCCGGCGTCTATATCGGTAAACGGCTGTCCGAAACCAAGGTCCGCAATGTCCATGGTATTACCATCCTGGAAATCCGCCGCCGCCAACAGGATGGTTCCGTGTTTTCCATCGCCGCTCCCGGAGGTGACGAAGTCATCAAGGAAGGCGACATCCTGATCATCTTTGGAGCCGACGGGAATTTGCGCCATTTCGAACGGGAACTGAAATAGCCACTCGCTCGCAGGGCGTCGCCGGCCGACGCCTGATCGATCTTACGGAATCGTCTTCTTGGTCAACTTGACCAGCACCTTCCACAACTTTTCCGGGCTCTCCTCCGCCACCAACGCCTTGCGCGCCTCCGCATCGGAAAATGTCTCCGCCAACCCCGCCAACACCTTGAGATAAAACGCGCTGGCTGCCGTTGGAATCACCATGAAAAAAATAATACGCGACAACGTCTTGTCGTGCCCGTCAAATTTAATCCCCTTGTTGCTGATACCCAACCCCAGCGTCAACCCGCCGCCCTCAACCCGGCGGACATGGGGAAACGCCAACCCGTGGTCTACCGCCGTACTGACAATCGCTTCCCGCTTCAGCGACGCATCCACCAACTTCTCGGCATCATCCACAAAACCGGATTCCTGCATCTTCCGGGCCAGTTCACGGATAGCCTCATCACGGGTTTCCGCCTCCAAATTCGGAATCATCAGGCTCGGGGACGAAAACCGGGCAATCCCCACCTTGCGCGGATCACCACGCCGGGGCGCCGCCCCCACATGCCGCGGCAATCCTTCCTGAAAATACAAGATTCGCGTGCAGATCGGGCAGACTTGAAGCTGACTGGATACCTTCACCGCCTGGACAAGACTGGTCGGTATTTTCATCCCGCACCCCGTACAGGTCCCATTCACCATCGGCACCGCTATAACCAGGTCCCGCTTTTGCATGCGCACCACCAACCCCTGGATGTCCGCCGGCAATTCTTGCGTCAGGGTGCTAATCGATGCCTCCAATTCATCCAGCCGATGACCATGCCGATGAGCCTTTTGCTCTGTACGGATCAAGGTTAATTCCTGCAACTGAATCAAATGGTTAATCTTCGGATGCATAACCTGTGCCCTTTCGAAAATACCCGCCACAACACATCCGGCGGCAACGCATTTCCACTGCTCACCATCAACTCCTCAGAAAAGTGGCGTACCTGGCAGGAATCGAACCTGCAACCTTCTGATTCGTAGTCAGATGCTCTGTCCAATTGAGCTACA
>CAZSSA010000143.1:0-3904 GCA_964609375.1 uncultured Verrucomicrobiota bacterium | reverse complement strand
TTACAACGCTCCCGCCCCGTCTATTATGCAGCCGAGGAACATGAGTGGTTAAACGGTATTGGGACACTTCCTAATAACCAGTAACCAATAACCCTTCCCCCATCATCGCTCCCGCGCTGAGCTGCAAATAGACCGTTCAGTATATTTTGAACAATACATGATTTTGGCGATTAATGCAAAAAGATTTTCACGCCCGCTTTGCTCAAGTCGCGCTAATTAAACTCCATATTCCAAAAGGGATCAAGATCGACTCTGCTTAGGAAGTGAGACGTGAGGTGTAAGATGTGAAGCGTAAGAGGTACAACTCAAGGTGGCGTTCGGCGTCCCGGCGAACGATCTTGGCACCCAGCTATGGTCCATCAACCGCCGGGATATCCGCAGGAGTACCGGAGGCGGAGACGCCGGCGACCACCTGTTATTGAAGTCGATAGTTTCGACTTCAATGATTTGCACGCGATGGTGGCCGATTGGTTCGCCAAGTTACCCGATTGGCTTGAGAAGGGGCAAGGGCTCCCAACTGATAAACGGTGCGATCCGTCGTTTATATCGACCCAATTCAGCGTAGTATGTGACATCAAACACATGCTTTTCCTGCGGGAATCGTTGATTGGCACGGTGCAATGACGCGTAGCAGGGAACAATCCCGATATTATCCTGCGCCAGTAGCCGTTGGCGAACACCTTCCGGATTGGCAATGGAAATGGGCAACTTCGCATCGTGAATTGCCAGAAGCATTCGCATGGTCTCGACCATTCGTCCGAGTGACTCGCCCCGCAATTCAATCTTGAACCCCTCTTTCTGGTAAAGGGAAGGACGCGACACACTCAAATTAATATGCGTGGTGTTCCCCCCGCGCTTGATTTCCCAGGGATGGCCCCCACAACAATATTTAGGATGCACCCCATCAATCCAATCGGCAAATTCCTGCGAGGAATCAGCATCAATGTCCAGGAGCCCGCTATGCCGGCCATCGGCATAGCGGGCATACATCTCGCGACCTGTCAATGACTCATCAAGGGTCTCGCCTTTCCGCTGTCCAGCCAGATAGGCAATCCGGCAATACCGGAAGTAGTCAGCGGTAGTCATGGAGGGGACTTCCGTGTTCACCGCCTGCATGAAAAACCCATTCTCCACGAGATCCACCAGTTTCTTGGTTTTGCGCCGGCCCAATTCCTTATCCAATCGATACGTTTCCGGCAGTGAGGTCCGTACGAGCGCACTCGACACAAGTCCGTATCGTCTGCTCAATGGATATTCGGCAATAACGCGCTTATTCGCTTTTATCCAGTCCCGCCGGACAGTCCCAAGCCAACGGTGCGCCGCGGTGATCATTGACTCCCATGCTACGCCAGGCTTCTCTGTGGACTCACACCTGAACCGACCTATTCCGGAGTAATCCGAGACCCGCACAGCCTTCCGAGGCTCGAACTCAAGCCCCCCACCCGCGCCGTCAACATCCGTGATATAGTAGGTTTGCTTGAATTTGATCACTTGCAGGTAATGCCAGCGGCCTTCAGCGTCAGGAAACAGAAGCTTCCAGACCCGGTCCAGGCTCGACATCTCATAGGCAAAGCCCCCCATTTCTATAATAAATTCACTGATCAGGTTGTCGATTTTCATAATTTGATCCTCATCAATGACGATTGAACGAGACGCGGAGCCATACAGCTTTGTAGTTCTGCGATATTTATTGCTCTGCGGTATACCGTATTCAGTGTAGGGCTTAATCCGTCGAAGGATTATCTGTCCTTTCCATTATGGTGGCCTTTACAGCGGCCAATCCGGGCTATGTAGCGTCACCGCCACAGTCGCACTTGCTCCCCTGTCTCGTTCAACCGTCAACTTTCATCCTGATAAACCACGACGGTCTCGAAAGACGCTCGCCGCAATTTGCGATTCAATTCCCTGAACGCCACCCGCGCTGTTTCCAATTGATGTATTGCGTCGACATACGTTACGGCGCTGGCCTCGACAATATCTCGCCCCTCCTTGTAAATCACCGTTTGATGGGCGGCCTCAACCGCTTGGGTCTTGAGATCGGCCATCTGGGCCGTCAACCCTTTACGCAGCTCAAGAGCCTCCAATAGATTGATCTTCTGGCCTTCAAATTCGATCTGTGTTTCATAGTTGGCTTTCTGGGTAGCGCTATTCAGCTTCCGTTGTTTGAACTCCAATACCCGGAGTGCCGCCCGCTCCTGGCTGACATCAAAATCCGGACTCGGCCGGGATTTATTTTTGTCATCCCTCCAGAACGAGGCTCGTTTGCCCCCGGACTCATCTCCGGCCAAGCAGTCCTTGATCGTGGTGATTCTGGCATTATATTCCGAGCGCAATTCCAGCGCTTCGTAAAGGTGTAGTGCATTCACATTGGTTTCCATTTCGAACTCCTTTCGTCTTGAATTCATGTAGTGTGTACTACCTACACCACTGTTGCAATAATAAAAAATTACCCTTTGCCGTATTTCGTTCGCGCTTCCCGCACGATCCCGCTGACGGCGTGATCCGAAGCGCTCTTGAGCTCACGAATGAGCTCAGCGAACAACCGTGGCCGCTTCCGGATCGAGTCATGCAAGTCGGTTGATATCTTGCCAGCCATGGCCAGCAGGACATCCGCGTCCTCACCCAACACTCCCGCAAGCGCCTTGATTTTCGCTTCTGAAGGGGGCGGGACAATGCCCCGCTCGATTTTGCTCAGAAACGACGGTTCAAGTCCCACCGCCAACGCAATACGTCTAAGGGAGTAGTCGGGGCTCTCGCGCAACAGCATAAAGCGCTTCTGCCGGACATATGGACCAAATGAATCCGCTGACACCTAGCAACTCTCTCCCACAAACTGTTACCAATTTGTACCGTCACTATAGAAGGATCAGGATACGGAGACGAGCACAATATGGAGTACAATATGGAGTATGAGATCCCCCCGGTTTCAAGGAGGGCGGAGGTGGTTGTAAGGTGTTGGGTTGTTGAGGGGGAAAGCGATGGCCACTCAAGCTCTGCCGCCAAGGTTGATGCCTACGCTTGCCCGACGTAGCCTTGGCGTTGGCTGGTCCCCGGCGGCATGGGTGCCTGGGTCGACCTCACTAGCCGCATCAGCCCTCGGAACTCTACTACGTAGCGAAGATCCGCTACTTCGAAGAGTTGTAACGTCGGCTGCCACCGGTGCTTCGCTCCTGCCTCTTAGGTCTATTGCGCTGCATGGCGCTTTTCTAACTCTTCGACATCCACTTTATCTTTGCCTCGCCCGGTGGCAGATTTATTGCGAAGCAAATCCCTATAACCGATGAATGGGATATCAAGGTCATCCAACCGCACCGTCTCACGCCGCTCATACGCCTCATCAAAGTCAACCCCGGATATCGCATTCATAATATGAAGCTTAAGCGGCTCATTCCCAACTTCAACAATGCTCTTCGGAATGAGAAACGTTTGTGCATCAATATCTGATTTTGAAAAACCAAATTCACAGAATGCCGCCGCAACGGATTCGGCCGTTTGAGAATCCAGGGCGATAAACACATCAAGATCACCGGTGTATCGAGGGTACCCATGCACAGCCACGGCATACCCCCCCACAACCAAATGGCGAACCTTATGCTTGGCGAGTAATGCCAAAAAATCTCGAAAGTCTTTGTGTAGCATAATTGGCCCCCACAAAATCAGCCCTCAGGAACTCTACCGCCTCAATACGTCTTTGCAGCGAGACACGAAGCCACTCCACCCCATCCGTTCGCTCGGAGTCAAACGCACGTACTCGCGGCTTCCCTCGCTCAAATACAAATGAGTCTTCCGATTTAGTATGATTGGTCTCGTCCATGGGTGAATTATGACTTTTTCACTCTTTGCTGTAAAGCTCATCCAGCGAGGCAGCCAGCCCCATCAGGCGTTTACCCGATTGGCTTGAGAA
>CAZSSA010000142.1:0-3914 GCA_964609375.1 uncultured Verrucomicrobiota bacterium | reverse complement strand
AACCACCACAACGGCACCTTGTCGGTCGGCGTTAAGCATCGTGCTAAGCAATTGGGTTATTCCACGAGTGAAAATGCTTTCAGCGGGGTTTTTCATTGCGAAGCCTCCGGATTTTTTGTGGCGGGTTCGTCGAAATTTAACAGGTAGGGTTGTGGCCGTCCGAGCTGGCTGTTGAGGTCGTTGATTTCCCGCTTCAGCTCAATCATGCGTAACTCCCGTTCCGTGACGATGCGGGTGAAGCGGGTGAGATAATCGTTATTTTTTTGTAGTTCGTCGGCCTGTTGTTTTAACGCCGCTTCAGCTTGCTTGCGTTCAGTGATATCCTGCATTGTGCCATGCATTTTTAGGGGGATTCCCTGCGTATTGAATTCCAGCTCGCCTAAACCATGAACCCAGCGTTCGGCTTGGTCATTGTGGCGGATAATACGGTACTCCTTATTGAACGGTTTTCCCTGTCCCAGAACTTCGTTTTTAAAATAATCGACCATCATCGTGCGGTCGTCGGGATGGATCATATTCGGCCAGCTATCGGCGGAGCGCACATAGTTCTCGTCGATCCCAAGCACCTTGTTCATCATGTCCGAACTTTTCCATAATCCTGTTTGGATGTTGAGAACGTACGTACCCAGTCCCGCGATGATCTGTGATTTGCGGAGCGCATGCTCGTTCTCTATCAGGACTTCCTGGGCGGCGCGTTCTTCCGTTTGATCCCGGAAAACCATCACGACGCCGGTTGTTTTTCCGGTTTCATTTTTAATCGGCGCACCGCTGTCAGCGATTGGAAGTTCACGCCCATCTTTGGTAATCAGGAGCGTGTGGTTGGCCATTCCGACGATGGTTCCTGCCGCCAAAACTTTGTCGACCGGATTTTCTACTGGTTGCCGCGTCTGCTCGTTAATGATTTTAAAAACCTTTTCCAGCGGCTTCCCAATGGCTTCTTTTTGACTCCAACCCGTTAATGATTCCGCCACGGGATTTAAATGCACAACAATTCCGTCGGTGTCGGTTGAAACCACGGCGTCACCGATTGAATTGAGCGTAACGCGTAATTTTTCCTCGCGGTCTTGCAGATGTTTCTGAGTTAGCCGGATTTTTGAAACGAAACGGTTTAGGACGATGAAAAGCAGTGTTGCTGTAAATGCGATAAAGAAAAAGCCCTTATAGGTCGACAAAATGCGCATCCGCTCGTTTGTGCTGGAAAACAGTGCGACCAGTTTGTCGGTAAAATAGATCCATAGTCCAGCTAGCAACAGGTAGGACAGAGTGACAACATACTCAAACGACAGTCCCATCGGGCGAGGGATTTTTTCCATACCGGATGTTTTGTGTGGTTTCATGGATTCTTTTCCGTTGCCAGTGTAATTCGGAGCAGTAGCGACGAATTGTAAATTTGGTCAATCCAGATCATAGCCATTCCCAACCATTTTTCTTGATGAGATTTCGTGTCTTTTCCCTATGAATGCCCTTGTCGGCTTCGACACTAAAACTTTGAGGGCAAAAAGCCAAATAAATCAGCGGTTCATCTACGTTTTATTTTATGGGAATGTGAAATTTAATTGGCGGGCAGGCCGTCTGGACGCTATCGTCCAGACTTTGGAAATTGAACAGGAGAACGCATGAAAGTTTTAGTTGCCGGCGGTGCCGGATATATCGGAAGTGTAACGACGGAGATGCTTTGTGATAAAGGGCATGACGTAACTGTATTTGATAACCTTGAACGAGGACACCGTGCGGCCATCGATCCGCGTGCGAAATTCATTCAAGGCGACCTGCGCCAGTCAGAAACCATCGAAGCGGCGCTCAAAAACGTAAAGCCGGATGCCGTGATTCATTTTGCCGCCTACATCGAAGTTGGCGAATCGATGGTCAATCCGTTGCCTTTTTTCGAAAATAATGTCGGTGGGTCGCTCAATCTGATGAAAGCCATGGTTGCGGCGGACTGTAAAAAGCTGATTTTTTCCTCTACCTGCGCCACCTACGGCACGCCCGAACGGGTTCCGATGGATGAGTCGCTGCCGCAGAACCCGGAGAGCGTTTACGGCGAATCCAAACTGCTCTGCGAAAAAATCTTCCAGTGGGCCCAGCAGATTCACGGCGTCGAATGCGTTTTCCTGCGCTATTTCAATGCCTGTGGAGCCACCGCCCAATACGGTGAAGACCATGCGCCTGAAAGCCACCTCATCCCGCTTATTCTGCAAGTGCCGCTCGGAAAACGGCAGAAAATCTACATTTTTGGCGACGACTACGACACGCCCGACGGAACCTGCATCCGCGACTACATCCATATTCGCGACCTGGCGCAGGCCCACATCCTTGCGCTGAAACCTGGCCTTACTGGCGCCTTCAATCTCGGCAATGGCGACGGTTACTCCGTTAAAGAAGTGATTGAAGTATCCCGTGAAGTCACCGGTCACCCGATCCCGGCGGAACTTCAGCCGCGCCGCGCTGGCGATTGTACCCGCCTCATTTCCGACTCCACCAAAGCCAAAACCGTCCTCGGCTGGAAACCGGAATATGCCGACCTGCGTTCCATCGTCGAAAGCGCCTGGAACTGGCATAAAGCCCACCCGAACGGCTATGAAGACTGACGTCGAATTAATTTCTATCGGTAGTGAGCTACTGAGCGGACGCACACTGAATAGTCACGCACAGACATTAGGTGCGGCGCTTACCGCCATCGGTCTGCGTCTTTCGCGTGACACCACGATTCCCGACGAAACCGAAACTATTCAATCTGCCGTGCGCGAAGCGTTGGAACGAGTGGATATAGTCGTCGTTAGCGGCGGACTTGGTCCAACGTCCGACGACATAACCCGCGAGGCGCTTGCCGGACTTTTCGGTTGTAAAATCGTCATGTCGCCAAAGGCGCTGTCCGCACTGCATCAGCGCTTCAAAGAGCGTGGACGCGTCATTAATTCGGCCGCCGAGCGACAGGCTCTTATTCTCGAAGGGGCAGAAACGCTACTCAACTCCGCCGGTATGGCTCCGGGCGAACGGTTCAGTCTGCCGGAAAACAAGACGCTTTTCGTACTGCCCGGCCCGCCGAACGAGTTCGCCGCGGTTTTGCATGATCACATCGCCCCGTGGCTGTGCGGACAGTTTCCAGAAGCCAAACCTCTTGAACTGAGCGTGCTAACCACGCAGGGCATCGGCGAATCCGACATCGTCACCCGGCTTGAGGCTGCGAATTTCCAACCTTTGGACGTTACCATCGGTTTTTATCCCGGCGGTGGGAAAGTCGAAATTCGTCTGGCCGCTGCAAAAGAAAATTTAGCAGTACTTAAATCCGCCGAGGGCAAATTGCGGAATCTGCTGCATGATTATCTGCTCTGATGTTGGATTGAAATTCAAAGGATGGGAAAAATATTTAAGCTTGGCGTTATGGGTCAAACGATTAAGCTACGTGGGCAATTGAGGCAAGGAGAGTACTTGAAAATAAAATGGGAATTTACGCCTAAATACTTCTATACCTTATTGGGCGCGGTGTTGGTGGTAGTGGTTATCCAGTATGCTTTATTAACTGGCGCGGTTCGTCCGGTACATCTGATTTTTGAGTTGATCCGGATATTCTGTTATCTCCTGCTGGCTGTGGCCATTTTCCGCGGGTTCATAGAGCGGTCGCGGCTAGCTTGGCTGGCGGCTCAATTGATGCTGGTGTCGCTGTTTTCGTTTTCATTACTTTTTACCGTTACCACTGCGATTTTGTCGTTTCAATCTCAAGGGCTCTGGTTGCTCTTAGGGTTTGCCTTGCTGGCATCCATTTTGAACGGGATATTGATGGGCGTTCTTTTCTCTCTCCCAGTTTGCGATTATTTTCGCTCACAGAGTAAGGGCTAAGACATTATCTCAACCGTTTTCCTTTATTCCCATTTATGGCGCGGATATTTTCGCGAAAGTGCCTTGCGGAGTTCAGG
>CAZSSA010000141.1:0-4035 GCA_964609375.1 uncultured Verrucomicrobiota bacterium | reverse complement strand
AGTGGCTGGCCGGCCGGTCTTGAAACGAAAACGCCCGTGGCGGGATCGAATGACAGGCCGTCGCCGGCAACCGGCAACTCGATGGCCGTATCCAGCGGTGTCGAGGTTTCGTTGAAAAGCATGAACACATGCCAGCCCTCCTTGCGGACGTGGCGCGCCCGCAGGCCCGGCGTGAAGTCGTGCCCCAGCAGGCGGTTCGCCTCTTGCAGAAAGCCGGTGGTGCCCGGCATGACGTTCCATGTTCCGCACTTGCTCAGGGTGTGCGGTTCGTCAGTAAAGATGGCCATGATGGTGTTGCCGAAATACCGCGAGAAACGCGCGGCAAAACGGTCGTGGACCAGCCGCAGGAAACAGGCAACCGCTTCCGGGTTGAGCAGATCGGCGGCCGGCGGGAACTCGCCTTCGCTGTCGGGCACGGCTCCCGCCTTCCACTCGCTGTCGATGTCCCGTATGTAGTGCAGCCCCCGGACGAAACTGCCGGAGGGCTGGTCCACCACGGCAATGCGCCCGCCGCCGCGCCGCGCCACGACGGCCACCAGATTCTCGCCGGGGGCAAGTTGTGGCGGCGCATCACCGTCCAGAATTCGCGGCGAGAAGCAGCGGCAGGCATAGGCGGGATTCTCGGCGACGACCTGGCCGGCGGAGGATCCGGAGGGGTACATCCCTTCGTCGTAGAGGACCACCCGCAACCCGCGCTTCCCGGCTTCCCGGATCGCCACCTCGTAGAAATCCAACAGGCGATCCGACATCCACGCCAGACTGCGCGGCAAGCCGATACGCGGGTGCAGGACAAAGCCGCCGACGCCGTGGCCGGCGAAGTCCGCGATCTGGCGGATGATCTCCCGCTCGTCGAGTTCGTCGTTCAGGAACCAGAACGGCATCACGCCGAACTCAGCCGGCGGATCGAGCAATAATTCGGTTGTGTGCCGCCGTTTTTCGCGATGATTCATTACAGATGCTACTTTTATGGAGTGATTGCCCATTCCGCTCACCAATTGTCCGTGCGGAAAGGACCGGCAGGCAGGCCGTCCTGGTTGCAGAAATTGCATCCCTCGGGGTTGTCAGCCCAGGCGTAGCGCACGGCTACCGGGTCGGGAACCGCGGCGCTCCGCACGACCACGGTGTTGCCGTCGATCCTAACCTCGGCCGGGAAGAACCTCCGGTTCAGGCCGGCCACCACGAAATGGCTGAGCGCCTTGCCGTCCCTGGCCGCCAGACCGGCCCCGGTGTGGTCGAAGCGCAGGCGGATCGCCCCGCCTTCAATGGTCATGCCGGCATAGAGCGGCCCGCAGGCCGGACCGGACTGGCCGAAGAACTGCGCCAGGGCCCAGCGCGCCAGGCGCAGGCCGACGTCCTTCTTGTTCTTGGGGTGGATGTCCTGGGCCTCGCCGAGGTCAATGCTGACCGCCATGCCGGTCCCGGGTTCGGCCAGGACCTTGGCCTGATCCTCGCGCAATCGCGCCCAGTGGCTGCCTTCCTCGTAAGCGCTCGCATTCAAGAAGTTGGCGAGTTGCACCAGCAGGAAAGGGAAGTCGCCT
This sequence comes from uncultured Verrucomicrobiota bacterium, assembly GCA_964609375.1. Lineage (GTDB taxonomy): Bacteria > Verrucomicrobiota > Kiritimatiellia > CAIKKV01 > CAITUY01 > CAZDUS01. The sequence goes on along the minus strand of CAZSSA010000141.1, from coordinate 2,497 downwards.
TGGCCCCAGGCTCGGCGCCAATCGCGGATCAGGGCTGTAAGCTTACCGCGGTACTGGCGGTCGGCGGCGTTGCTCTCGCCCTGGTACCAGATCGTCCCGCCGATGCCGTAGGGCACGATGGGCCGGATCATGTTTTCGTAGAGCATGTAGGGGCTGTTGGGCGCATCCGGACCCATGTTGCCCTCGGGCGGCGTTTGCACCAGGCCAAAGTTATGCTCCACATGGAAACGCCAGCGGCCGGCCAGGGGGATCAGGGGGACTGCCTTGCCCCCGGCAAGGGAGAGTCCCATCCGGTTTGCCGGCCCGATCATACCGCCGTGGTGGACGAAGGAGTAGGCGCGCACAGCCACCACGTTGCGCCCCGCCTTGACCAGGCGTCCGGGCACCGTATAGTGACGGGGAAAGTTCCAGTGGTGCTCCTCGTGGTCCTTGCCGGTGGCGCCGATCTGCACGCCGTTGAAATACGTTGTGTCCTGCTTGTCCACGGCGCCGATCTGCAGGTCCAGGTCCTTGCCGGCCCAGGACTCCGGCACGTCCACGGCCAGGCGGAACCAGAAGACCCCGCTGAAGTTGTGGCCGTCCTGCTGCCATTGGCGCGGAAGTTCCATCTCCGGCCACACCGCATCGTCGAAATCCGGCCTGGCCCATCCTTTCTCCAGGCCCGTGTTGCCGGGGTCAGCCGGATACGCGAACTCGAACTGCCGCGGGATCTCCCAGAAGTCCGTGGCATGGAGGGTAGCCTCGTAGCGTTCGGTCCAGGCGCGGGTGTCGGGATTGGCCACCAAAGCCTCGCGGCTGGTCCAGGCCTCCACGATGGTGCCGCCCCAACTGGAGTTGATGATGCCGACCGGAACCTGGAGCGCCTCGCGCAGGCGGGCCGCGAAATGGAAGGCCACGGCGGAGAAGGCGCCGGTCGTGTCCGGGGAGGCGATCCGCCAGGCCCCCTCGGCGTCCGGTTGACCGCCGAGCTTGGCCCGGTTGGGGACGGTGAACATGCGCACGCCGCTTTCGGCCGAAGCCGCGATCGCCTCGTCGCCTTGCGTGCCGCAACCGGCCACGGTCATCTGCATGTTGGACTGGCCGGAGGCCAGCCACACTTCGCCGACGCACACGTCCTTGACTGTGACGCTTTCCCCGTCCGCCGTGACGGTCAGTTCATAGGGGCCGCCGGCCGGCCGGGGCGGCAGGCGCAGAAGGAAGCGGCCGTCGGGCGCGGATAGCGTGCCGACCTCGGAGTCGCCCAAGGTGGCCCGCACCAGGACGGACGGCTTGGTCCAACCCCAGACCGGGATGGGAATACCGCGTTGGAACACGGCGTGGTCGCTAAACAAGGGAGAGAGTTTCAAAGTGTATGATCCTTTATTTTGTTTCATTAGCATCCCAAAAAAATCCTAATCGGAAATTTCAAAAGTCACAATGTTGCAGTGAACCCGGGAGACAACGGCCTCCGACGGAACTGCGCGCAACGAACCGCCCAAACGCGTGTCAATCGCCCCAAGAGATCTCAACGCCGCGCACCATCGCGAGGCGACGGGTTGAAATAATCCTCCCACGGGATCTCGTATCCGTCATCCGTAAAAACGATCGGCAGCCACAGATGGCGGCTGTCAATGAAGTTGGCGGAGTTCCAGGCATCGAACATGGCGACCTGAAAGTCCTCCGTGAGCCGGAACACAAACGTGCTTTGCGTCCCGAACGTGAGTTCCGCCCCAACCCCGTTGAGCGGATTCGTCCCCCGGCATGGGTTCCCGATCTCGCGCCACGGCCCGAACGGATGCTCGGCCACGGCGCCGCGCGCGGCATTGGGTTCCCAACTGGTGCAGCCGGACATCAGCAGGTAGTAGCGTCCCCGCCGCCTGAACATTGCCGGCGCCTCCATCCACCGGTTCGGAAACACCCGCACGTACTCGGCATGATCCAGGTAGTCGCCCGTCAGCCGGGCAATGTGCAGGGTGCCGTTGTGTTCCGACGCATGGATGTGGTAGGCGGTCCCGTCGTCATCCACGAACAGGTTCATGTCCCGCGCCATCTGGCCGTTCGGCACGTCCCGGCCGAGAATGTTGTGTCGCGTGTTGAACTCGTTTTCACCGTTGCTGAAGGCGCTCTCTCCCAGGGCGGCCGCGGCGGCGGCGGTCACGGGATCGCGGTCCGCATCCGTCGCGTTCAAGGGCCACCGCCCCTGGTCGGGCCGTCGCGCGTAAAGGAAGCGGTACGGGCCGGTCACGGCATCCGCCACCGCCACGCCGCTGCGCGCCAGCGTGTGATTGGCGTCCGTGCTGTGGAACCACATCACGAATTTCCCGGACGCCTGGTTGAAGACAACCTTCGGCCGCTCGATCCGGCAGCCGCGGCAAATGGGACTCGCCGGATCGTCGTTCACGGCCAGCACGACCCCTTCGTTCCTCCAATGAACCAGGTCGGAGGACGAGTAGGCATGCACGCCGTGCCAGGCCAGCCGCCCCTCCCAGCCCTCCGTCTTGTGCTCGCCGAACCAGTA
>CAZSSA010000140.1:0-4047 GCA_964609375.1 uncultured Verrucomicrobiota bacterium | reverse complement strand
TGTACAAGGCATTGTCTGGCAAACGGAGTCCGGGATTTGACACGATTCTGAGGGTCATGGGCGCATTGGGACTCGAATTACATGCCACTCCCGCTCCCGCTTGATTGGAATAAGGGAGTATCGAGTGCCTCTCCACCTCTCATGTATTCAACCGCCAGATCGTGAAGTTCAGGACCGTGGCAAAGGCCACCCACAACGCATACGGCACCAGCAAGAGGCCGGCAGTTCTCCTGATCCTCCAGAATGCCAGCACGGTCGCCAGGACGGCCAGATCCAGGACAAGGATTTCCGCGAACGCCAGTCCCGGACGATGCAAACCAAAGAACAGCGGCGTCCACAGCGCATTCAGCGCCCATTGCACCACGTACAACCCCAGCGCCCGCTTCTGCACTTTCCATCCGCCCTCCCGCCACACCAGCCAGACGGCCACGGCCATCATCGCATAGAGCAACGTCCACACCGGACCAAACACCCAATCCGGCGGGTTCCATGACGGCTTTACAAGACCGGCATACCATCCGCCTGAGGATACGAAGACGCCTGTCGCGGCGGCGCTGAAGGTCAACGCCAGCCAGCCCGGAAACACCAACACGTCTCGACGCACAGGGAACCGCTGTTGCTTCTGCATGGCAAGCAGTTTACCGCTTCTGATCGATCGCTGCCTACCTAAATCGGGCTTACCCCTCCACCTTCCCCCCTGGCGTCACCCGGCAGAGGACCGCACCACTGTCGGTAACCCGTAAACACCATGGGGGCGTCTCGGTCCAGGTGCCCGTATTCACGTAACGAATCCCCTTCACCACCTTGTCTTCGGCATGATGCACATGCCCGCAGACCACCATGGGAAAACCGTTTTCCCGGGCATGACCGACAGCGTTGTTCCGGACATATCGGCATAAGATGCCATGAATCAACGTCCAGCGTTTTATGTACTGTGCAATATGAACGGGTTCGGCGCCCATCAGAATGCGGAGGCGATGCACTGCCTTGATGAGCAAAGCCAGTGGCTCATAACCCGGAATATACCGGTCGAGATAGTATCCATGCAGAACACAAAGTTTACCCGGTATCCCAAACTCGGCGGTAAACTCAACCTTATCGGATCCTGCCGGACGAATGGCTTCATCATGATTCCCGGCAACCCACACAACCCGCCGCCGGTGAGATTCCCGCAGGAGACGATCCAACATCGCCTGATGGGCTGGAGGCAACGGCCGCCGGGAATGATCAACCGTATCCCCATTCAGCACCAATGTCGCCGCCGGCGGCAGGTGATCAAGAAACGCCTCAAAGAGAGCCAGCGGACAATGAGGCGAACCCAGATGAATATCGCTGGTAATGCAAAGGTCCATACGGAGCCCTATCCCCGCCGCCGGATTCGATATCGCGATGACTGAAACCCTTCATGGTCGTTCACCATGGCCAGGGCAAGCCCCACGATGGCCGCCAGCAGCCAGGTGGTCGCCGGTATTTGAAGATTGAAGTCGCCCACGGAATGCAACGCCATTCCCGCCCCCGACAGCAAGGCCGCCGGCAACACGGCCACCTCCGGCCCTATGGCCGAACCCGCCGCCAATCGCCAACCGCGCAGCAAGGCCAGCCCCGTCATGCCAACCGCCAACAGAAACAGTACAACCCCCACCGCCCCGTACTCTTCCAACAATTGAACCCAATCGTTATGTGCCTCGTAGGAATGGAAACCGTTATTCAGAAACCGGGGCCAAATCCCCTTCCCCCGGTCACCATCGGCACTGGGCGCAAAATGCGGCCACAGATTCTGGTGCATCCCGGGCCCAATCCCCAGCAACGGCGCGCTCTTCCATCCCCGCAACGCCGCCGACGACATCTGATACCGATCCGATTGTTCCAGCTGCGCCCATGGATACTGCTTGAATCGCGTCACGTAACCGGTTCCCGCCACCGCCACCCCCGCCAAGGCCAGCAACCCAATCACCAGCCCCGCCACGCGAATGATCAACCGTTGCCGGGGCGACCACTCCATCACCCCCCACCATAACGCGAGCCCGAGTATCAGCACCGTGGCCAGCCCGCCTCCCCGGGATTTGCTCAGCACAATTCCCACCACCGATACAACGGCCACGACAAGCATCGCCGCACGCCGCCACCAGGACGCATCCCGTGCGGCAATGACCGCCACCGCGATGCATAACCCTAATTCCATCAGCCCGGCAAAATGATCGGGACAGAAATAACTGCCCGTCGCCCGGAAATGCCCTTCCTGATAATGCGGGAACCCCGGCACCCACAGCACCATCGCATTATTCGCCAGAAAATGGTTCCCCATCCCGTAAAGTCCCAATAATAGGAAATTGACCGGTAACATCCTCCATAGCCACCGCCGATGCGGCTCCTCCATCCCGATCACAATCACCAACACCATTAGAAACGCCGTCAGATGCAACAATACACTGCGCTCGGCATCCATCCGGACAGGAGCCTGGATGGCACGGATCACGCCATACACAAGAAAGGGAAGCCAGCATAGAATCAGACGGCTGAACCATGGACTCACCGAAAGCCTTGCCACCCCCACCCTGGCAGAGAAACAAAGCCGCAATCCAAGTCCACCTGTCGTCAGGAATATAACCCCAACAAACGGCCAGAAATACCACGCCTCCCAGGCGCCAAACAACCAGGGCGCCGCCATCAACACAGCGGCCGTCAGGACAAAAAGCACATGACTTATGAACGCATCCAGTGTTCTCATGGTGACCATCCGGCAAGCAGGGTATGTGCTTGCCGCCAAGGCGGCAAGCCTGAAAAACAGCGCCGGCATTTGACACAGCCCATTCCCTTTCGCTACCTTGCTCCCTCTTTACGCATGAACTCCATTTTCATTCCTCACCCTTCTGCCTCAGGTCTAAAGTCCAAGGTCTAAAGTTTAATGACTTCGCAACCACAACCTGCCGCCCATTCGCTCGCTCGCTATTACTCAATCACCGCCATTAATTCGGTCGCCATGACCATTGTCGTCGCCACCATCTTCTTCTGGACCCGTTCCGCCTTCCATTACTCCAACACCGAGAACCTCTGGCTGGGCATGTGCTTCGGGCTGACCGGTGTTCCGGGGTCCCGCTATGGCGGACGTCTCGCCGACCGCCTCGGCCCCGACCGCCTCCTGTTCGCCGTCTTCGCGTCAGCCGCCGTCCTTCTGATTACCGGATGGATGGCGCCCTGGCACTATGCCCCGTTCATCCTTGCCTTGCTCTACGGCCTCGTCGTCAACGCCACGTGGCCGGCCCTGGAGTCCGCCGTCTTCCATGTCGACTCCCCCCTCACCACCCCCCAGCGTCTCTCGGCCTATAACATCGCCTGGTCCCTTTCCAACACCGTCGGCCTGTTGATCAGCAGCCTGCTCGTCGGATGGCTCCCCGCCTCGGTCCTATGGGGCCCCGGCATCCTCCATGCGGCCACTTTTGCCCTGCTCCTCCGGTTCCGCCCCGCCCCCATTCACCATTCTCCATTCACCACTCCCTCCTTCCCGCCCCCCGCCCCCTCCACCTCCATCGCCCCCGATCGCAAACGGAGCTTTATGCACGCCGCCTGGCTGGGTAATGCCCTCACCTATGTCATGATCGCCGTCCTGTTGCCGCTCCTTCCCTCCCTTAGCGACCGGCTCGGGAAGTCCCCTTCGTTGACGATCATCATGGCTTGCACCTTCTATCTCACCCGCTCCATGTCCTTCTTCCTCTTTGGCCGCTGGGAACACTGGCACTACCACCGTGGATGGAACATGGCGGCGCTGGTCATTACCCCGCTCGCCTTTGCGGGCATCATGCTGACAACCTCACTCCCCTTCATCCTGCTTTCTCTGGCAGTCTTCGGGGTGTCTCTCGGCCTGACCTATTCCTCGTCGATCTATTACTCCCTTGATTTCGGGACGGAGAAAGGCGAGCAAGGGGGTCTGCACGAAGCCATCATCGGTATCGGAAATCTTGCCGGTCCACTCATCGGGTTAGCGGGAATCGCCTGGATAGGGGACCCCCACGGCGCGCCCCTGGCCGCCCTCTCCATCGTCACCATCGG
>CAZSSA010000139.1:0-4068 GCA_964609375.1 uncultured Verrucomicrobiota bacterium | reverse complement strand
ACCGTGTTGAAGGACTCGGCTTGCAGGAGCAGCGTGGCGCCGCCCTGTCGTTCTCCCAACACGCAGAGGCGATCCGTCTTCAAGGGATTGGCGACCACGACCACCCGCGAACCCTCCGGATTCTCAAACGCCACCGCGTTGGCGCTCAGCGGGCCTTTCGTCTCCAAACGGACGGCGCCCGGCGCGATAAACCGTGAGAAGTGCTTCATCACGTAGAACTCCGGATTGTAGGCGACCTGACCGGACTGGGGGTCAATCGTCACCATGGCGTTCTGCCGCCAGCCCCAGGTGCTCAGCCCCGTGGGCGCGAGCACCATATTCCAGTACACGTAGGCATTGGCGCCGTTGATGGCATAGTGATGCACCAGGCTGAACACATGCTGGGCGTATTCCCACGTATTGTTCCCGTCGCCGCATTCGTTCTCGGTCTGCATCAGCTTCTTCCCCGGCCAGGCCGCGTTCACGCGCTGTGCCATCCCCTTGCCCGCCCATTGCAGACCGATGCCGGAGATGAAACGGTTGGCCGCCGGGTCCGCCAGGACGGTATTGACAAACCCGTCGTAGTCGTCGGTGTTGAGCGTGCCGAGCCAGAGTTCGCAGTCGAGCCCGTGCCGGGCAAAGGCAGGACCGAGATGGTCCCGAATGAAATCACGCAACTGCGCGCCCGTCCACAGGCAGGAGGGAAACTTCTGGTCGGCCACCGGCTCGTTCTGCGGATGAATCTGGCTGATGCGAATGCCCTCCTGCCGGTACGCCTCGACGAATTTGACGAAGTAGAGCGCGTAGGCGCGCAGGATTTCCGGCGTCCACCGCAGGGTGCCGTAGTTATAGGCGCGGGGAAACTTCATCCACGTCGGCGGGCTCCACGGCGAGGCAAAGAACTGCAGGTCGGGCCGCAAGGCCTGCGCCGCCTTGATGTAGGGAATCAGGAATTTCCGGTCGCGGGCGATGGAAAACCGTTCCATAGCCAGGTCCCCTTCATTTTCGTTATGGCTGTACCACTCGGCCGCATAGTCGCTGGCGCCGATAGGAAGGCGGCAGAGGTTGAACCGGCACCCCTCGCCGGGGTCGAACAGCGCCTTCAACACTTCCTCCCGCTGCGCCGCGGTCACGGCAGACAGCGCCATCCAGCCAAGCTCGTTGAAGCATCCGCCCCAGCCGTCCCAGGTCTGGCGGCGTTCGTCCCCAATCTGCAGGTTTACCTCACTGGCCGGGCCCGGCGCGCAGGATGCGTTTTGCCAGGCCTGTTTACGAGTCGTGGCGATCCATTGGATTTTCATAGTGCTCCCATCAACGGTTTCTATTCCATCATGATCCGGCGGAACTTACCAATTTCCTCCCGGGTAATGCCGCACGATTTTACATACGCTTCGAGCGTTTCCCGCCATGTTTCTCCGGGGTGGGCGTTCTTCAGCTCTTCAATCAAGTGCATAAATGACGTCTCGTGGAAAAAGGGCTGCTTGTCCCCGAATCCGGTAGCTTCCCAGTCTTTGTACAGTTCCTCTTCATCAACCCCCAGCAAACCGTTCAGGATGAAAGCCAGCGAGCCGGTTCTGTCCCGTCCGGAAGCGCAATGGATGATGAGGGGATAACTCTCCTCCTGGCAAAGCACCTTGAATACCCTGGCAAATGCGCTCCTGCCCTCCTTGTCCACCATGGCGCCGTACTGGCAAAACGAAACCTGCACCCAGGCAACCGACGCGCCGAGAGGAGAGCCGGTCATGCCATGGCAATCCAGAACGTAGCGCAAATCGATGTCCGTTCGGATCCGCAGGGTGTCGACCATATAGGATTTCATTCCGGCGTTCAAGCGGTTCGCCCCGGCGGGCACCCTGACTTTGATGACCCTGGCAAACCCTGCCAGGGTCTGTTCATCCTGGGCAATTTGCCTGGTTAACAGGTTCTCCATCGGAAGCGTCGGCTGCCCGGCGCAGCACCACACCCAGCCGGCCGATCCGCTGCGCAGGACAACGACCGCCAGGTTCCTGCCTTTCTTCACCGGCAGAGGGAACACATGGTTGGACGCCGCCACAGGATTGATGCCATTGCCCGACATGGCATAGCAGGCCATGCTCCCGTTGAGGTAGAAGGCCCAAAACCAATCGCCGCCGCAACCGACCTGCATGACGCCGTCCGCGGGCGAGTCAAACTCCTGCATGAAAACCGAGAGTCGACCTTCCCGGGGGTCGGCAAAGGCGAAACGGCCCGTGCTGTCCGGGGTCGCCTCTTCCCGCTTGGCACCGAGGAGTTCCCGCGGCACCGCGGTGAGGCGCAGGATGGCATCAAGGTCGGCGGAAGAAAGTTCCTGTCGGGATGGGCGAAAAACGTGCCACGCCGGGGTCAACAGGAAAGGCAGGCGGGCGATCGCGGGGGGCGCCGCCAGTTCCCGCCTCGCCTGGGCGATTCTGGTCAACAACTGGCCCTTGATCTGGCGGAGTCTTCCATGATCGCGGCTCAACACCTCTTCTTCGTCTTCATACACAGGATACGAACCCGGGTTCAATTCCGTGCACCGGAGGATCATCTCCTGCTTCACCCGTTTGCCATCCGCCGTCTTCCGCCCGCCCAGATCACGCACGTTCGGCAGGCCGTCAATCCGAAGCAGGCGCGGCGGCTCGTCGGCGGTCTGGAATGTCTGCACCGGCGAAGTGACGGTCCGCCCGTCCGCCAGGGCGGCGGTTACCTTCCAGTAGTACGTGCAATGAATTCGCAGATTGTACACGGAGGCAAAGGTCTCCCGGGTGCTCACCGTCACCCCGGAGGAGAAATCACTTTGCCGTGAGACATGCAGGGCATAGTCCGCGGCATCGCACCCCGCCGCGCCCCAGGCGAAATCGACGGGCTGGGGCCAGTGTCCGGCATCCCGGGCCAATTGCTCGCGCTTGGCGGGATCGGCAAAGAACGCGATCCGCTCCCGGCGCGGCAAAGCCAGATAGGCTTTGTGCGAATCATTGAGCAGCGAAACCGTATCGCCTGCCGCCGGTTTCAACAAGGTGATCGCAGCGTGTTTCACGCGATCCTCCAGAGACGGCGCAGGAGCGTCACAAAGGGAATCGCGATCAGCAGATAGGCCGTCAGCCACGCCGGCAGACCCAGCCACTCGATCCCGCCCACGAAGTCGAACAGCCGCAGCGGCTGGAGGCCCACCCGTATCGCTTGCAGCGGCGCCTCCGAGAAGAGGGTCTCCGGATTCTCGTAGTGCCGCGTTCCGGCCACGAACGCCGCCGAATAGGTGCGCCCGGCGTAGCGAATCCTCAGTTCACGCGGACGGGCGTCGCGAACCGTGATCGTCCAGACGGCCACACCATCGAGTTTCGCCGGCGCGTTCGGAACGCGCAACAACGTGCGCGCCCGGTCGCCGATCCATGCGCCCGCCCGGTCCCACCCGCCGGAGACAACGGCGGGGCGGTCTTCCTCCACCGTCCGGACCCAGCCGCCGGCAACCTCGATGCCGGGATCCGGAACCATGTGAATCGCCTTGCCGATGTCCGACCGGGGCACGCAGGCGCGCACCTCGACCGGATCGCCGAGGCGCGCCGGCTCATAAGCCAGGCGCGAAAACGCCCAGGTCGCCAGCAGCGCCACAGGCAGCAGGGCCCACAACAGCGGTTTTCCCTCGAACCGCATGGATTTCACCTTGATCAGCGTGAGGGTGTCCTTGTGGCGTTGGGCGGCCTCACGATCGCCGCGCTTCTTCGCGTCCCGGCGCAATTGGGCGAGCCGCGCCCCGTCGTCGGCGGCGCGGTGCAGCCAGTCCTGGTCGGTGGTCCACTTGCGCACCAGCGTCAACGACACCGAGGTCAGGAGCGCCACGCTGAACAGGGACAAATCGCGGGGCAGGAATAGAATCCATCCGAAGATCCAGTCCGCCGCCTGCACAATCCAGAGGTTGAGATTCTCCAGCATTTCAGTTCCCCTCCACCAGCGTAACCAGTCCGCGGTTGCCGTCCACACGAACCAAAGTCCGGTCCGGAATCCGGCGCGTGGCGTCCGGGCAGACCACCGCCGGAATACCGAAGTCCCGCGCCACGATGGCGCCGTGACTCAGCACGCCGCCGCGCTCCACGA
>CAZSSA010000138.1:0-4115 GCA_964609375.1 uncultured Verrucomicrobiota bacterium | reverse complement strand
CGCTCCTGCCAGTTTCCCAGTTCCACGGCAGCTTCATACTTTTTCACCTTCTCAAAAGCCCGGGTTTGCTTGTCCTCATTGTGATACTCGATCACAAAGGCGTGCTCCACTCCGTCTTTGCGAAAGCGGAGCAAAGCATCAGGCTCAAGAATGACATTCCCCGCCTTGTCAGCCAGCGAAATCTCATATTTGCCAAGCCACTCCACGGTCGCGCCTGTAGTGCTGAGTCTATCAGCCAGACGATACACGATTTCGTTCGTCATCAGATCATGCATGACACGCATCGACGAATATCCCTGGTAGCCGCCGGGCGGAAGCACCTCATGCCGCTGGGTTGAGATCTCCAGTCCCACCGGGCCTAAGATATACAGCGCCGGATCGCCATCCTGCAAACCAAACTTCTCATAGTGATCCTTTGCTTCCTGCGGAGAGATCTGCAACCGCTCGAACAATCCGAAGGAAGACCAGTGTCGCAGCATGCGCACCTGTATACCCAGGCGCGTCGCATTCAGCACACCGCCCACGGAAAGCAGATCCAAAGCATACCAGGTGCGTGATGGCAGTCCACCCGCAAGCAAACGCCGCGCTTCGGTTTTGATCTGCTGGCTGGTCAGCAGCGTTTCATTTCTCAAGGGAGTTCTTTTTGCATGATCGGCAGGCCTGCCATATTTGCTGGCAAAGAATTCAGGTTTTGGATATAAAGTGATCATCGGTAATTTCCTTTCAACGGGTGAGGGATGGTATTGGAGTCATACCTATCCAAAGGATAGGTAGTCTGGCTGAGATTTTCGGGTGCCGCCAAAAACAGCGACACGGCAACGATACGGACACAGTATGACAACGATACGGCAACAATATTTTTGAGCATCTTTTTCTTGAATTGAAACGGAAACATATCGGAAGCAGGAACGACATGGAACGGAAACAAAACGGAATACACATCATGCCAGTGCTTCGACTGCCAGCTCCAGATCCTTCTCGCTCGGCGTGACATAGATTCTGGTGGTGTTCAAATTTCCATGCCCCAACAGCGCCGCGACCTTCTCCAACCCCACCCCCGCATTTACCAAATTCTTTGCGAAGCTATGTCTCAAAACATGGGGTGTCAGATCATCCAGACTTGCATCCTGTGCATAACGACAGATCAGACGCTGTACCGTGCGTCCGCTCAAACTGGAACCGATATCGCCTTCCACCACGGTCCAAACATACTGGCTCTCGGGTCGCACCTCGAACCAATCCCTCAAAGCCTGGCGCGCTTCGTTGTTCAATGGAATACTGCGCTGCTTGTTTCCTTTCCCGTTGCGCACCAGGACGCTTCCCCTCCGAGCACTAAGGTGCACATCTTTGACTTGCAATGACACTGCTTCGCCCAGCCGCAAGCCTGTGTTGAGCAGGAACAACACCAGTGAAGCATCACGACGACGTGTGACCCAGCGCTTGGGATAGCGAAGCTTGGCAAGTTGCAGATCGTGTTCGATGGCACGACTCAAGGCAAACTGCTCGCGTTTGTCCAGCCACTTCGGTGCACTCTCAACCTTGCGCACCAGCTTGATCTTCTGCGTGGGGTCGCTTGGGATCTTTCCCGAATTCAATGCCCATTGCATTAAGGCGGACAAGGATGCCAGTTTGCGATTGACTGTGTTGGCAGCGCGGTTCTCCACGGTCAGGAGGCGCTGACGATATTCCTTAATATCAGTTGGGGTGATCCGCTCCAATTTCATGTTTTCGCCATTGGTTTGTTCGAACCATTGAGTAAACAAATTCAGGTCTGAAAGATAGCCTCGAACCGTGAGGTCTGAGAAGTCATTATCTTGCAGATATTTTTTGAAGTTTGTCAGATGGATATTCTGATTCATTGTTTTGTCTCCTGGGTATTTTTTCAGGTTGCTGAACGGATGCGATCAGGCCAGTGTTATTTAAGCCAGCTCAAGTATCTGGAGAGCCAAACAAGCGCCCATACAGTTCCTGTTTATACGGTTTTTGCAGTGCGGAAAAAGTCGTCTGATAAATATGCGCCTCCAGGCTGTCGCCAAAACCTGCCCCGGCAAGATCTGCATCGAACAATGCCCGCAGCGCATAAGGGGTCAATTGTGCCAATTTGTCGAAGCCACCGTGCGCACCTGCATGGGCGTTTTCGTTGAGGCGCTTGATGGCCAGTCCTGGCGGGTCTTTCACGCCTATCCCCTCGGGGGAATAGGCATATAGCACCCAGGACACAAATCCCGCAGACAACGTGGCAATATCCCTGCCCCAACGGGTCTTGTTGGTTTTTAGCAGGTGTTTTTTACTCCCAGGATTGACCCGGTTGATGCTCATCAAAAAGTCAAAATCCCAAAATGACCTGTTCCCCACCCCGCCGAAGGCGGCAGACTGCTCGTTTTTCGCGGCGCCCTGTACGGGAGGGTTTTCTTGAGGCTTATTGGGGTTTAATAGAGGCTTGATGAGGTTATTTAACAGGTGCTCATTTTGTCCGCTATCGGTGCTCATTTTGTCCCGGATCGTTGCTCGTTTTGTCCAGGGCCCGTGCTCACTTTGTCCGGGGTCGGTGCTCATTTTGTCCGGGATTTCTTCTTCAAGCGGCTCATCCTGTCGCACCAGGAAAATCGTCGTGCGGTAGTTCCAGCTCTCGGGTAGTTCGACCGTACTCATATCGCCCATTTGAACAAAAGCAGCGAAGGCAGGTTCTTTCAGCCAGCGTGTCACCGTCTTGCGATCCACCCCGACCCAGCGGCCGAGATCATCCAGGCCGCGGGGCAGGATGGCGAATTCCTTCTGCGTCTTTGTTTCATGGTCATACCAGCTGCGATCCCGCAGGGCGATGATCGCCCAGATCTGCGGATGGGTCAGGTTGAATTTACGGGCTGCATTTTTCAGGAAGTAATGGGTGATCAGCACTTTTCCGAAGCCACGCAGGATGCGGTCAAAAACCTTTTCGGACGCTTCGTGCAGATCCGCAGGCATGACACCTTTGATATCCAGCACGCGCCGCACGATCTCGTGCATGGATTTGGGCCATGCGTTTCCAACCTTGACTGTGGGTTGATTCAGGTATTCCCCGGGGTCTGCCGCTGCCAGGCGGTTTAGTGTCGTCAACGCAATTTCATGGGCTTCTGTGTTGGTAGCGGCGATGCAGACATCGGCCATCAAAATGGATTCAAGCACGGCACAATCGCGGCTTGTGAGGCGCGGCGCCATATGCACCCGATAGCGCCGGGCGTTATCAAAGCGACGATCATCCTCCGGGAGGGCAGCAGGCTCGGGAACAACTTCCACCAGCCCGCCCGCCAATGAATCTCTGCTTGAGGTCTCTCGAAAGTAGGAAGCTCGGCTCATCGAAGCAAAGCGCAATATTTCCCAGTACGGAATGTTCTTGACCGTGCCGCTGCCATGCTTCCAGCGTTGATAGACCGCCTGCCGAAATCCGACCCACAAGGACATTTCCTTGGGTGTCAGGTCGCCGTGTTCCATCAGGCGCAAGGCATAGCCTTCCAGCAGAACAACGCGGTCGGGACGGACTTCTTCCTGATATCGGGTGGCGTTCACTGGTTCAGCGCTGAAGTTTTGTTTCACCCTGTCCGTGATGTCGATCGTTTCTTCTTCGATCAATTCATCGGCCTCATCCATGTTAGCCACGACAAACTCGATACGGGTCTCTGTGTGAAGAATATTTAGCAGCATGCGTTGTGCATCATCCTGCACGCGCTCCTCCAGCCATTGGCAGGCATATGCATTGCGGGTTTCTACAGTCAGGACGCCATCTGCAAAAGACAGTACCTGCGTATCGCTTACCCAGGTGTCAAAACTGGCGTGCGGCATTTCCTTTTGTAATTGTTCGAGTACGGTTTTCCAGACTTGTTGATGATCCATTCTGTCTTCCTTGTGATGTTCTTCTGGATTTCCTGGCAGTCAAGAATTCAATGACAATTTATTGGCTGCCAATAATTAGAACTCCCAGTTGCCCAGGATCTCGTTCGCGACCTGCCGGGTGTCGTCTTCGGGCTCAACAGGGCTCGTTTGTTTCAACATGCCGCCGCTGCGCAAGGCTGTCTTGAGGGCGTTCATGCGCTGTCCCTTCGGGATGGATGCCAGCCAGGCAAGAATGTCCGCATCGA
>CAZSSA010000137.1:0-4214 GCA_964609375.1 uncultured Verrucomicrobiota bacterium | reverse complement strand
CGAAACAACTGTCGAGCAGCACATCGCGAGATACCTGTCCCTGGCCGCTGAAATCAAACGCTTGGGCGCAGAGCAGGACGAGCTCAAAACCGCCATCGTTGCGGCGATGGAACGGATCGGGGTGGCGTCGCTGGCAACAGCGGCCGGCCGGGTCACGGTCACCGAGCCGACGCCCACCGTGTCGTGGGATACCAAAGCGCTGGACATCCTGTACCGAGATGACCCCGTTTTGGCAGAACGGTTTGTCAATTTTCGCAAAGAGACTTACCGCGCCGGAACGGTGCGGATCACCGCCAACAAATAGGAGGGCAACATGGACGAGGGTAACGGCTATTCGGGTTTGTTCTACGTGATGATTATTCTGGGCATCGTCGGGGTCGTTGGACTGCTGGCCGTCGGCATGATGGCGGAAGGGGGTCTGTAATGGGCGGCTCAGGAATCAAGCCCCCGACACGGAGGGGCGTATGAAGGCGATTATCATGCCGGAGCCAACTCGCCGTGACAGCGAGCGGTGCCGCAGCGAGTGCCCACGATCGCAACCGTGCTGCTGCAACAGCGACGTGCGCCACACGTTGCACATTTGCAACGATGCAACCTGCGCATGCCACAGCCGGGAGCGATACGAGGGGGTGCGCCGTGGATAAGTTCAGCTGCTTTTCGCTGATCGCCAGCGCAATCGTCATCATCGTCCTGGCGCTCGCCGGCATGATGTCGACCGTACCTGTACCATAACAATCATCTGGCGCTCGGCAGTTAGTGCGCACGGCATACTCTTGTGCCGACAGTAGAGCCGAGTCAATGCCCGGGAGGTGTTGCGCACATACTCCCGGGAAGCCGTCACTTTAACCGATTAAGAGGAATCACATGACGGACGAAATGTTGAACGCGATACGAGAAATCGTGCGCAGCGAGATTGATGCACTGCACAATGCACCTGCGCTCAGCCCGAGCCTGGCCGTGCAACCAGTTGAGGCGCTGCGTGCAGAGATCGAACGCCTGAACGCACGCATCAATGTGTTGCGCGCGAGCAACCAAAATGCGGTGGACGAAAACAGCATGCTGCACGCTCAGGTGCAGGCGCAGACGCAACGCACGGAGGTGGAGCGGGCACGAGCCGAGCGCACACGCATCGAGCTCGTACAGGCGCAGCGCACCATCGATGCGTTGCGGGCGAACTTTGTAAAACTATGGCGCATGTACAACACACGGGAGCACGGAAATGACTGACGAACGCATCGCAGAGCTGAACAGACAATTGAACGAGTTAAAAGCTGAGGCGGATTGGTACAAAATGCATATGTTGAACCTGCAACGGCAGTTTGACATGCAACAGGCCAACCCGCCAGCGTCGGATGCACTGGCCGAGGTGCGTCAGTTGCGCACGGAGATGGTGCAACTGTTCGCCCAGGTGCTCGCCGCACTTGAGACGAAGGGAGGCGAGCATGCATAATCCTGGCACTCGCGCGATTCTGTTTCTGCGCTCGCCCGTCGCAACGCTGGCAGTGCTGGTGACCGCACTGGTTGCGCAGCTGCCGCACGCAGCGGACGTGTTCCGCCTGGCCGTCGCTGGGACCGGGCTGGGCGCAACGCTGCACAGCTACAGTTATGCAATTGCGCTGGAGCTGGCAGTGCTGCTGTTTGTCGTGCAGCGACGCAACATCGAGAGTTACGTATTCGCCGTGGCCAGCATCTGCATCAATCTGGCCTACTACGCTCTGCACGATGTAAATCTGCTTACCATCGATGCGGCGCCGGCCTGGCTCATCAGCGTTGCGTTGCCTTTTGCGATTGCACTCTACAGCCACCTGATTGTGGATGCAGCGCACGAGACGACGCACGATGCAGCACACAATCCGGTTGCAGCGCTATCCGCCCCGCCGGCTGAGCCGGTTGCGCACGATGAACCTGTGCAGCGCACACGTGCACGCGTGCAGCCGGTGCAGGTTGCTGAGCCGGTCGATGTTGCACCGCCGACCATCGACGTGCGCACGCATGCGTTGCAGATGCACGCAGAGGGCATGAGCGTTGCGCAGATTGTCGATGCGCTCGGTGCAAATCCGTCAACCGTGCGCAGCTGGGTGCGTCGTGCACAGGAGGCAGCATGATTGATGCACTGGAGTGGATTGCAGCGGTCGTCGGCACCGTGACCGCGGTTGCAATGGTCGTTGCGATCTGGACGGTGCCGTTTGGCGAGTAACTTTATCCCGGCCGTTGCACCGCCCGCCCCCCCGCGGTCGGTGCCAACGCGTGCGCAGGTCACGGCCACATGGCAGGATAATTTCGGCATGTGGATCGGGGTCACCGTGGGCGTCATCTGCGTGCGTGTTGCTGCGCAAATCTTGGGGCACCTGTTGCACATCGTTGCATCGCCCTGGCCCGGCGACATCCTGATCTGGTTGGTGCTGGCCGTCACGCTCGGCGGCATCTCGTTTGGCCTGCTGATGATGTGGCGCACCTCGCTCGACGAGCGAGAGCAGGCCGGGGAGATGATGCACCTGCGTGAGATTGCCGAGCAGGCGGAAGCCGAGTTGGAAGAGGCTGAGACTCAAATTGCGCAATTGGCGGCCCAGCTCGCCCGGGCCCAGGAGGCTGAGCAGAAAGCGACGATGCTGTTGCACCGTGCGCACCAATCGGCGACACCCAGCTACGTTGCGCCGGAGCGGCCGGCGGAAGAATTTGCAGGCGACAACGTCTACGAGGACGCGCGCATGCTGGTCAAGTTGGCAACCACGGGGCAGCGGTTTGCCAAGGACTTTATGGGGAGCGAGCATGGCTGGCCACAGGGACGCTGGCGAGCTGCACACCAGCTGGTGACCGAGAGCGGCATCTGGCGCACGGAAGGGCGGGCAACGGTTTTGAACGTCACGGATCAGGCGGCAGCGCTGAGCCACCTGGCCCGATATTGCGGTCAAAATGTCTAGTCGGCTGACTGACTATGACTGAGACTATCAGTCAGTCGACTGACTAACTAATCTAGTCCAGAGGTACGACTAGAAACTGGCACACATCAGGGTAGGAGAGGGTAGTAGGAGAGGGGAGCAAAATGACGTGGATCGGATACGCAGGATTGATGGCAACAATCTCGGGGGTATGTCTGGCGGCGGCCAGATACGACGAGCTGACAGGCATTCCCACCGCCCTGCTGGGTGAGGGTCCCGGCAGCGCAATGGCATGGACGCTGGTTGTGCTGGCCCCCATCGGCGCAATCATCGTGATCGTCAAGTGCCCGCCAGGCGACATGCCGGATGTCGGGCGATGGCTGAGGCGGATACTGTTCCCTGCTCCCCAGCGGGCACGGAGGCGCAAATGACCAAAGTCATTTTGCTGGCAGTCATCGTCTGTATCGCCATCATCATGCTGCCGTCGGCCGCCAGCGTCGTCGAGATGATCGAGGCGGGCCGCACCGAGCGCACCCAGCTCCGAGAAACGGCGTTGACCGAGCGGGCCCGCATCGACGCCGAAGCGCGCATGTGGATTGCATCCGAGGGTGCATCCACCGCCAGGCTGGCCCTGACCTACGCTCTGGTCGCCGTCGTGATCGTGGCTGGTGTCGTGGTGCTGAGCGTCGGTGCCGTCGTCGCTCGGCAGGTCCTGCTCAACCCGCCCCACAGGGTGCGAGCCCTGAGCCAGCACCTCCCCGGCCACACGATCGAGTATCACCCCACCGACGGCTGGGTGCTGGTGGACGCCGACGGCTCGTACTACACCGAGCACGACGCCCGGCGGATGTTGGCGAATCGCTCGAAAATTTAAGGTTAGATAGCTTGACATCATGCCCCGAGTTTGCTATACTATGTATATCAGTCAAGCAAGCGGGGCGGCCCCGCACACGCACAGGAGCAGAAAAATGGAAGTGGTTCTCGAACGCAAATACGATTGCAAAATCATCAACGGTAACGTCCTGACCGGGAACACGTTCCCGATTAAAGAGTTCATCAAGCGCAAGCTTGATGGCAAGTGGGACGCCGAGAGAAAAGTCTGGATCGTCAACGAGCAGACGGTCCAGAAGTATTTGGACCTGGGCGTCATCAAGCGCCGGGTCGTCGAAGAAGTGGCCCTGGGCAACAGCAAGGTTGCCGCCCAGGGCGGGTACCGCAAGCAGTACACGCACACCCGAGCGGGTGGCGGGTACGACGCAAGCGGGTCGTGGGTAAGCGACGACGAGAACAACGATTTTTAGCGCCGGGGGGCTACGGCCCCTCTCTAATGCAGCC
>CAZSSA010000136.1:0-4273 GCA_964609375.1 uncultured Verrucomicrobiota bacterium | reverse complement strand
CCGCCCTCTGACCCCTGACCCCCCCCCACCCCCCCCTACCCCTCCAGACCCCTCACCCTCTTCGCCACATCCTTCTCCAATGCCTTCGACACCCCCGGTGTCACCATCGCCACACTCGACCGCCCCGGCCTCAGCAAATCCATCGCCACCCGCCGGATCTCTTCCGGTGTCACCGCCCGCAACGACATAATGGTCTCCTCCGGCGTAATCAGGTGACCGTACGACATAAAATGCTCACCAATCCACATCATCTGACTGCTGGTGCTTTCCAACCCCATCCGGATCTGCCCCACCGCATAATCCTTCGCCCGCTCCAACTCAGCCTTCCCCACCAGCGCCTCCTTGATGCGTTTCATTTCCTTCACAACCAACCCCATGGCCGCGTCTAACCGATCCCGATCCAACCCCGCCGAAATCACAAACGCCCCCGTATCCTGGAACATGTGCGCCGCCGACTGGATCGCATACGCCAACCCATGCTGCTCGCGTACCGTCTGGAATAATCGCGAGCTCATGTTTTCACCAAGGATCACACTCAATAATTTCAATGCATACCGCCGCTGGTCATGCCGCCCGAACCCGCGGAATCCAATGGCCACATGCGACTGCTCAACATCTTTCAATTCCAATCGCATCCGCCCCTGGGACACGCCGGTATTCACGGGCACCACAGCCCGCTTCGCTGCCGCCTTGCCCCCCTTCATCAACGCCTGCACACATTCCAGGCACGAGTCATGATCCACCCGCCCCGCCACGGCTATCACCGTGTTGCGCGGCGTATAATGCCGCGCCTTGTATGCCATCAGCTCCTTGCACCCCAACCGTTTTACCGTCTCCGGACTGCCTGTCAGCGGACGCCCCAACGGATGATCCACCCACAACAACTCGCCAAGAATCTCCTCGACCTGATGATGAGGCTGATCCCGGTACATCAGGATTTCCTCGACCACAACGCCCCGCTCCTTGGCCACATCCGCCGCCGCAAAACGGGCATTCAGATACATATCCGTCAGCACATCCATCGCTTCCCAGGTATGATCCGCCGCCACCCGGGCGTAGTAACAGGTGTTCTCCTCCTGCGTGAACGCATTGATATCCCCGCCGCGCCCTTCAATCGTCTGCGAAATATCGCGGGCACTGCGCCGCTTGGTCCCTTTGAACAGCATGTGTTCGATAAAGTGGCTCGCTCCCGACCAGACGGCCGGCTCGCACCGCCCGCCAGCCCCCACCCAAATGCCGATCGACACACTCTCCACATGCGGCATCGTTGCCGTCACCACGCGCATTCCGTTGTCCATCCGGGAATCCTTGGCCAATAACATCATGCCAAGACCCTCCGGTTCACAATTTTCTTGAGTCCCGCCACCGTCACCGTTCCCTCATACAACGCTTTACCCACAATCACCCCCGCCAGATTCGATAATTTCAATTCCTTCAAACGTGCCACATCCTCCGCACACGCTATACCGCCCGACGCAATCACATCACATTCAACCGCCGCACACAACGTCCGCACCCCTTCCAGATTCGGCCCCGTCAACATTCCATCCGTCGCCGTATCCGTGTAAATGATCGTCCGCACCCCAACCTTGGAAACACGCGTCGCCAGCTCCACGGCCGTAACATCCGTCGTCTCCACCCAGCCCTTGACCTGCACCTTGCCATTCCGGGCATCGATCCCTACCGCCACCGCCTCCCCGAACTCCTTTACCAGCGCCCCCAGCGTTTCGGGTTCGGCACAGGCACGCGTCCCGAGAATCACCCGGCGCACTCCCTTGCCCAGCATCATCCGGATATCCTCATCCGTGCGTATTCCACCACCGACCTCCACGGGAATCCCGATCGCCGCCACCATGGCCGCCACCTCCCGCTGATGTACCGGATGCCCGCTAAAGGCCCCATCCAGATCCACCACATGCAGCCAGTCGCCACCATCCTCCGCCCACCGCCGCGCCATCGCCACCGGGTCCGACGAATAAACGCTCACCGCATCCGCCCGCCCTTGCCGCAACCGCACGCACTGCCCACCCTTGAGATCTATTGCCGGATAAATGTTCATGTTATTCCTTCTCTTCCCTCTCCCCTGTTTCCCACAAACGGACCGCATCATAACGCACTCAGACACAGAATCGAGCTTTTCATACAATCCCCCCCTTACCGTATCTCCCTTATCCCGCCCCTCTCACCCCGCCTGAACGCCCCCTGACCCCTGCCCCTTGCCCCCTGCCCCCCTCCCCCCCTCCCCCCCTCCCCCCCATCCTCCACTCTCTGCCTGAGCCTCTCAATCGTCAGCGGCGCACTCCCCTCAAAATGGTTGTTGGCGAAAACCCACACATGACGCTTACGCTTCTTCAGCCCCCTCACCACCTCGGCCACGGAATCAAGATCGGCATCACGGGGCTCGGCCAGTCGATTCCATTCCTTGCCCGTCCGCTCCTCAATCTTCCCCCGGTCCGGACCATGAAGCCGGATCACCGACGTCTCCGTCAACATCTCCCCATGCCGTTGAAACACCTCGTTTACCGGCGGCATGTAATACCCCTGCTCAAACACATGCGCCAACCCCTGCTCACGCAGGAAGTCAAAATACACTCCGTTCAGATAGTTTGGATTCCGCGACTCCACACACCAGCAGTAATCCTTTGGCAGTTGGCCGGCAAAGGCACCTAGCCTGTCCTGGAATTCCTCCTGTGACGACATCTTGTTCCGGTTCAGATATTCAAACTGGAACATCATCGGCCCCAGATACGGACGTAGCGGAACCAGATCCTCCAAAAAGACCCGTAGCAAATCCATGGAAAGAAAATGAGGATTCGGCACCAGCGGATCAGTTTTGTCCTTCGGCCGGTAATGGGTCAACGTCAGGGCATTCGGCATCTTCACGCCGAAACGGAATCCATCCGGAACCGACACCGCATAGTCCGCCACCGTCTTCGGCAACGGCAAAGCCACTTTCCCGGGCCCGAACAAACTCCAGAACCACTGGTCGATTTCAACGCAATCATACCGCCGGGAATACTCCGACAGATAGTTCGGGTGCGGCGCATCGGAGTAAACCAACCCGCGCCAGGACTCAAACTTCCAACTGCACGTCCCCAGATGTAACTCGCTATCCATGGAAATGTTGTAACCTGCCACACTCATAAATGAAATTATTATTGTCCAAGGTCGGCAGCCCCCCTCCCCCCATCCTGAACCCCGAACCCTGTACCCTCCCCCCCTCACCCATCCTGAACCCCGAACCCTGAACCCTACCCCCCTTACCCCCCCCCTACCCCCCCCACCCCCCCGGAAAAAGAGACTTGCCCCGCCATGAAATGTTACTGTAAAAAGAAACACTATTAGTGAGGAACAACATAACGGAGGCCTTATGCGTAATCGGATCTTGATGATAAGCGTGGCGATTTCCCTCATGATTTCACAAGGCTCGTTCGCCGCCGAACAGAGTCACTATGTCAACGGCGTCGAAGGCATCAAGGCCGCCTCGCTCCCGCCACCCGGCGTGTATGGCCGCCTCTACACCGCCTATTACTCCTCCGATACACTCCGCGACGACCATGGCGACAAGCTTCCCGTGGGCTTTAACGCATCCGTGCTGGCCCTCGTGCCCCGGCTCATCTGGATAACCCCCTATAAATTCCTCGGCGCCGACTACGGCATGGACGTCATTGCCCCCTACCTAAAGAAA
This sequence comes from uncultured Verrucomicrobiota bacterium, assembly GCA_964609375.1. Lineage (GTDB taxonomy): Bacteria > Verrucomicrobiota > Kiritimatiellia > CAIKKV01 > CAITUY01 > CAZDUS01. Next base: position 585 of record CAZSSA010000136.1, on the reverse strand, counting down.
GATATCGACATCGACGCGATGAAACTGAACACCGATTCCTCCGGCTTTGGCGACATCTGCGTGGAGCCGTTGATCCTTTCCTGGCACCTGCCCCGTGCCGATGTGTGCGCCGCTGCCGGCGCCTACCTGCAAACCGGCTCCTTTGACGCCAAGGACCCCTCCAGCCCCGGTGACGGCTATAACTCCCTGCTGTTCACGCTCGGCTCAACCCTCTACCTCGATGCGGACAAGACCTGGGCCGCTTCCATCCTCTCCCGCTACGAAGTCAACGGCAAGAAGGACGACACGGATATCACCCCCGGCGACGCATTCCATTTCGAGTGGGGCATCAGCAAGAGCCTCAACAAGCTCTTCGATGTCGGCGTGGTCGGTTATTGCCAATGGCAGGTAACGGATGACTACGGTTCCGACGTGCCCGAAGCAGAACGCGGCAATCGTGATCGCGCCTTCGCCGTCGGCCCGGAAGTGCAATGTTTCATTCCCCGGATCAAGACCATCGCCTCATTGCGCTACGAGCAGGAGTTCGCCGTTCGCGATCGTCCGGATGGCCAAATCGGCACCCTGACCCTTACCAAAATATTCTGA
>CAZSSA010000135.1:0-4411 GCA_964609375.1 uncultured Verrucomicrobiota bacterium | reverse complement strand
AGCACGATGGAAACGGCCATTTTGTTGGTTGATAGAATGGAAGCGGCGGCTGCACGGATTTGATCCGGGGTTACGGCCTCGATACGTTTGGCGGTGTCGAAGTCATAGGCGTAGCCCAGGCCGTAGAGTTCGTTCAGGGCACTGCTGACGGCGAGGCTCATGTTGTTCTGCAGGCGCATGTCGTGATCGGCGATGAGCTGGCTCCGGGCGCGGGCGATCTCCTCCGGTTGGAGTCCCTCGTGGGCGACACGGGTAATTTCGGCGGCGAGGAGGGATTCCACTTCGCGGGCGGCGTCAGGACGTGTGCCGGCGAAGAGGAGGAACAGGCCGGGGGCGAGACCCATGCGCTGGCGGGCCCCGGCATAGTAGGCCAGGCCGCGTTCCTCGCGGATGGTATGGAAAACACGGGACGACATGCCGCTGAGGGAGGACTCCAGAATTTCGAGGGCGGCCTTGCGGGGATCATCCATGGCGATGCCGGGGAAGCCCATCAGGATGATACATTGTTCCTTGGGCTCGCGCTTCTCCGAGCGGGCGGGAAGGGTTGGCGTTGCGGGGGAGGGGCTGATGACGGGGGCGGCGCCTTTCGGGATGTGGGCGGCGGCCTTGGTGACAAGGCGTTCCGCCTCGTCGGCCGTCAGGTCGCCGAATACGGAGAGCGTCATGTTGCCGGTGACCATCTGGCGGCGGAAACTGGCGCGGAGATCGTCGGCGGAGACCTTTTCGATGCTTTGCCGGCGTCCGAGCGGATTCCAGCGGTAGGGGTGGCCGGCGAAGAGCATGGAATCGAGCGCCTGTTGAGCCACGAAGAAGGGTTGCTCCCATTGCTCGTCGATGGCGGCGAGTTGAATGACGCGTTGCTTGTCAACCTCGTCGTCGGGGAATGTCGCCTTGGAGAGGCAGTCGAAGAAGATGGAGAGCAGTTTTTCCGCGTCGGGAGCGAGGCAGCGGCCTTGCAGGCCGAAACTGTTATGCCCGCAGAAGGGGGATAGCTCGGCGCCCATGGATTCGATGGCTTCCGCGATGTCGGCGGCGGACTGGCGGGTGGTGCCGCGGATGCAGAGGTCGGACATCAGGCGGGTGATGCCGGCCTGGGTTTCGGTTTCCGCGAGGGTTCCGCCCTTGAAGGCGGCACAGACATAGATGAACGGGAGGTGGCGGTCCTGCCGAACGATCAAGGGGATGCCGTTGGGGAGAAGGCGGCGTTCGAGGGGCAGGGTGACCTGGGAGGTACCGTTGGTGATGATGGGCGCTGCTTTTTGGGCGGGGCTGAGGATGACCGTGGTGCGGTTATCCTCGCCGAGATATTTACGGGCCACGGCGCAGAGATCCTCCGGAGTCACGCGCGCCAGTTTTTCGAGGTAGGCTTCCGACATTCTCGGATTTTTCATGAACAGTTCGCCGGAGGCGTAACTGGCGGCCTGGCCATGCATGGTTTGCAGGGAGGAGAGTTCGCCGACAAGGATCATGCGCCGGGCTTTCTCAATCTCCTCCTTTGAGAAGCGGGCGGAGGACCACGAGGCGATTTCCTCGTTGATGGATTTCAGAACCTCGGACTCCTTGGCGGGATCGAACGAGGCTTCGACGGCAAAGATGCCGGGATAGCGGGGGGTATAGGAACCGGCGCTGATGCTGTGGACGAGCTGTTGCTTCTCCTTGATGTTCTGGACCAGGCGGGAGCTCTGGCCGTTGCCGACGACGGAGCCGAGGAGTTCCAGGGCGGGGGCATCGGGATCCGTCAGGGTGACGGTGTGGAAGGCGATGTTGAGGCGCGAGACTTTATAGGGGCCGGTTTCCCGCGCGAAGCGCGGGAGGATTTGCGGGGGTTCGGCATCGATGACGGGTGGCGGGCCGCCGCGGCGGGGGATGGCGCCGAACTGGTTGCGGAGGGCGGCTTCGACATCGGCGGTGGAGATGTCGCCGACAATGGAGACAATCATGTTATCGGTGACATAGCGGCGGCGGTAGAAGTTCACGAGGTTGTCGCGGGTCAGGGTTTTGAAGATATCGGCGTAACCGATGACCGGGATGCGGTAGGGGTGGGCTGCGTAGGCGGTGCGCCAGAGCAGTTCATTCAGGACGCGGTCGGGGTTGTCGCGGCCCATGCTGATTTCGCGCAGGATGACATCCTTTTCCTTCTCCCATTCGGATTCAGGAAAGACAGGATTCGAGACGGCATCGGAAAGGATATCGAGGGCGGAGCGCCAATGGCGGGAGGGGAGGTCGACGTGGAAGACCGTACGATCGAGGCTGGTGTAGGCGTTGAGATTGCCACCGAGATCGTGAATGGATTTGGCGATGTCGCCGGGCTGGCGGGTGGGGGTTCCCTTGAAGACCATGTGTTCGACGTAATGCGAGAGGCCCGAGCCAAGGAACTCGCTTTCGTGGATGGAGCCGGAGCCGACCCAGATCTGGATGGAGACGACAGGGGCGGAGTGGTCTTCCTTGATGAGGGCGGTGAGGCCGTTGTCCATGGTGAACCGGACGATGGACTCGTTTGAGCGTTTCAGGGTCTCCAGCGCCTGGAGCGTGGTGGAGGTGGCGGAAGCGACGGATGATGTAAGTAGTGTCATGGCAAGCAAAGTCGGGAATGTGGGTTTATTCATTGGAGACGTGAGGTTGGATTTTATGAGAGCGTCGTCGCGGTCCGGGAGTGGGTTCCGGCGGCGGTGTTTTTTGGGAGGAGGGAAGGAAAGGGTGGTCAAAGGCTTCGTGGAAACTGTAACCGTTGGCGAAGTCCGATTTGCGGTCTTCGTCGGTTTTGCCGAGGAAGCCGTAATTCACGAGGTTATAGACGAGTTCGCCGAGGTCCTCGGTTCGTTTGATGCCCATGGAGGCGAGGACTGTTCTGGCGATGGGGCCGAATTCCTGAAGGGCGTACCGGCGCATTCCGTCGCTCAATTCCACGCCGGTGATATGGCGGGCGGGGCCGCGGGCGGGTTTCTTCAGGGAGCGGCTGGTGAATTCGAGAACTTCCCGGACGAAAAGGTAGGCCTCGGCGGGATAGGCGGGGCTCTCGATCAGGATCTGAGCTAGGGCTTCTTCAAATTGTCGTCGTTGCATGATGGAATTCCGCTACCTGATTATAAATGAGGAGGCTGGGCGAAGGATTGGCGAATGCGATCGGCGAAAGCGCTCATTTCCCCGGAGTCGGTGTATTCGCGGGGTGTCCAGTTCCAGTGATGCCCATCGGTGGAGAAGCGGGGGATGACGTGGAAATGGAGGTGGGGGACGATCTGGCCGGCGGCCTTGCCGTTGGCCTGAGAGACATTGACCCCGTCGGCCCCCAGACCTGTGATCTGGGCACGGGCGACTTGCTGGACGACGGCGATGAGTTTCTGGAGGATGGGAACAGGGGTTTCGGTGATGGGATTGTGGTGGGTTTTTGGAATAACAAGGGTATGGCCTTTGACAACAGGGCCGATATCCATGAACGCCAGAACCTCGCTGTCCTCATAGACCTTCGTACAGGGGATGTTTCCCTTCACAATTTCGCAGAAGATGCAATTCGCACTCATGGTAATGACTGTCCTTTCGGAAAGGTTGAATGCATGACCTGAATGTACAGAAAAGCGATGGTCTGGGGAAAGGTTTATGTTAGGGTACAGAGCAGTAGTCAGGAGCCAGAATCCAGAATGAAGGGAAAAACAAATGAATAAACAAACGTTCAAGGGGTTGGTGTTGGTTATGGTGGCGGCTGTGGCGGCGAGTTCAGGGTGGGGCGCCGAGAGCAAAGGGACGAAGGCCGAGGGTTCCGCCGGCGGGGTGGGGGTTACCGTCAAGGCGGGGACGCTGGGGCTGGGGCTGGAAGCGACGGTGGGGGCCAGTGACTATCTGGGGTTCCGGTTCGGCATCAACAAAATGCTGATGAGTCCAACGGTGCTGACGGATGAGGGGTCGATTGAGACCGACATGGAATGGCTATCGTATGGGGCCTTGGTGGATGTGCATCCGTTTGGCGGCGGGTTCCGGTTGACGGGTGGTGCGCTGATCAACAAGAACAAGTTCAAGATGAAGGCCAACCTGGATGAACCGGTGGATTTGAATGGCACGGAATACTCGCTGAGTGCATTGAGTGGCGACGTGACGTTTGATGAAGTGGCGCCTTATGCGGGGATTGGGACGGGGAATGCCGTGGGGGCGGATGGACGATGGCACTTCTCGTTTGACTTGGGGGTGATGTTCCAGGGCAAGCCCACGATTCAAGCGAAGGCAACGGCATCCGATCCCTCCATTCAGGGTGTGGTGGATGAGGCGCTCAATGCGGAGATCGCGGATATCCAGGAAGATGCCGACAAGTTCCAGTTCTACCCGGTGATTTCGGTTGGCGTGTCCTATCGGTTCTGATGGGACAGGGGGATAACGGACGGAGCGGACGAAATCTCGGGCGGAGCTACCGGTCGCGTTTCAA
>CAZSSA010000134.1:0-4415 GCA_964609375.1 uncultured Verrucomicrobiota bacterium | reverse complement strand
GGGAATAACATCATCAGCAAGGTGCCGCTCACCGCCAGGGCCGCCACCGCTTCAGACCCCAGTCGACCCACCCAGAACAAGTCAATCAGACTCTGCGCATTCTGCAGCATCATGCTGACAAACATCGGCCCGGCAAGACCCAGTAAGCCATACCGTAGCCGCCCGTCGGTAATTACATTCTGTGCGCCATCATTCACCATGGGGGTGCAGTATATCTCATTCCTGAATTTTGCACTCAAAACTTCACTCACAATAGGACCCCAATTCCACACTGGCCCGTCGCGCCCTTTTGTATTATGGTTCAATCATGGTCACGCGAAAACAAGCGAATAATTCAGGCAGGAAAACAGGCCAACCTTCCATTCGCCCCCCAAAAAACAGCAGTCTCCCTATGAATAAAACCTTCGTCCTCGACACCAATGTACTCTTGCACGATCACACCTGTATCGAATCGTTTGCCGACAATACGGTCATTCTCCCAATGGCCGTTATCGAGGAACTCGATAAATTCAAGCGGGACACCTCTGAACTCGGTCGCAACGCCCGCGGCGTCATCCGCCGTCTGGACATGCTCCGTGAAAACGGTCGCCTCGGCGAAGGCGTCCGCATGGAAAACGGTGGCACCCTCAAGATCATCACCGATCAAAGCTTGATGAAGGAGTCGTTCAAGGGAATTCTGGAAGAGGAAATCCCGGACAATCACATCATCCGCGTGGCGTACTGCCTCCATAAACTCGGCGACAAGGTGTTCTTCGTCTCCAAGGATATCAACGCACGCCTCAAAGCCGATGCCCTCGGCATCGGGGTCATGGACTTTGAAAAGCAAAAGGTCAACTTCGATGAACTCTTCACCGGCTATCGCGAAGTCCAGGTCAAAGCGGAACTCTTGGACGAGTTTTATGCCAACCAGAGCATCTTGAATTCAGGCCTCGATCTGCTCCCGAACGAATTCGTCAACTTGATCGCCGAAGGCCACGAACATCTCACCGCCCTCGCACGCGCCGGCGGCAACGGAAAACTCGTCCAACTAAACCCGAAAATCGAATCGGTTTGGCACATCAAACCCCGCAGCCGGGAACAACGAATGGCGCTCGAACTGCTGATGGACGACTCCATTCCTCTGGTCACCCTCATGGGACCCGCCGGAACCGGGAAAACCCTGCTGGCCCTCGCCGCCGGCTTGGAGAAAATCGTTAACCAAAAACGCTACGACCGTATGCTGGTTACCCGTCCAATCATGCCCTTCGGCAAGGACATCGGCTATCTCCCCGGCGCCAAGGAGGAAAAATTAGCCAACTGGATGTTGCCCATCTTCGACAACCTGACCTACCTGATGCTCAAGACAAACTCAGGAGAGCATAAAAACACGGTTCGCGAAAAGATCGAAAAACTTCAGCGCGACGAGATATTGGAACTCGAAGCCCTGACCTATATCCGCGGCCGGTCTATCCCCCGTCAATACGTCATCGTCGATGAGGCCCAGAATCTGACGCCTCACGAAATTAAAACCATTATCAGTCGCGCCGGCGAAGGTACCAAAATGGTACTCACCGGGGACCCCTACCAGATCGACAATCCCTATTTGGACTCCAGCAGCAACGGTCTTGCCTATGCCGTGGAACGCATGAAAACCCAGACACTGCACGGTCACGTCACCCTCAACAAGAGCGAACGCAGCGCCCTCGCCGCGTTGGCCGCCAAGTTACTCTAGCATCTTCGCCATTTGTCGCGGTCATGTCCCATGATCAAACCTGAACTGGAAAAGATTTTTACCTCGGAGTGGGAACGCTACCTGCGCGAATGGAAGGAATTTCTCTCCTTCCCCAGCATCAGCACCGCCCCTGAACACGCCCCGGATTGCCACCGGTGCGCCGAATGGCTTTTGAATCATGTCACCAGGCTCGGATTTACCGCCCGTCTGGCCACCACCGATTCCCATCCCGTCCTCCTCGCCGAACGCCCCGGAAAGCCCGGCGCTCCTGTCATCCTGTTCTACGGCCACTATGATGTTCAACCGGTAGACCCCATTGAACTCTGGCTTACCCCTCCTTTCATCCCCTCCATCCGAAACGGCCGGATGTATGCCCGCGGCGCCCAGGATAACAAGGGCCAGGTCTTCGCCACCCTCAAGGCCATCGAAGCCCTGATCCGCGCCAACACGCTCAACTGCACCATCAAACTGGTCATCGAGGGCGACGAGGAAGCGGGTCGCCTTCCTCTCCTTCCCTTGCTGAAAAAGGAAAAAGCCCATTTGCAGGCGGACCTGGTGATGGCTGCCGATACGGATACCATCCCCTCCGGGGCCCCGACCATTACCATGGGCCTGCGCGGAATCGCTCATCTAACCGCTGTGCTTCACGGCCCGGATCACGACCTCCATTCCGGACTCCACGGCGGACGCGCCCCCAATCCGGCCACGGGCATGGCCCGCCTGATCGCTTCCCTTCACGACACTTCCGGACGCGTCACCGTCGCCGGCTTCTACGATGGAGTACAGGAACCTTCCCCGGAAGAACGCGACCTCGCCAATACAACCCCTTTCGATCCGGCATGGTACAAATCCGTCACAGGCGTTGAACCGGTCGCCGGCGAGCGGGTCTACACCCCCATCGAGCGCACAGGCTTCCGTCCGTCTCTGGATGTCAATGGCATCCATGCCGGCTACGGCGGATCCGGAAGCAAAACCATCATCCCCGCTTCAGCCCTGGCAAAAATGTCGATACGAACGGTTCACGGACAACAACCCGATGTCATCCTGGAAAAGGTCATCGCTCACCTGAAGAACCATGTCCCGCCTGGAATGAGGCTCGACATCACAGAACAAGGCGTTGGTGGACCGGCCATCCGCATAGATCCTGCCTCCCCGATCATCCGGCAGGCCCGAAAGGTTCTTAATGAATTGTCGAATCAGCCAACGGCCTTTCTCTGGGAGGGCGCTTCCGTTCCCATTCTCTCACACCTGCCCGCCATCGCCGGAGCCCCCGCCCTCCTGGTCGGATTCGGAAGCGAGACCGACAATATTCACGCTCCCAACGAATCCTATTCCATCGAACAATTCAAATCCGGATTCCTCTACACAGGCCTGCTTCTGGACCAGCTGGGCCGTTAACCCCGCGAAACCGCACTATGGCATTGCCTGAAAAAATTCTGAACCGCCAGGCCATCGTGCTGGTTGATATCCTTCGTGAAGTCAATACCTGCGTCGAACAAGGGCACCCCGCCGATTCCACTCTCGCCTCCATCTATCGCCGCCATCACGAATTCGGCTCCCGCGATCGCCGCCTCTTTTCCGACACAGTCTTCTCCTATTTCCGATGGAAGGGCTGGCTGGATCCTATCGCTACCCGCGATTTCCGTGCTGCCGTCGTCTTCGCCCATCTCCTCGATACCCACGAATGCCATCCCGCCATCCGCTTCCTTGCCGTATCCTTGGGCGTACCCCCCTCTTCCCTGCGCCCATTGGGGCCCCTCCCCCTGGCCGACAAGCAAACTTTCTTTCACTCTCAACTCTCCACCTGGGCACCCTCCCTCCCCCCCCCCTCCCTCACTCAACTCGTCCCCGCCTGGCTCCCCGACGTTATCCCCCCCCCTTCCTCCTATCTTGACCAACTCCTCTCGGCCTTCCAATCCCCCCCTCCTACGTGGTTGCGACTGCGCCCTTCCTCCGGTGTCAATGTGTTGAAGATTCTTCAAGAATCGGAGATCAACCCCGTCACACACCCCCACATCGCCGATACCATTGCCGTCCCGCGCGGGACCAATCTCCAAGGTCTGGCCCCCCGGTTCCGGAGCGGCATGGAAATCCAGGATCTGGCCTCACACGCCGTCGGCCTCGTTTGCGCGCCAACTCAGGGCGAATCCTGGTGGGACGCCTGCGCCGGCTCAGGAGGCAAAGCGTTGCATCTGGCCGATTTGATGGGCCCCTCCGGAAAAGTCCTCGCCACCGACGTACGCCCCGGCCCCCTTGATGAACTGCGTCGCCGCGCCGGAAACGATGGACTCACCACCATCATTCACACCCGCCGATGGGACGGCCTCAGGGAACCCGCTCCCGCCGGCTCATTCGATGGTGTTCTTCTCGATGCCCCCTGCTCCGGTATTGGAACCTGGCATCGCAATCCGGATGCCCGATGGCGCATCAGTGAAGCACAAATTGCCCGACTGGCAGAACACCAACTCACCCTGCTTCGTGCTTGCGCCACCCGTGTCCGGCCCGGCGGAAAATTAATCTACGCCACCTGCACCCTGACCCGAGCCGAAAACAGCGATATTCTGGGAGCGTTCCTCAACGAGAATCCTGACTTCTCCCTGCAACCCTTCCCTCATCCCCTGACCGGTGCCAAGACAGCAGGCGCTCTCTACCTCTACCCATGGGAGGGCCCCTGCAACGGCATGTTCATGGCCCGCCTGATCCG
>CAZSSA010000133.1:0-4429 GCA_964609375.1 uncultured Verrucomicrobiota bacterium | reverse complement strand
AATGGTTGATGGGGAATGGTGAATGGTGAATCGCGGATGAATTAACTTTTGTTTCAAAGGCGCATGGCATAAGTTCTTCCACGTTTATTGCAAAGCACAGGAATCAAGGCGGGAGAAGTAACAACATGAAGGTATCAGGCAAGTTGGTTGAGATTTTTGACACGACGAAGATCAAGGATTCGTTCCAGAAGCGCGAATTTGTTCTCGAGTATGCATCGAATCCGAAATATCCGGAGTTGATCAAGTTTGAGATGGTGCAGGATAAGTGTGCGTTGCTGGACGGATTCAAGACCGGCCAGGCGGTGGATGTCGAGTTTGATTTAAGGGGACGCAAGTGGACGGATCCGAAAGGCGCGGTCAAATATTTCACAACATTACAGGCCTGGCGGTTGAATCCGGCGAGCGGCGCCGAGGGAACTGGTCCTGAGGATGAGCCGACTCCCCCGGATGTGGACACCGAGGATTATGGTGCTGAAAAAGGCGGCGACATGCCGTTTTGATTTTTTGTGATTAAGTGCGCGGTTGGGTGGGGGGCGCTTGTAGGGCAACCTTTCCATGGCAAGGATTGATCCCCGGTCATCGGATTCGGGGTCCTTGTGGATAAGGGTGACATTCATAATGAATGATATGGAGATAGGGAGACTGTTATCGGAAACTGTTTGCGCGCCATCCTGCCGGGCACTATAATTGCGGCAATTTGCAAGTAATGAAGGATCAGGAGGAATAACCAATGGCGACGATCACATTGAAGGGGACACCGTTTCAAACAGTAGGAACGCTTCCAAAGGAAGGTAGCATGGCACCGGCCTTCAAGCTCACGGGGGGCGATTTGGCTGATGTTGGGCTGGAGGCGTTTGCAGGAAAGAAGAAAGTGTTAAACATTGTCCCGAGTCTGGACACGCCGGTGTGCGCGTTGTCGGCGGAACGGTTTAATCGCGAAGCAGGGGCGTTGTCTGATACGGTGGTTATTAATATTTCGGCTGATTTGCCCTTCGCCCAGAAGCGGTTCTGTGATAGTCAATCGCTCAAACAGGTTGTGAACCTGTCTACGATGCGCGCTTCGTCGTTTGGGAAGGACTATGGCGTGGTGATTGTGTCGGGACCGCTGGCGGGATTAATGAGCCGCGCCGTGTTGGTTCTGGATCGCAGCAACAAGGTCGTTTATTCGGAACAGGTGCCTGAAATTGCCCAGGAGCCCAATTACGACGCCGCCCTGTTTGCCCTGAAGAAAGTGGCCTGAATGCCCCGGTATCACTTGATCGCCTGCCAAGTCCTGTGGCGAGAGCTTTGCCACTATGCTTCGCTTTCGGGGCCTTTTTTCACCTTCGATTTCCTTGCACAGGGATTGCATAATACCCCGGAGCAACTTCGGGAGCAGTTGCAGGTCGCGGTGGGCCGGGCGGATGGGGAGAAGTGCGATGCCGTCTTGCTCGGCTATGGGCTATGCAGCAACGGATTGGCGGGGATCAAGGCGGGTGCGCATCGTCTGGTGGTGCCCAAAGCCCATGACTGCATTACTTTTTTCCTGGGGACAAAGGAGCGTTACCGGGACTATTTCGATAGTCATCCGGGAACGTATTGGTATACGCCGGGCTGGATCGAATGTTCACTACAGCCAGGGAAGGACCGGTATGACCATCTTTTGCGGGAGTATGTGGAGAAGTATGGCGAGGAGAATGGCCAGTACCTAATGCAGATGGAACAGGGGTGGTTGAAGGAGTATAGCAATGCCGCCTATGTGGATCTGGGTTTTGGGGATAATGGGCGGCACAAGGATTACACGCGTGAATGTGCTCAGTGGCTGGGGTGGAAAAATGACGAGTTGGCGGGGGATCCCCGACTTGTTGTGGATTTTCTTGAAGGCCGGTGGGATAAGGAGCGCTTTCTCATAGTGGAGCCCGGGCAGATGATCATGCCGTCGCATGATGAGCAGGTACTCAAGGTTCTCCCTGCTGGGTGATGCTGGGGGGGGCCGTCGGCAGGATGCAGATGCGGTACCCTCACCTGACGGGAGAGGGTGTATTCCCTTGATACGCTGCCTTTGTTCACAGGAGGTCAGACCAAAGGGGTGAGAGGGGTGAGTTTCCGGATGTGATCCTTTATCCTCTGGAAGCGCTGGAGAGGTTTTCCTAAAGCTGAGACGTTGGATTGGATACACTGGAGTCCTCCGCCGGTGGGAATGCCGTACCCAATTTGTCCTTCCGGAAGAAGGTGTAACAGCATTTTCAATTCCTGCCAGTCATCATCCTCGGCGTGGGTATCACAAAGCACAGGGGCGAGTTCGAGGCATTGAAATATACCGGCTGTGGCATCATCGTCCGGATTGTCCCAATGAATCCAGCACTGTGACAGCATGATACTGCCGGCCGACAGTCCGAAAAATGGCTTTCCTGTTTTGTGTAATTGGCGGAGAAAGGGAGAGAAGTTGTGTCTTTCGAGGCAGTGCATCCCTTCCCTGACATCACCACCACTGATAAAGATAATGTCAGCTTCCGTGAGGATGGCGAGTGCAGCAGCAATATCGGGCGAGGATGAGGCTAAGGGGACAAGGGTTACGGTGCCTGCACCGGTGTCTTGAAAGGAAGCTGCCAGACGATTGAAGAAACCACGGTCATCTCCACTGGCGGCGCCAATGTACGCGACGGTTGGAGATTTGGCCTGAGCTTGAGACAAACAATCACATAAGAGAGGATCAGGTGAATTCCTGGAATGCCAGCTTCCCCCTGCAAGCAGGGTGACCGGCTTGATTTCAGAAGATGAATGAGTTGTGGGTTTATTGATCACAAGTGTTTGCTGTACAGTATATTATGATCAACAAATATGTTAGATCTAACAAATCGAAACTTGCCGGAGGCTTCGTGTTCGAGGCGGCTACAGGGGATTATGTCGATCATGGTTTTTTCACCGTAGAGATCCAAAATCCGGCTTTGGCACTCATTTTCTGGGCGATGGCTTCGAATCTCATTTGTGAGAATTCGTAATTTCAGGCTGTTTGGCTTATGGATATCAATCTGCCAGCCTTCGAGGCCCGCGACATGGGCAAGCGTGGAGTCAATATCGTCCACGGTGATTGCGCGACCTTCGGCTGAAAATGAGACGTCCTTGGTTCGTCCCTCGATGGAGGCGAGGGTGAGCCCTTCGTGGCGTCCACAAGGGCAGGGGCCCCTGTCGTCGAGGCGGGCGACATCGCCGATGTCAAACCGAAGGACGGCGAACCATGGGTTATGGAAGACAGAGACAAGCAGGCGTCCTCTTGATAAGTTGTTGTTGCAGGATAGCCAGGGTTCGAAATCCACGCGGCAATGGGCGGTATTTTGATGAAGTCTTCCGGCTTCGCATTCCATAAAAACGTGGCCGGTTTCGGTGGATCCATATGAACTCACCTGTGGAGCAGAGAAGGATGATTGGATGCGTCGTCGGTAGAGGCGAGAGGGATAAGAATAGGTCAAAAAGATAAGCTGGGGTTGATAAAGATTGATGTTGAGTGTTGTGGCGCGGAGTGAGAATGCGGCCAGATAGGCTGGGTCGCCTTCCAAGGTTACGGGCTTAAAATCGGCCAATTCGTCAGCCATTCGGCGGATATCGTCATTGGTCCAAGAGGCGGGGTTGATTTGTTGGTTAAGGTAGAGGTGACGCCCCAGGGTGCGTTGGAGAGGGGTAAGCGGGGAGTGGGAAAATCCAGGGCCGACACACAGAGGAGAGGCGAGAACAACCTCGCGGTGCTGGCCGGTGGCGACGCGTTGTGCATGGGAATTCAGTTGCCAGGCGGCCTGTTCTGATGCTTCCCACCAGCGAGGATGGAAGATAATGGTTACCTTATCGTCGGTGCTGCCGCTTGTCTGGGCAAATTCGATTTCTCCAGATGCCATTCCCTGATCAAAATTGCGGTTAAGGGGAATGAATCCCTTGGGGAAATGGTCTCGCAGATGTTGTTTGGTTAAGGTAGGCAGGGCGGCAAAGCGTGCGGAGATGGGGGACTCTGGGCCGGGGTCAAAGGTGCGCCATGCGGCGTAACCCGGCACGAAAGAAAGTGCCATTTCCAGGCATTCTTTGCTTGCGGCACTGTACGCAGAGGAATACTTCATAGGGGGTGATTATAGAGCGTCATCGCGAGTATAGCCAGAAGGCAATCATTAAGATGGGAGAAATGATGAGCGTGACATACGAGGAGGGGCGACATTATTAATGAATACGGCAAAATTACTTAGCAAAATCGCGATTCAATAAAAAAAGTTAAAATTTAAAGCTCGGTTTCTTGACAATCTGGGGGGTGAGGCGTATAACTGTTTTCAGAAATCGAGACATTGTGTCTCTGAAATTGACACGAGGGCGAGCCGATAGCTGGTCGGCTTTACGAATAAGGCGACCAGTGAGTGGCTTGTTTTTGTGTCTTGATCTTTGATAACGGAATAGTCTGCACAAACACTTC
>CAZSSA010000132.1:0-4446 GCA_964609375.1 uncultured Verrucomicrobiota bacterium | reverse complement strand
TCAACCCAGCGGCCCCTTGAGACTGCTAATGACTTTCTTCTCAAAGGCTCCGCACGTATCCGTGGCCTCAACCAGCTTGCCCCTTAAGCCGCATCGCTGCAAAAACGGGTTCACCACGTAATGCTTACAGTAGCGGCAGAGCCGGTCGGCCTCTTTCTCCTTGAAGACCTTCACCGTCCTTGGCGCATCGCTCTCATCAAAAACCTTCGGCGCCCGTTTCACCTTGAACGGTACGTCATCCTCCGATTCATATTCATGACCGCAGGAGAAACAGGTCAGTCGTTCGCCGACTTTCGCAAACCCTTCGTATTTGGGTTCCCGCTTGAGCAAACTCTCTTGTCCGCAAGCCACACAGTTAATCTCAACCATACTCACGCCTCACGCTTCAAGCCTTACAACAGCTCCCTTGCCTTTTCCACAGCCTCGGCAACCTTCCCCGCCTCCTTGCCTCCAGCCCTCGCTATTCCCGGCTGACCGCCGCCACTGCCCCCGGCCACCTTGGCCACTTCCTTGACAATCTTACCGGCATGCACTCCCTTTTTGATTAAGTCGGGGCTCACGGTGACAATAAACTGCACCTTGCCTTCACATAGCGCGCCGAGCACCACCACTCCGGAACCCGCCCTGGCCATCGCCGACTCCGCCAGTGTCCTCAACCCATCCGATGAAACCTCCCCCACATCACACGCCATCAGCGTCATGCCTTTGACTTCGCTGGCCGCCGCAACAATCCCGTCCAGCTTCATCATCGCCGCCGCTGTTTCCTGGTCCTTGATCCGTTTCTCCAGCAACTTGATTTGTTCGGCAACCGCATCCACACGATCACTGACCTCGGATGGCGATACGCTGAACCGCTTGGCCAGCGTATCCACCATGGCACGGTCCGCGCACATCGCGTCATAGGCCGCCATCCCGGCCACAGCCTCAATACGTCGCACACCGGAGGCAATCGAACTCTCCGACAGAATCCGGAACAGCCCGATGGTTCCGGTCGCCGTCACGTGGGTGCCGCCACACAACTCACGGCTATATCCGCCCACATGAACCACCCGAACCCTGTCGCCATATTTCTCGTCAAATAGGGCGATGATTCCCGATCCCGCCACATCCTTCAAGGCCATCTCTGATGTCGTCACCGGATCGTTAAGAATAATCATTTCGTTCACCCGCCGCTCCACCGCCGCCAGTTGATCGGGCGTCAGCGCCTGGAAATACGAAAAGTCGAACCGCAACCGGTCAGGCCCCACCATGGACCCCGCCTGCTTGATACTGTCGCCAACAATATCCTTCAACGCATGTTGAAGCAAATGGGTTGCCGTGTGATGACGCGCCACCGCCGCCCGCCGTTCATCATTCACCTTGGCCGTCACCACCGTCCCTTTCGATAGGCTCCCGCGCACCATTCTCCCGATGTGCAGGATAATCCCTTCCGTCGGCTGTCGTGTGTCCGTCACTTCAAATTCACCGGCCTCACAGGTAATCACCCCGTGGTCTCCCAGCTGTCCTCCCTTTTCCGCATAGAACGGCGTCTCCGTCAGCAACAGCGCCCCCTCCATCCCCGCGTTCAAGCCATCGGCAAGCACGCTTCCGCCACCCTCATTCCGGACCAGCACTCCCAACACCATAGCCTGGCAATCCATCCGGGAGTACCCGACAAAGTTCGCCTTAGCTCCGCTCGCGACCAGGTCCGACACCAAATCCGCATCAGCATTCGTCGTGGCGGCCTTGCGCGCATCACGCGCCCGCTTGCGTTGCTCTTCCATCAGCACAGCGAAACGCGCCTCGTCCACCGTCATGCCCCTCTCCTTTGCCATCACGACGGTCAAATCCAGCGGGAACCCGTAAGTATCATATAGTTTGAACGCGTCGGCGCCCGGAAAAACCTTGTCCTTCGCCCTTGCCACTGTCCCGACAACGTCCTCAAACAGCGCCAGTCCACGATCAAGCGTCGTGGAAAAGCTTTCCTCCTCCGCGAGGATCGCCCGGGCAATTTCAGCACGCCGCTGAATCAGTTCGGGGTAATGCTGGCCCATGGAAGCTTCCAATGTCGTCAACAGCCCCGTCATGAACGGCTTGGTATATCCAAGTTTCCGCCCATACCGGAATGCCCGCCTCAAAAGCCGGCGTAACACATACCCGCGCCCATCATTGGATGGCACAACCCCATCCCCAATGGCAAACGCCAGCGTCCGCAAATGATCGGCAATGACGCGCATGGCCACGGCGCTGTCACCCGCGTAGGGATGCCCGGAATCCTTGACCATCTTTTGGATCAGTGGCTGAAACAGATCGGTGTCATAGTTGGAGGCCTTCCCCTGGATGACCGATACCACACGCTCAAGCCCCATCCCGGTATCCACATGCTTGGAAGGCAATTCCTCAAGTGATCCATCCTGCCTCCGGTTGTATTGAATAAAAACATGATTCCATATCTCAATCACGTCCTGTAACCCGGCATTGATCATCGCCGGTGTACATCCGGTGGCCGTCCGGTCAAAATGAATTTCAGAACAAGGCCCGCATGGCCCCGTCTCGCCCATCTCCCAAAAGTTATCCTTCTCCGCGAACTTCAGGATGTGGGTCGGATCAATATCAGTGACTTCCTTCCAGATGGCCAGAGCCTCGTCGTCATTCTTGTAGACAGTTGCCCACAATCGGTTCTTCGGCAGCCCCCATACCTTGGTCAGCAGTTCCCATCCCCAGGCAATGGACTCCCGCTTGTAGTAGTCGCCAAACGACCAATTGCCGAGCATCTCGAAAAAAGTGTGGTGATAGGTATCATACCCCACCTCCTCCAAGTCATTATGCTTGCCGCTCACCCGGATACACTTCTGCGAGTCTGCCACGCGCCGATACTGACTGACCCGCGCCCCGAGGAAGATCTCCTTGAATGGATTCATGCCGGCATTGACAAACAGCAACGTCGGATCCGCCTGAAGCACCACCGGTGCGCTGGGAACAATCTCGTGCCCTTTGGATTTGAAAAAATCGGTGAACGATTGCCTGATTTCCGCCGCCGTCATTGTTGAACCACCCATTTGACCCATCCTTTCGCAAAATCAAAGCGAAAACTATGTGGATGCAGGACATCGCCGTCAAGTGCCGAGTTAAGCCCCAACGGCAGCAAAATCGCCAATGAGTCTGGATTAATCACTTTTTTTGTAATATTTTCAAGATTGGCGATAATACTCACCAGAGGACTTTATCTGTGAATACCGAAGAACTGGACCGCCTCGTCATCAAAGTTCAAAAAGGCGACCGGGATGCGTTTGCCGAGGTGGTATTCATGATCCGCCACGAACTCCGCATATTCCTTTCCGCCCATGCCAGCTCAATCACCATGATTGAGGATGTGCTCCAGAATGCCCTTGTCACCTGCTATGAAAACATCGCCAACTACGAAATTCGCGGCACCTTCCTCCCCTGGGTAAAGGGAATTGCCCGTAACCTCCTCCTGAAAGAACTCAAGGCACGCTCCCGCTGTGTTCCCGCCGAAGACGATTTCCTTGAGCGCGTCATTGCCGAATCAGCCCTCGCCTCATCAAAAAGCATTGAACGCGAGGAGGAAAATGTTGAGCGTCTCCGCGATTGCCTCTCAAAACTGCCCGAGCAGTCTCGCACCCTTATCCAGCAACGTTACTATCATCGCCTGTCTGTCAGAGAGATGGCCAAACTTCACCAGAAAACGGAAACGTGGACCGCTGTGAACCTCTTCCGTATCCGCGAAATGCTTCGCGACTGCATGAGCAAGGAGACATCACCATGAATGATCAGGATTTCATTCTCCTGATGGAAAAATATTTCGACGGCACCATTACCCCCGAAGACCGCACCGCTCTGAAAAATGAATTGCTGGCATCCCCCGCCCGCCGCTCCCTCTTTGAAACCCAATCCCGCCAGAATATCCGCCTTCACGCCCAAACCAGCCCAATCGACTTCACGGAATCCCAGCGGATTGCCATCGCCGTCATGGATACCGTCGAACAATTCCACCACCCCGCCACCTTCGCCGATATCATGAAGGAACAAACCTTTGGCGAACGCCTTGCCGCCCTTCGTGAGGGACTTCGCGCACCCCGATATTCCGGGAAAAACCGATATGCCAGATTCGTACTGATGCGCCTGATCACCCCTCCGTCCATCGCCATCGTTCTGAGCGTTATCATCATCCTGTCCCTCATCTCCGTTGTCCCCAAAATGTTCCCCGTCGCGGAACCCGATGATGACACTGATAAAGCCGTCATTACACTGCTTCACCCTCCGCTCAGGCAGGCGCCAGCCCCCGTACGGCCTGCACCCATTTCTACCCCGGACCAGACAACCCCCATTCCCCCAGTCAACAGCCCCCGGGCCACCACTAATCAGCCGGCACCGGATCCCTCACGCACTCCAAAACCTCCCCCCTCACCATTGACCCCTCCCGACTCTCACAACCACATCAAATAG
>CAZSSA010000131.1:0-4540 GCA_964609375.1 uncultured Verrucomicrobiota bacterium | reverse complement strand
GTTTCATCCCCCAACGAGACTGTCGAAGAACTGCTTCACCGTCAAATTGCCACCATCAAAACACAAGGATCAACTGCCGATCGCCGATCGAAGGGTATTCCAGACAATCCGGCGGGGTCAACGCTCCGGTTTCCACCGCCTATCTCAAATGCCCTGGTTCCCAATACGACCCCTTTGCCTTCCCCATCCCAAATATAGGCAAACCTTCCCTCCCCTTGATCCAAAGCCGGGCGGAAGGCCGCCCGGTCGAGATCCTCTACTTCATGGACGGAATCATGCGTCCATGAGCCGCGAAGAGCGCGTCGCAGAGCTTGATCGTGTCGTCGATCGACAGTTCCGCCGATGTATGCGGATCCATGAGCGCGGCCTGATACACGAAGTCTTTGCGTCCCGACAAAACGGCTTCCACTGTCAGGATCTGCGGGTTGATCATGGTCCGGTTGAGTGCGGCACACTGTTCTGGAAGATCACCCACGTAGGACGGCGTCACCCCGTTGCGGTCCGCCACGCACATCACCTCGACGCAGGCCTTGGCCGGGAGGTTCGTAATCAGGCCTGTATTCATTACGTTGCCGCCGAACCTGAACGGCACATCGGTTTCCATGGCCTCCATGATCCCTGAACCGTACTCATGACTCCGGGTATGTGTGAGCGTGGCGCCATTGCCGATCAATTCCTTGCGCATCTTCTTCCATTCTCCAATCTGCGACACGCAGCGGCGGGGATATTCATCAAGCGGAATGTTGAATTCCTTGATCAGCTCCGGATAACGTGACTTGATAAACCAGGGCGTATATTCTGACGAGTGCTCGCTGGATTCCGTTATGTAATAACCAAACCGGTTCATCAGCTCGAGTCGCACCAGGTCCCACTTCGGCAGCGTGCCTTTCACCTTGGCGGCGGCGTAAGCCTTCCTGATGGCCGGGTACAGATCCCGGTCTCCGTCCTGAATCTTGAGCAGCCAGCCCTGGTGATTGATTCCCGCCACCTGCCACTGCAGCTTTTTCGGCTTCATTTCGAAATGATTCAGCACGGTTCCGGCGCAACACTGCACACTATGACAGAGCCCAACGGCCCGAATGTTCGAACCGCGAAAAACGCCCATCATCAGCATCGACATGGGATTGGAGTAATTGATGAACAAGGCGTTCGGGCAAACCTCTTCCATGTCGTGCATGAAATCCAGCAGCACGGGAAGCGTACGGAGCGTACGGAAAATGCCGCCAATGCCAAGCGTATCTGCAATCGTCTGACGCAGGCCGAACTTCTTCGGAATCTCGAAGTCGATGACCGTGGAAGGCTTGTAGCCACCAATCTGAACCGCATTCACCACGTAATTCGCACCCTTGAGAGCAGCCCGGCGATTGCGGACACCGAGGTGACCCGTGATGGTCATCCGGGCATTCAGATTCACGCTTAACTGACTGAGCATCTTCACCGAATCATCAAGACGCTCGGGATCAATGTCATACAGGGCAATGTGCGAGCCATGAAGCGCTTCCGCACACATGCAATCGCCCAGAACATTCTTTGCAAACACCGTACTACCGGCACCCATGAAGGTTATCTTGGCCATGACTGGTCTCCTGTTTGTGTTGAACGTGGGTGACATCAATATCAAATCAGTGGAGAATAACAATGCCGAGGTTCTTCACCCGTGAACCGGGGTGTGCGTTTTCGGCCCTGCAAAAGATTTTCCCGGCCATGCGTTTTGGGCTTCAGATGTGAAGGTGTAGGGCACGTTTCTTTATTTTTCGTCATTCGCACTGTCTAATGTCGATTCCGCTGAACCCCTCTGGCTCGCCGCTTCGCGCCTCTCAACGCCGCCCGCCCCTTGTCCGTCAGTCGGTATTTCTGGAGCCGGCTTTGAGGCCTCTCCGGGAGGGTACGCTCGACCAAACTTTCAGCAAGTAAGTCCCGCATTGATCGTTTGAATGCGCCTGTCACAGTAACACGCCCTGCTTTCTTGGACCACTCGGCCGTAGTTAGCGGAGTCACGAGCAACGCCCTCAAAAGTGACTCGGCCCCTGACTCGGCCCCGCTCGAAACTAAAGGAATGAGAGTTGTAAACATGTCGTCTTCGATAAAGGTGGGAGGCGGGGCCCCTGGCGCATAGAAGGGATGGTAATGGGTCACTTTGTTGATCCCCGACCCCAAGGACTCAAACTGACCAAGCTGAATCATGAACTGGCAGATGGTCGGGTTCTTCGGATAAGGTGTAAAATTCAAGGGATCAATGGGCCCATGCCCATGTGGAATATTCGGATTCTTGAATTCAACCCTGTCCTGGTAAATCTTGATGGTCGCGGGCGACGCATTAACGTATTCACGGTGAGCGATGATATTCGCCACCAACTCGCGGAAGATCAAGGAACGGAGACTGACCCGTATCACGCCCTCAAGATAGAAGGGATCGTTGAGATGCTTGTCAATGAACCCCATAAGAATATCAAAGGAATCAATCAGGTTCGTGCAAACGAGTTCCCGGTCATCATACCGCTCGGTGTCGCGCCGCCTCAGCAAGGCGTCAAACTTGTAGCCGGGTGCAACGCTCTGGATGATCGAGTCTGTCCCGAACATGAGGGCCGCCGCCAGCGTATACCCGACCTTCCCCGTGAAGACATCACGCCGGACAAATCCTGCAATGTTCAACAGGGCCTCGGGGGACAACTTCACCCATGGATGCTTGGGCTTGCGGGCCTCCATCAACGCCTTGGCCTTCTCAAAAAGATCAGGCCGCAAATCAGACATCTCCAAATACGGGAGAACCCGCTGCTCGGTATACGTCCCCATCTTGCGGTTGACCAAGGCGGCAATACGGTTCAGGCCGGAAATCCTGTAATCCCCGTCCTGACTTCGAAGATAGACATGCCCTGCAGTCTGGTGAACATTGGAACTGGCAGGCACCTGGATCTTGATAACCCGCCGTTCATTGATCTCCAAGGCCTGCGGAAAGAGAAGTCGGGGCGGATCAAGTTTGGTAGGATTGTTTGACAGGTTGGCAATCTCAGCGATCAATCGTTCCACCGCCTCGGGAGCCACCCCCGTCAACGATGGACAGCGTGTCTCTTGCGACGTGCCATGATCTTCTTCAAAACGTTATCAATAGTCGGATTTCCCAGAATACGCCGGCGTTCCGCCGTGTAATCCCCATGTCCGGCGTCAAACTGCTGAAGGAAACGAATGGTATCCACTGAGCCAAGAGACTCCGTCAAAACGGTAATTCCTTCCTCTCGAATCTGATTGAGCGTCTTCATTCTTCCCTCTCCGCAACCCATCGCAAGGGGTTGCATACTCGAACCTTCAGGTTCCCGTACCGCCGTGCAGCGTTAACAAAACCGTCGTCCGTTGTCAAAAGGACATCGGCTACCCCGCTTTCGGCACAGGCGACATGAAAGGCGTCATAACTTCCAAATCCCTTGCTTCCCAGTTCCTTTGCCCGGACGGACTCACGATTTCCAATCTTCACATGACAGGAGGCATCTCTCAACATGTCCTGAACCTTGCCTAGTCGCTCGCTGTCAGGATTTTCCTCGATCTCCGTCTCCAGCACCTCGCTATTGATAAGAACACATTCCTTCCGCTGCACCTGCCCCAGAATTGCCAAAACGGCTTCCGACTCCAACCTCACGCGATCCTGACCCTGATCGTCAAACGGCCGATTCAGGCAACACACGTCGAGATAGATGCGCGATTTGCTTGTCATATCCATGGTTAATATATCTCCATTCATGACTATCTGCAACCGTCCTTTTCGCGCGGATGGCAGCGCTGGTGCTCCTTCTTGAGGTCGAGGATCGTGAGCCTCGCGTAGTGCTTGAGGGTGTCGAGCGACTCGTGGCCGAGCAGTTCCTTGACGTGGTACATGTTGGCCCCGCCGCGCAACAACTCGGTGGTGCATGAGCGACGCAACGTGTGGGGCGTGACGTTGGCCGGCAGGCCGGCGCGCCGGGCCGTGGCATGGATCAGCCGCAGGAACGTGTGGTACGGGAACCGCTTGCCTCTACATACCCCCGCAGAAATACTTCCTCCCCCAACGGATCGCGGCTGATCCACCTCCCCAACCCTGTACTGTAATATCTGTGGCCGAGATTCTTCACCCGTGAACCGGGGGTGTGCGTTTTCGGGCTCGCAAGAGAATTTGCCAGAGGTGCGTTTTCAGGTTCGGTTGTCAGGAAATAGCCCATGGAATATCGTTCTCCCTGTTCCATAGGAATGTACGATTATTGGGGTGGAGGAGAAAGAAAAATCAGGCGGGAAATAAGGATTTATTTGGTGCTGGCTAACACCGTCCGACCCTTGTCCGTAAGGCGGTATTTCTGGAGGCGGCTCTGGGGCTTCTCCGGAATCGTTCTCTCAATCCACCCAGCCGCCAGACACGGCAACAAATATTGCCTCAGGAAATGCACTCGATCTCTCAACCCTGCCGTCTTTTGAAGATCAGCGGCACTGGACACCTCTCCAGCCCCCCTCAGCATCGCTACAACTTGTGGGGTGACTTGTGGGGTGACTTGTGGGGTGACTTGTGGGGTGGCATCCT
>CAZSSA010000130.1:0-4617 GCA_964609375.1 uncultured Verrucomicrobiota bacterium | reverse complement strand
ATTATGAGGAGCAGGTGAAGGCCTTCAGGGAGTTGGGGCTTGGTCTCATCCTGGCCTTGATTCTTGTTTACATGGTCATGGCGTGCCAGTACGAATCATTGAAAGATCCGCTGGTGGTCATGTTCTCCGTACCGCTGGCGATCATTGGCGTGATATTGATGCTCTTGTTGAGTAACACCACGTTCAATATTCAATCCTATATTGGCTGCATCATGCTGGGGGGGATTGTGGTCAACAACGCCATCCTGCTGGTGGATCACACCAATATGCTTCGTCGCCGCGATGGCATGGGGTTGAGAGAGGCGATTGAGGAAGCGGGGCGACGGAGGCTCCGGCCGATTTTGATGACGGCCTTGACGACGGTGCTGGGTCTCGTTCCGCTTGCCCTTGGCCTTGGCGAAGGAGGGGAAGCGCAAGCGCCGCTGGCGCGGGCGGTCATAGGTGGCCTGACCAGTTCGACAGTGCTGACGCTGGTATTTGTTCCGGTGGTTTATTCCCTTTTTGAGACGGGATGGAGAAGGCATGCGAAGCAAACAGAGTGACGCAAGAATCAGGCGCCTGACGGTGCTGTTCATGGGAATTTCCTGCGGGGTCTTGGCGGCGCAACCTTCTGATGCCGCGGGACCGGAGGTTCTGGAGATTCGCCTTGGACAGGCTGTCCTCATGGCTCTGACCAATAACAGGGCGCTTAGCGTCCAACGCCTGAACCCTGAAATCCAACAAACCTTTGAGGAGGCGGAGAGGGCGGTGTTTGACCCTGTTGTGCATGCGGCGGCGGCATACGAACGCCGGCATGCCGTGACAAATGGCGTTGTCGGTGATGAGGCCGAGGGGGTCAACGGCTCGGTGGGGGTTTCCCAGTATTTTCCGACAGGAACCAAACTGGGAGCGGACTTGATGACAGGGCGGGAGGTCAACGAACATCCTGACTATGCCACCAAAGCCACCGCGAGCCTTACCCAGGCGTTATTACAGGGGCGTCCGGTTTCGGTCAATTTGGTGAGTTTGCGGCAGGCAAGGCTTCATACAACCATTTCCGCCTATGAACTGAGGGGATTTGCAGAGGCACTTGTTGCCGCTGTGGAGAGCGGGTACTGGGAATGCACGCTTGCCCAACGGAGGGTTGAGATCCTGGAGAAGTCGCTGACCTTGGCGGAACAACAATTGAACGAAATCGAGCAACGCATCAAGGTGGGACGTCTGCCGGAGACCGAGGTGGCGGCGGCCCAGGCTGAAGTGGCGCTTCGGCGGGAAGCGTTGATCAATGCGCGCAGCGGGCTTTCCACGGCGCGGCTCCGGCTGCTCCGGTTGATGGCGCCGGAAGCGTTACAGGGGCGGAGGGTTGAACTGCGTCTTACGACGTCGCCTTCGGTTCCTGAGGTTGATCTTGGAACGGTCAGCACGCATGTTGCTGTTGCCTTGCAAAGGCGCCCGGACATGAATCAGGCGAGGATGTTGATTCAAAGCGGCGATCTTGAATTGGTTAAAACCAGGAATGGACTCCTGCCAAAAATGGATCTGTTTGTCACGTTGGGAGATACCGGCTACGCGGAGTCGTTCAGGGACTCCGTGAATGGGATTGATGCCAGGGAGGTGGATGTCTCTGCTGGTGTTGCCGTTTCCTTCCCGATACTCAACCGTGAGGCGAAAGCCGTTCATCGGCGTGCGACCTTGTCGAGGGAACAGATGGGTGAATCGTTGAGGAATCTTGAGGACCTTGTGCGTGTGGACGTGGAGTCCGCCTATATTGAGGTGGAGCGGACACGGGAGCAGGTGGCGGCGACGGCGACCACCCGTAAATTCCAGGAAGAGAAAGTCCGGGTTGAAATGGTGAAATTCAACGTGGGCCGGTCAACGGCGTTGCTTGTGGCGCAGACCCAGCGGGATTTGGTGTCCAGCCAGGTTGCGGAGGTGGAGGCTGTTGTCAGGCATTTGGAGGCGCTGGTGAATATTTTCCGTCTGGAAGGGTCACTCCTTGAGAGGCGCGGAGTCGCCGCGCCTGGACGGCCACCCACACAACGTTGACTGGGTGATACCGCAAGGCCAATCATTTCTGCAAGAGGGGTTGGCGAAAAGAGTTGTCGAAAAAAAGGGGCAAGCGGCTATAGTTTGGCCGGTGATGACTACAACGGTGGCGGAACGACTGGTGAGGGATGTGGTTAAGGCCGGTATTTGTACCGGTTGCGGGGCCTGTGTGGCTTTGGATATCTCCGGTCGCTCCATGATGACCGATACGCCGTTTGGGCCTGTGCCTCGCTTTCCTTCCAATGTGGAGTTGCCGGAACTGGCCTGGATGGTTTGCCCCGGGAAAGGCATTCCGTATGCCGCCTTGTATCGTCGTCATTACGGGCACATTCCCGAGAACTGGTTATTGGGTTGTTTTAAAGCGGTGCGTACGGGTCATTCGGCGGTTCCCGAGATTCGGCGTGCGGGCGCATCCGGTGGTGTGATGACCCATGTGTTGATTCATCTGCTGGAAACGGGGCGAATTGATGCGGCGGCTGTGGTGCGGCAGGGAGTTCCAGAGCCGGAACGGGCAAGGGTGGTGCTGGCGACGACTCGTGAGGAGATTTTGGCGGCGGCACAGTCGGTGTATATCCCGGTGTCGGTGCTGGATATTCTGCCGCGGCTTGAGCCTGGAAAACGGTATGCCATGACCTGCCTGCCTGATCAGGCGGCGGCCTTGCGGCAACTGCAGGAGGCGGGGCATTCCCAGGCGCTCCAGGTTCAGTATGTGCTGGGGCCTTACACGGGCACGGCCATCTATCCGGCGGCCATTGCATGCTATCTGCAATCCAAGGGTGTTGCTCCCGGGACCGATCGCGTGGAGTCGCTTAAATGGCGGGCGGGGGATTGGCCTGGGTATATGGAGGTCCGGCTGGCCTCGGGGAAGGTGTTCCGGTCGAAAAAGTTCTATTATAATTTCCTGATCCCGTTTTTTGTGACGCAAGCCAGTTTGCAGAGCGTGGACTTTGCCAACGAATTTGCCGACGTCTCAGTGGGGGATGCATGGTCGCCGCGGTTTGAGAGTCTGGGAGGCGGGCATTCGGTGATTGTCACGCGCAGTGAGGCGATGGAGGCTATTGTGCGCGAGATGGAAGGCAGGGGGCTGCTGACGACGGAGCCCGAGGATCCGATCCGGGCGTTGGGCATGCACGGGCACATGATGGATTTTAAGAAGCGCGGCGGGTTTATCCGCAACCGGATGCGGAGGTTCTTTGGGCGGCGTGCGCCGGTGTATGACGTGCGGCCGGAGGCGATGGCGACGTCGCGGGTGATGGTGGAGTTGGTGGTGTCGTCATTGTTTTTGGCGGGCTCGACCCGGTTGGCGCGGTGGATGGTGGCGCGATTCCCGGAGAAGATCATTGGGCCGGTGTTTAACCGGTTACGATTGACATGGAAGGCGATGAGCAAGCCGGCGAAGCGCAAGGCGCTGGGCACGATGAGAATGAAGATCATGGTTGATGGTTAAATAAATTATGAAGCATGAATTATAAAGTATAAGAACTTAAATGAAGACTTTGGAAAACAGCCAGCGGCGATTGACAGAAAAGATTGGGCGCAATGATCCCTGTCCATGCGGGAGCGGGGGAAATACAAAAAATGTTGCGGGACATGATGAACATAGCTGAAACGAAATGGGTGAAAGAGTTAGAGGGTTTGGTGGAGCGGTTGATGCCGCGGTTGCTGACTCAAGTGTGCCGTGATCCCAACTCGCCCGCCTATGGTTGCTTTGACCGGGATTGGTGGCATTACCGGATCCGGGATTTTGCATCCATCATTTTGCAGCAGGGGGGGTATACGGTTTGGTTGGCGGATAAGAACAGAGTAGAGTTGGCGGCGGCATCCTGCCGGTTCTGGAATGCACGGGCCGTTCGGCCTGGCGCGTTCGAGGAATATTATCCGTTCGAGCAGGGCTATCCCCCCTTGGCCTTTTCCACGCTGGCGGTTATGAAGCTGGCGGCGGCAGGAGTGGTCCCGCCCTCGGCAATCGAGGCGGGCGCGAGGGTGGCGGCCCGGCAGTTGTTGGAACGGTTTGAGCCGCAGGCGGCGAATCAGCAGGTGGCGGGATTGGCGGCGCTGATTTGGTTGCGGCGCGTTTATCCTGCGCTGGTGCCTGAGAGCGCCCTGGCGGGTGTTTCGGAGAAGACGTTGGCGTTACAAACCACCGAGGGGTGGTTCATGGAATATGGCGGGCCGGATCTGGGGTACTTATCGGTGACGTTGGATTGCCTCTGGGACTGCTTCGATGCGACCGGTGATGTGCGGTATCGCGAGTCCGCGGCGGCGGGTCTGCGGTGTATCGGGCGGTATGTTCAGGCGATGGGCGGCGGGATCGGGATGCACAATGCGCGCAACACGGATTATATCCTGCCGTATGGGATTGCCCGGTTTTTGCGTCAGGAGCGGGAGGAAGAATGCGTTCGCCGGGACGGCGAACGCCACCATGAAGAGTGTGGTGATAGCGAGTTGGCGGCGCGTGTGTTGACGATCCTGTATCGGAATGTGGGGGAGGCGGGCCACTTCCTGCGCGCGATGGATGACCGGTATTTGTCGCATTACATGGGGCATTCGCTGGTGAGGGCGCTGCCGTTGATAAAAGCCGGACGGCTCGGA
>CAZSSA010000129.1:0-4643 GCA_964609375.1 uncultured Verrucomicrobiota bacterium | reverse complement strand
GTTGCCGCGCCATACTCCTTCTGCTAACGTTTCCATCAGTCCGTAATGAAAAGAAAAACAAGTTGTTGATTTCCCTAATAGTCTAGCAGCCTTACAGTCTATCAACCTCTCTCCAATAAAAGGCATTATGGCAAGAATAGCAGTCTCCTGCGGCGGCACCGGCGGCCACGTATTCCCCGGCGTTGCCACCGCGCAAACCTTGCGACGACGCGGACACGAAGTGAGCTTGCTCATGGCCGGACGGTCCATCGAATCCGCCACCCGTTTCGCTTGGGATGGCAGGGTCGTCAATACCGGCGCTTCCAAATTATCAATGAAGCCATTGCGCCTCTTGCCCTCCCTGATTAATCTGTACTGCGTCTACCGGCGATGTCGCCGTGAATTCATCCGACACCGACCCGCGGCCCTGCTTTCCATGGGCAGCTACTCATCCGCCGGACCCATCCTGGCCTCATACCGGCTGAAAATTCCCATTATCCTCCACGAGGCCAATGTGGTTCCCGGCAAGGCCACGGAGACTTTTGGACGCTTCGCCACTGCCATTGCCATTACCTTTCCGGAAACCAGCGCCTACCTCAAAAGCACCAAAACGGTCCTCACTGGACTTCCCCTTCGAAAAGACCTTGAACATTCTTCCACCCTCCCTCACAAATCCCGTGAACGTCAAACCTTGCTCGTCATGGGCGGAAGTCAGGGCGCCCAGCGCATTAATCAGCTC
The DNA here is from genome assembly GCA_964609375.1 of uncultured Verrucomicrobiota bacterium. Classification (GTDB taxonomy): domain Bacteria; phylum Verrucomicrobiota; class Kiritimatiellia; order CAIKKV01; family CAITUY01; genus CAZDUS01. The sequence continues at coordinate 3,925 of CAZSSA010000129.1, read as the reverse complement.
ATGCCGGATGTCATCGCACTAATACAGGCTTCCGGACTCCCCCTCGATGTCATCCATCTTGCCGGATCCAGCGATCGCGATACCGTTGCAAAGGCTTATGCCAATGCCAGAGTGACAGCAGAAGTCCATGGATTTCAACAGGATATGGCCGCCGTCTATAAACGCACCGACTTCGCCATCTCGCGTGCTGGAGCCAACTCCTGTCTGGAACTTGCCATGTTTGGCATTCCTTCCCTCCTGATTCCCTACCCCTTTTCGGCACGGGATCATCAGGTGGCGAACGCCAGGGCCATGGCGGCGGTCCAGGCGGCGGACATGATCGAACAAAAGGATATCACCGTTGATGGTTTAACCAATCACCTCAGGAAACGGCTAACCGATTCCATCGCTTTGTCTGCCATGCGTCAGGCTGCCCATCAACGTGCCATTCTTGGTGCCGATGAAAAATTGGCGGATTTGGTTGAAGAAGTCACGCGTCCACGGTAGTTTCTCCGACATGCAAATCGAAACAGGAACCGTTGTTCGTCATGAATCGGCGGGCGGATACTACCGTGTGCTCGCCCTGGATCTTCCGGGCGTGGCGTCAACAGCAGCCCCGGGCCAGTTTGTTCATCTCCGGATTGCCGCCTTGCAGGATGCTGTGCTACGCCGCCCATTCAGCATTTACCGCGTGGATGGCGATACCCTTTCCATCTTATACAAGAGCGTGGGACGGGGCACCGAGGCCATGCAATCCCTCGCGCCCGGCGCCAAACTCAGCATCATCGGCCCTCTCGGCAATGGATTCCCAACGGAACTGGCCGGCAACACCCAGCCCGTTCTCGTCGCTGGAGGTTACGGAGTGGCCCCACTCTACTTTCTGGCCACACGCCTCTCCCGCCGGGGTATCATCTTTATTGGCGGCGCCACCGCCCTCGACATCCTGCTGGCAGACGAATTCAATGCCATCGGCTGGGAGGTCAGCATCGCCACCGAAAACGGCTCACGGGGAACCCGCGGCCGAGTCACCGTGCCTCTGGATGCCTGGCTGAAAAACATCGACCCCGATGCATGTCCGGAATTCTTCGCCTGCGGTCCTAACGGACTGCTGCAAGCGCTGTCCATCCGGGCGGGGCAGTCCAACTGGAAAGCGTGGCTATCCCTCGATCGGCATATGGGATGCGGGGTGGGCGCCTGCCTTGCCTGCGTTCAGCGCATTAACCACAACGGAGAGGAAATCCTCGTTCGCGTCTGCAAGGAAGGCCCGATCTTTGAATCACGCACCGTCGTATGGGAGGAACAGCCGTGACCCCAACCCTGAACACAACGCTTGCCGGCGTTCACATGAAAAACCCGGTCATGGTCGCCTCCGGCACCTTCGGCTATGGCCCGGAATACGCAGACCTTCTGAACCTTGACCAGCTCGGCGCCATCGTCGTCAAGGGCATCAGCCTCAACCCTTGGAACGGAAACCGGACCCCGCGTCTGGTGGAAGTCCCCGGTGGCCTCATCAACGCCATCGGCCTGCAAAACCCCGGCGTGGATGGGTTCATCGAAAAGTTCATGCCTTTCCTCCGCCAACACAAGATCGCCGTCATTGTCAACATCTGGGGAAAAACCGCGGAGGAATATGCCGAAGTCGCCGCCCGCTTTGACGGGGTCCCCGGCGTTCACGCCCTGGAAATCAACATCTCCTGCCCCAATATCAAGGCAGGCGGAAGTGCCTTCGGCACAAATTTGGAATCAACCGCCCGTGTCATTTCCGAAGTGCGCACGCGGACCCGTCTGCCCATCATCCCGAAACTGGCGCCTAATGTCTCCGATATCGGGGCATTCGCCCGAACCTGTGTCGACAACGGCGCCGATGCCATCTCCCTGATCAACTCATTTCCGGCGATGGCCATCGATATCGAAACCCGGCGCCCCATCCTGGCCAATGTCACCGGAGGACTGAGCGGCCCTGCCATTCACCCGATTGCCGTCAAACTTGTGTACGAGGCAGCCAAAGCGGTTAAAGTCCCATTGATTGCCATCGGTGGCATCACCTCCGCCAAGGAAGCCATCGAGTTTCTCATTGCCGGCGCGTCTGCCGTTGCCGTCGGTACCGCCAACTTCACCGAACCGCTCACCGCCCTCGGTGTCATCGATGGCATCACCGACTATCTTATACGGCATAAGATGTCCTCCGTGAGCGAACTGGTCGGGAGTCTGCGCTTGTGAAACTCCGACGCATCGTATTCTGGTCCATTCTTTCCGCCGCCATGGTCGCCGGCTGTTGGTGGGTGTTGTATATCCCCTACAAGCCCGACAGCGTCCTCTCGGCCATTCCCGCCGAAGCCACGGTTGTCAGCATTCACAACAACCTCTCCTCCGAGCTGGATCCTCTGCTCGAAAATCATCTGGTCAGGAATGCGCTTGCCTCTGCAGGCGTCAAGGACGCCGACCTCTCCAGCCTGCTCTCGAACAAGACAACCCGTGCCTGGATCAACCGCCTCGCCGGTGACCGCACGGTCATCGCCTATGTACCCGCCCTGGGTTATCAGCAGAAGCCCGCATGGGTATTTGCCACCTGGATTGGGAACCACAGCCAGAGGTTCCGCTGGAAAATCTTTTGGTTTCGCCCAAAAACCATCCGCCAATCGGCCACTGAATATGGCAGGATTGTCTACGAAGTGCGAACCCGCCTTTCCAATCCCAAGGAAAAACTTTCCCTGTCCCTCACCGAAGGAGTCCTCGTTGGTTGCCTCTCCGAAGACCCGGCCGCCGCCCGTTACCTGGTGCAAACTTTTGACCATCAATACGGCCGGGCATCCATCGTCTCCGATGGAACACTCTCTTCAGCATCATTACTCGCCTCATCCGGCACCCCTCATCGGGGATGGATCAGAACACCCCGTCGCTGGATTCCTTTCCACGAAGGATCCCCTTTAATTGCCTATACCGCTTCCGTTAAGGACAACTCCCGCCTTGAATTATCACTGGCCGCGTCAGGCGATCTTCCGCTGGCTGGTGATATGGCCCAAAACACCACCCTCGCCCCATTACTCCAAACACTCGGCACCTCACCCGATGCCGCCCTGGTCATGCCGATCTCATGGATAAAGGCCTTGATGCCGGATCCCCAGACGCTCCCCCTGTGGGTCGAAATAATACAGCCGCTCGTGGAGACGAATGCAACGCCATCACTGGGCTTCATCAGCATCTTGAACCGCGACCACGGCGGACGCATCCGGGGCCCCCTCGGCTCCTCGCTCACTCCCTTCCTGAAAGGCCTGCGCGTCCCCTCCCTGATCCTGGGCATTCAAGTCAGCGACGAGCAGGATGCTGCCCGGCGAATCACCTTGATTCTTGACCAGCTTAATTCCCGGTATGGACTGGGCCTCATTCCGCATCCCATTCAAACGCCCGATGGAGCCATCACCCTGATTGAAGAGTCGCGCAAGAACCTTTACGGGAAATTTGAGCCGGATGAGCGTATTGCCTGGACCCATAAGCAAGGATGGATGTTTCTTGCCAGCAATGCCGCCATCCTCAAGCGCCTGATGGCCAATGCTTCGCTTCCCGCAGGAAAGTCACTGGCTGATACCCGCCCCTCAAAGCCCGCCTACGCTTATGCACCGTGGATGACCTCAAAGCCCCCAACCGGCGCATCCCTGTGGATTGATACTGAATCCACCGGAAAATTGATCAAAGACGCCATTTCTGCCGTCACCATTTCCTTAATGGTTCGCAATGCCGATGGCACTCAGGAAACCCGCCGGAAGCTTGAGGTCGCCAGGCAATGGATGGAGAAGCTACAAGGCATCAGCGAAATAACCATTACCACAAGATCAACCAACGGTGTCGTCAACGTGGACTTGATCCTGAAGGCCTCCGAGCCCCCCTTGCCCTTGACCGATGGAATACAGGAAGTGGGCCCGGCAGGGCTCGAACCTGCGACCAAAGG
>CAZSSA010000128.1:3390-4654 GCA_964609375.1 uncultured Verrucomicrobiota bacterium | reverse complement strand
CTAGGCGTATCGGGTATCTTGTGTCCGGGGAATGTCGCGCACCCTGAAGCTAGAAGGATGACTCCGAGAACCAGGATGGCAGCACGAAAAACTGATGATGTTCTTGCATTTCGAACTACTGATGCCTTGTATACAATCTTCATGCCACTACATTCCTTACGTGATGGGTGAGAAATCGCTTGTCAGACGGTTCGTGCACATGCCCGTTGGGCTTGATCTGAAGCATCGTTATTCCTCCATAAGCTCATCTCCGACGTAGCTTTGAGCATGCGGAAATTCGGCAAGAAGGTCAAGATCGGGCACGACCCCTCTTCGAAGCAGTAGGTCCGGCCTGATCATGGAAACTGTCCCGTTTTGCTGTGAGTTGGAGCAAACGGCAGAAGCCCCGTCAACGATGAACCCGCGGATACATCCCCCGCCACAATACCACTGCCCCGACCAAGACCGCCTTCCATGCTCTCACCTAAACAATTCCGCTAAGAGCAACTATAGAGGACGGACTCCCAGACTTGAGTCCATCGGAGGCGGATTCATCCCTGTTATTTTCAGAATGCCTTTTTCCGACATCAGAGAGAAAGTCCTCGCCGTCTCCATGAAAGTTGGAGGATTCCCCCCCTTAAATACCATGTTAACTTCAACAGTACCTGAAGATTTGTCATCAGATATTTTCTCGTCTCCAATCCTTGAGTCATGAGGCGAAAATTCCCAACCAGCCGCTGCTTTTGCCTTGAATTCCGTGATAATATCCTGATTACAGGAACCAGACAGGAAAGACCTTGTTAAAGAAACGTCCAGTTTGCCTGCTGCCGCAAGGTAGTCTCGGACAACCGTGGACATTTCACTTAGTGGAGTTCGCGTGGCTTCTTCCGCCGCCTCACGATGGGGAACAGTTAAAAGTTTAGCCACATCCAAGTGTCTATTTCGGTTTGCCCACATATGCGGCGTGAGACCATCTTTGCTTTTCAAAGCAAGGCTAGCGCCACGAGCAACAAGAAGTTCGGCCACTTTGATATGTCCCTTGTTGGCCGCCCACATCAACGGTGTCATGCCGGCATTATTAGTCGCATCAATATTAACTCCTTTATCCAGAAGCAGCTTGGCAATGTCCACATTCCCGCCAAATGCAGCCTCCAGCAACGGCGTGCCTCCAGCACCAGTTTTCGCGTTAACATCAGCTCCGCGAGTAATCAACAGTTCGGCCACTTTGACATGTCCCTTGTTGGCCGCCCACATCAACGGTGTCATGCCGGCATTATTAGTCGCA
>CAZSSA010000128.1:0-3290 GCA_964609375.1 uncultured Verrucomicrobiota bacterium | reverse complement strand
ATGTCCCTTGTTGGCCGCCCACATCAACGGTGTCATGCCGGCATTATTAGTCGCATCAATATTAACTCCTTTATCCAGAAGCAGCTTGGCAATGTCCACATTCCCGCCAAATGCAGCCTCCAGCAACGGCGAGCCACTAATACCGGGTTTCGCGTTAACATCGGCTCCATAGGCAATCAGCATCTCGGCAACGGCAACATGCCCCTTGTTCGCCGCCCACATCAATGGGGTCATTCCGGCATTGCTGGGCACGTCTATTAAGGCTCCCTTATCCAACAGCATTTTAACAATATTGGTGTTTCCAGCAAAAGCTGCTTCCGACAGGGGCACGCCTCCGCCGGTAGACCTTGCGTTTATGTTGGCGCCTCTGGCAATGAGGAGTTCCGCAACGGCAGTTTGCCCCTTGAAGGAGGCACACAGCAGTGGCGTCACTCCAAACACATTAGTGGCTTCTATTGCAGCACCTTTGTCCAATAACAGTCTTGCAATTTCTACCCGTCCTTCAGCCGCCGCAAACAATAGTGGCGTCATCCCGTTGGTGCTACAGGTTTGAATATTTGCTCCATGGGCAAGCAATAGCTGAACAACATTCGTGTGCCCCTTAGTCACCGCCCACATCAACGGTGTCATCCCGGCACTGTTGGTGGCGTCAACCAAGTCACCTCTATTTAAAAACATTCTTGCGGCATCTTCCTCCCCTTCAAATGAAGCATCGAGCAGGGATCGCGGCTTTTCCTTTGGGCGTGGCGGCCGTTTATTCCCCGCAGAATCCACAAGATATACTCGTCCAGTTCCGATACAACGATCACAAGTATATCTTCCCGTTTCACAGGCAAGCACCCCATGCCCGGCACACGTCCTGCACGGAACGCTGCAACTTTGTAAGACAGGCACAGTGATAAATTGGGCATAAACACCATGCCCAACCTGCTGCGTTCTATATGTGGTTTGAACTTCCGTCGTTGACCCGCTACCTTCACACCGATTGCAGGTCTGCACTTTCCCGACTCCGTTGCATCTATTGCACACCATCGCATCCGCCGCTCCCCGTGGCGCCGAGGCGTATCTTGTAGTAGAACAGCCCGAAAAGAGGATGGCAGCGACCAGTATAAGCCCAGAAACCGTGACTCGCTTAATTGACATTCTGTTTTCTCCCTGTTTAATGACTAACAGCTTTATCCAAAGAATACCTTACCGGGTGATGAAACCCTATACATTCACCCAAGCAACGTCATTCCTGCCTGGTTGAACTATTGTGGCGTCAGTTCAATACTGAAGTCAGTCTGGTCAAGAGAAGACGCGCCGGGACTAATCAACCCAATCACAGGAAACAGCAAGAATACCGTACCAACAAGATCGACGGCCGCAAGAGGATTCAAGTGTGTCCCGACAAGACGATCATAGGTATAATAACCGTCCTTTGTACACTTGATGGAAACTTCTCGATTCCGTGGAACAATGACAGTTGCCGGTGTTTTGTAACGCTGCCCATTAATTAAAAGGGCAGCATCCGTCGGCCTGCACGACACACGCACTTCCTGCGTGTGGTTTAGCATACTGCAACATCCTGATAATTGGGCCGCCAACGCAACCAGCATGCAAGCATGACCGATAAAACGGAGCCCAAGCTTCACTTTGTCAGCACCCCTTCAGTACTGTTGAGTTCATTGATAACGGCCGATTTAAACATCTCTTTGCCAGCTTCCGCACTGACATCACCAAATTCAAGAGTTACAAAGCCGGCCTTATTAATCGGAGCCGAACTGACGAGATGAACGAGCCAACTCGTCGGTAATCCAGACATGTAGGTAGTCATTTCAGCGTGAATCTTCTCCGATTGTAACGTCTTTATAATTTTCCCATTTTGATCACGAATCACAAACTCGGCTGAGCAAATCATTTCTCTAGGTATCACCATTGGGAATGTAAACAAGGTTCCGAACCATAAAACAGCGGACAATCCCGACATCACTTCATGCGTGTTCTTGAGCTCATACTTGAACTTGCAGTCAATTTTGTTCCTTGCACCAGGATTTGATATTGCATCCCACTCTCCTTGTACCGCCTTAAAAACAGGCTCATCAAATCTGGCGAAGTTCATTCCTTCCATCATGAGCTTTCCTTTATCAACAGAAGAAGACACACGCTGGACACGTCCTGCCTTATCATGTGTCAGCGAGCAAGTAGTCGTCGAACACCCAGCAAGGAATATGCATAAAATTATAACCGGCATCAGAACAATTAACTTCTTCATGTATTTTTCTCCTGATATGAATAAGAAATCGCTTTTTTTCGGTGCGGGCACGCGCCCGTTGAGACCACCCTGAAGCAACACTTTCATAGATATTAATAATGAGGAAATCCGGCGGCGAGGTCAAGTTCGGGAGTAATTCCAGTTCGGGAGTAATTCCCCTTGTCGCAGCGGATACCAGCTTGACCGGAAGGTAACGGGGTTCGACCGCAGGAGATGACAGAGTCAATCCGTAAATACAGTCGATCCGCTTCGCCTGGATCAAATTCAAAAGAAAACCCACACTCAGCATGTTAACCTTGCCATGTGTGGGTTTTGTCAGTCCTCTTCTCGATTAACCCAACACTTCCTTTGCCACCTTCACCACATTGGCCGTGGTGAATCCGAACTTCTCCGCCAACACCTTGTACGGAGCCGAGGCGCCATAGTGATCAATGGCCACAATGCGTCCCTTGCACCCGACGTATTTCTGCCAGCCCATCGAACAGCCGGCTTCCACCGCCACGCGCTTCTTGCACTCCACCGGCAACACCTGCGCTTTGTATTCCACGCTCTGCTTCTCGAACAGATCCCACGACGGCATGCTGACCACCCGGACGTTCGTTCCGCCCTTGGCCAGTTCCTTGGCCGCCTCCATCGCAAGACTCGTCTCCGATCCCGACCCGATAAGGATCAGATCCGGCATCCCCTGTCCGCTCTGCCACAACGTGTAGGCGCCCTTTTCAACATTTGACGCCGCCGGATACACCGACCGGTCAATCACCGGCAAATTCTGGCGCGTCAACAACAACAGCGTCGGCCCCGTCTTGTTCTTCAAGGCCGCGATCCACGCCGCCGCCGTTTCCGTCGGGTCGCCCGGACGAATGATGGAGACATTCGGCATACACCGGTAACTGGCAATCTGCTCAATCGGCTCATGCGTCGGTCCATCCTCGCCCACATAGAAGCTGTCGTGTGTAAAGACATACACCACGGGCAGGTTCATCAGCGCCGCCAGCCGGACGGATGGACGGCAGTAATCGGAGAACACAAAGAACGT
>CAZSSA010000127.1:0-4659 GCA_964609375.1 uncultured Verrucomicrobiota bacterium | reverse complement strand
GGTATGAGTTATTACAGAATTCTGGGCTTACATGATGAGCCGTTTTCCACCAGCCCGGATCCATCCTATTTCTTTCTGTCGGCCCAGCATAAGGCTGCCTTGACCCGCCTCCGGATCGCCCTGAGCCTGAAGCGCGGCCTCAGTGTCATTGTGGGCGATGTCGGCACAGGGAAAACCACGCTGAGCCGGAAGTTGTCGCAGGTTCTCAGGGAGGAGCCTGATGTCTGCTTCCACATGATTCTCAACCCGTACTTCAAGACACAAAAACAATTTCTGAGTCGCTTGGTTTCCATTTTACATGCCCCGATTGATCCAAAGAAGACAACAGGACTGGATTGTATTGAGGCCATTGAGCAATTTCTCTATAAAACAGGCGTTCAGGAAAAAAAGCGGATTGTCCTGCTGATTGACGAGGCTCAACTTTTGCCTGATTATGTGCTTGAGATTTTACGGATTCTTCTCAACTATGAGACAAACGAGTACAAAATTCTCCAGTTGGTGCTGGTTGGGCAGATGGAATTGGTTCCGGTGTTGAGCCGGATGCCTAATTTTTGGGATCGTATTGCGCTGAAATGCGTCATTAATCCCCTGGATTTGGCTGAGGCGAAGGAGTTGATCCAATTCCGCTTGCAACAGGCAGGCTACCAGGGGGATGGTTTGTTTGCAGAGGGAGCCATACGACTGATTCATCAGCATACCAAAGGGTATCCGAGACAGATGTCGATGATGTGCCATAACCTTTTGGAAATGCTGGTGATGAGGGATCGCACGATTGTGGATGAGACGTTGGTGCGTGAGGCGATTACGAATGAGTTGCGGCCACAGCGGGAATCTCCGGCTGAGTTGGTCCCGACGGTGTATTGAGTTGAAGTGAAGAGCATGCGTTAAGAAGCAGGAATCTCATGGATGATGTTTGCATTTCACGGGGGAATGAATCATGACGCCGGAGGAAAAACTATTGGCGTTAATTCAGCAGGAGAAGGCGCCGGCAACGCCTGCGGCTGAACAGCCGAAGGTGATTCGTCCGGTTGAGCCGGAGCCCATGGCTTCCACGGTGAAGGTGGCGGCTGCTGAGAAGGCTCCCTCGCTTGAAGCGGGGGTTTCAAGGAAAAACGCCTCTTTACCTGTTGCAAAGCCGGAACTTCCCGCTGATCAGAGGGAAGTGAAGGGGGCGGAACCGTTGCCCGCCAAAGCCGAAAAGAAGTTGAAATTATCAACGGCGGCGCCTGTACCGGCGGAACCGGCTTCTGTTCGTGCCCCGCTCCCCTCTGAAGCAGCGGCTCCCGCGGTTGGTAAAGAAACCGTTCCGGAGGTGTCTGTGTCGCAGGTGGCTGTGCCAGTAAAAGGGTATGGGCTGCCCATTTTCCGATCGGGTCAATTGAGCGGGCTGGTGCTATTCAACCGGGTTTTGGCTGGGGTTGTTCTTGTCTTGCTGGTGGTCGTTGTCTATAGTGTCGCTTCAATTCGGGCTGATGTCGATTCCGAGGGTTCGCGCTTGGAGTCCGGAGCAGGGACTTTGCCTATCGTGACGGCAACGATCTTTAAAGAATCGTTACCGTCGGTTGATGCCTTGCTGGAGAAAATGGCCGTTCGGAATGTGTTTCAGCCGAAAGAGGCGGCGGCGGCTACGGCAACGGGTGCCGCGTTGCAGGGGAAGGTGGCTGATCTGAAATTGCTTGGGGTCTCGCTGGATAGCGCAGCGGATGCGGAATCCATGGCGATCATCAGGAATAAGGCGGAGTCCAGGACGTATTTTGTCAAAAAAGGGCAACTGGTGGGAGATACCGGGTACACGTTGGAAAGAGTGCTTTCTGATCATGCGGTCCTGAAGAAGGGAAAACAGGAGATTGAATTGAAATGAGAAACACACTATGCACTCCATGGAGCGGCGTTTGGAAGCACGGGTTGATGGCGGCCATGTTTTTGGCGTTGTCGGCGATATGCCCGGCTCAAGGCTCTGGCGCAACGCCGCCTGATCAGAAGTCCCGGCTTCTCCTGGCGGACGTTGGACTTCCGGGGCTGGACAAGAAAATCTCCCTGGATTTGCTCGAAGCCATGGATGTGGTGGATTTGATCAAGTATCTGGCCACCAAAGGGGACATGAATATTATCATCGGGCAGGGGGTTACCGGGACCAGTAAGCTCATGCTCAAGGATGTGAATCTGGGGGATGCCCTGGAAATCGTCCTGGCGGCGAACGGGTTGGCGTATGAGATCAAGGGCAATATTTTGAAGGTGATGACGGACAAGGAATATCGGGATCTTCATGGCGAAGGGTTTTACGAACGCAAGCAGGCCAAGATCGTCACGTTGAAATATGCCAAGCCAAGCAGCATGGCTCAATTGCTGGGCGAAATTAAGAGTTCGCTGGGGAAGATTGTTTCGGACGACGCCACCGGCGCGCTTGTCCTGATCGACACGCCTGAGAAAATCAGGGAGATGGAGGATGTCATCCTGAGGACGGAGATTCCAACGGTTCAACGGGTTCATCCGACGGTGACAACGAATTTCGTTTTGCAGTATGCAACGGTGGAAGATCTGGAGCCGAAATTAACGCCGTTGTTGACCAAGGAGATGGGCGAGATCAAGGGCGATAAACGCACCAAGACGCTGATTGTGACGGATCTTCCCCATGTCTTGAAGAAGATTGGCGACATGGTGGCCATTTTTGATCGTGCCCAGCAACAGGTGTTTATCGAGGCCAAGATTATCCAGGTGGAGTTGACGGATGGTTATAGCCTTGGCGTTAATTGGGACTATCTGTTCCGCGGGCTTGACCCGCGGTTTTCGGTGCGGCCGATCTCCAGGACATTTTCGCCGCTGATCGGAGCGGACTCCGCTTTATCGGCAGGTCAGGGCGCGCTGGGCGGGGGCGTCACGTTTCACACCATTGCCGCCGGCGCCGACCTGAACGCCGTTGTGAATGCGTTGGCTACGGTTGGGAAAACGAAGTTGCTGCAGAATCCCCATATTGCGACGGTTGATGGCAAGGAGGCGACTATCAAGTCGATCACAACCCAGCCATACTCGGAATTGATGTATGAGAGCGGCAGTTCAAACGTGGTCGGAAAGACCTATAAGTTTGTTGATGTTGGCGTGACATTGGGAGTGACCCCGCGGATCAATGAGCTTGGATATATCACCTGCGATATTCGCCCCGAGGTCAGCTCGGTTCTGCAATGGTACGATTCGAATCCATCCATTGCGGAGGGGAAATCCGGTGTTCCGGTGGTCAAGAAATCGTACGCGGAAACGAGCGTCAGCGTCAAAGACGGTGTCACAATCATTATTGCCGGAATGATTGACGAAAAACAGACCAAGAAGCGGACGCAAATTCCGCTATTAGGGAGCATTCCGATTCTTGGTGTCTTGTTCAGATATGAGGAGGTGTCCTCTGAGAATTCTGAAATCGTCGTGCTCCTGACGCCCCGGGTGGTGACTGGCGATAAATTCTTTGAGCGCAGCAAGGATATGAAGAAGCCCATGAAGGATGCCATCAATGCTTCCAGCGGGCTGACGGTCAACGATATGACGCCGTGATGGGTGGCAGTCGACGTCCCGGCGACTGCGGAGTGCTGGAGGAATGCGTTCGACGGGACGTCGAACGTCACCTTTTATATGAACGTCATTGCCAAACTTGCATGGTCAGGATTCCTGCCGTTGGCCCTGTTGGCCGGAACGGGTCGGGATGCGGCTGCCCAGAAGATTGATCCCGGTTCCTATCAGAAGGTTATTGAGGAAAACCTGGATTTGCGTCGTGATCAGGACCGGTTGGGGCGGGAAATCGGTGATTTGCGGCGTCAGAATGCAACCCTTGTTCTGGATGTCCGGGATTTGGAGCGGAAACGCGACCAATTGACCGCTCTGATGGCACAACTCAAAACGCCTGATGAGACGAAGAACGAGATGGGCAGATTGCAGGCGGAAAACCTTGTTCTTGTCAGGGAGGTTGAACGGTTGCGGCAGGCGCTTGGCGCCATCAGGTCAATACCGACCAATACCCCGGTAGTCGCCGTGCCGACACCTGCTCCGGGGTCAGATCTGTTCCGCAAAGTGGAGCAGGAGAATGCAGGATTGCGGCAGGAGCTTATGGCTGTCCGCGGGGCGATGCAGGCTGAAACCTCCACGCGGGAGGGGCTTAAACGGCGAGTTTCCGAACTGGATGCCGAGGTCAAGAAGCTTTCCGGTGACGTTGCCAGGGCGGGGCAGGCGGCGGAGCGGTCTGGCAAGGTGGCGGATGCCTTCCGGAAGGCAATGGAGAAATTGGCACGGCATGCTTATCAGCAGGAGCGGGATATTCGTGAGTTGAAAGAGAAGGCGGCAACGATCGTTGTGGGGAAGGGGAAACCGGCGGGGGGGGCTGCTTCGAAGCCCAGCGAGAATGAGGTTCGGGATCGCACGGTGATTGCTCTTTTTGATGAGGCGGAAAAGGCGCTGCAGACGGGTAAATCGGGAGAGGCGGAAAAGCTTTATCTTGAAGCCTTGAGGCGGGATGCTTCCAATCCGCGTGTTCATTATAATCTGGGTGTATTGTATGATGATTATATCAAAGAACCCCGAAAAGCACTCCGGTTTTACCGCAAGTACCTTGAATTAAGTCCTGCCGCTCCTGATGCGGCGGCCGTTCGTGCCTGGATATATGGCTTGGAGTCGGAGTAG
>CAZSSA010000126.1:0-4773 GCA_964609375.1 uncultured Verrucomicrobiota bacterium | reverse complement strand
ATAAGAGTCAAGCGGAGCAGTTGAACTGCTCTCCATAGATTGAATGATCCCTGCTATTTGGATTCCCGCAACGTTTCCAACAGAGCCAGGAATTCATCCGGCGACACCACCGGAAGGCCATCGGATGGAAAATCCTGTGGATTGCGGGTGATCAAATAATCGGCACGGATGCGTTCGGCTGAGTAAAACTGGACGGCATCTTCAAAATCATCGAGCTCCGAATCCATGGCCTGATCCATGATCTGCCTTTCCGGCGCGACAGAGGTAAAGACATCCCGCATCAAGCGCAATGCTTTACTAGCCTTGGCCTTGTTCTCCGCCTTCCGGATGATGTAATAGATATTGTTAAAACTGAAGGCTGATACAAATGCCTCCACCTCACCATGTTCGGCCATCGTCCATATCCTTGCTGAATTTGCAAAGAACGGATTCCTGCGTGCCAGCACATCCAGCAGGATATTCGTATCCAGAAAGACCTTCATACCGAATATTTCCCGCCCAAGGCGTCAGCCACAAGGTCTTTATCGGAAACGTTGGCAGGCAAATGAACCAACCCCGCCGCTCGCCGGGTAATCTGCCCCAGTTTCTCGGGTTCCGCCCGTTCCGCCTGCTTCAGTCCCTCCACAAAACGGTTAAACAAAGCGGAGACACTGGTGTGCCGGGATTCTGCCAACCGTTTGGCATCCGCCACAACCCGAGGCGTAGCGCTCAACGTTAATTTGGTTGCGATCATAATAATTCCTTCCGGCCTTTAATACGTAGTCAATTAAAATAATAATACGTATTAAGCACAAATGGTCAAATTCTTTTTGCGCCCCTTCGGGCGCCGCCTCCCTCGGTTAGGACAATTTCAAATCAAACTCGTAACCATCATCTTAATCTGATTCTTCCCTCTCCCCTCAGAAATCCATATAAGTCCCTCTGGGCCCCGTCAGCGCATCATCCCATTTCTTGGGCTTAACGGCCCCAATGTAGGCAATCTTCTTGGATGACATCATGGACGACTTCCCCTCCCGTTCCCTCACCGCCAACTTCGTCGTATCAAATTCCTGCTGCTTGATCGCCGCCGTCTCAGGCACATCATACTGGACAAACAAGATCGGCACATCCCCGTCGGAAAAGAACAGAATTTGCGCTCCCTTGGGGATGCAGCGATATTCGCGATTGGTCACCACCGCCGCCGGGAATTTCTTGATCCGCGTGAATCCCTCTTCATTGAACACCACCGTAATCACCCTTTCGCGGTCAAACACCCCGGCATGAATCAGCGTTGTATCCACAAACAGTTTCTCGGGCGGCGGAATGGCCTTATAACGTCCATCCCTCCACACCAGCAGCAACTTGTCCAGCGATGAACACTCCAGCAATGGGGCCCCCGCCACCTTGTGCCCCAGGTATCCCCTGGCCTTGTCCAGATTGACCTGCAATTCGCGCGCCGTGAGATCTCGCACTTCCACCGCCCGGAAGGCCGTGATTTCCGTTCGTCGCGAATAGTCGTCACCATACTTCTTGAGCAGGTTGCGACAGTACCGGATCGCATACCCCGTCAGGTGGGTCAGATTCTCACTCGTCTCGGCCAACTCAACGCGCAGCTTTTCCATCTCTTCCGTATTGCGGCTCAGATCAAACATCGAAATGCGGCGGATCGGAATCCCAAGCAACATGTCAATATCGGCCCGTGTAATATCACGCTGGAGTTGCGGACGGAATGGCTCGACCCCACCACGCACCACCGCCTCAATCTCCTCGGGCGTCCGGCATTCCTCAATAGGCTTGTACAGCCGATGCTCCACAAATATCTGAACCATCGTCTTGCGGTGCAATTCCTCGGTCAACTGCTTCTGCTGGAGCCGCAACTTCTTCTTCAGCAATTCCAGCAACCGGGCCGTGTGGTGACGCAACACATCCTCCACACCCAGTTCAACCGGCTTGTGGCCGTCAATCGCCATGATCCGGCTGGCCACCTGCACTTCGCATTGCGTAAACGCATACAGCGCCTCAATGACCCGCGCCGCATCCTGATCCTCCTGAAGCTGAACCTCAATCTCCACCGAGCCTGCCGTATAATCATTGATACTGCGGAGCCGGATCTTCCCCTTGCGCCCCGCCTCTTCTATCGACGCCATCACGGAATCCGTGGTGGAGCCGGCGGGAATCTCGCGAATGACCAGCGTATTCGCATCGCGCTGTTCCACTCGAGCCCGGAGCCGGACAAATCCCCGCCCCTTGTCATACCCGGCCACGTCCATCAACCCGCCCTGGGTAAAGTCGGGATACACCTCAAACGGCTTGTTCTGCAAAATCGCAATCTGCGCCTCAATCAGTTCGCAGAAATTATGAGGCAAAATACGCGTGGAAATACCGACGGCAATGCCCTCGGCCCCCAGCATCAACAAGAGCGGCAATCGCGATGGCAATGTCACCGGTTCCTGCTTGCGGCCATCATAGGTCGACACGAACTCCGTCAGGTCATCATGGAAAATTTCCTCGCGGGCAAGTTCGGTGAGCCGACACTCAATATAACGCGGCGCAGCAGCCGGGTCACCCGTCAGCGCATTGCCGAAGTTCCCCTGCCCTTCGATGAGATACCGCTTATTGGCCAGCGTCACCAACGCATCGCCAATGGAAGCGTCGCCATGGGGATGAAACTGCATGCAATACCCGACAATATTGGCCACCTTGATGAACTTGCCGTCATCGTTTTCATGCAGCGAATGCAGGATACGGCGCTGAACCGGCTTGAGTCCGTCGTCAAGATCCGGAATCGCCCGATCTCTGATGACATAGGAGGCATAGTGGATAAAGTTGCTATCCACCAGTCGCTTGAGCGGCCCCTCCGGCAACGCGGAAATGTCGCGGACACGCCCCGTCGCCCGGCTCTCCGCAGCGGTCTCCGCAACAGGCCCGGCTAATTCGTCGCCGGCAAAAAGTTCCGGTTGGTCACTCACGGGAGCGCCTCCACCGTCAGGTTGTTCATGATGTATTGCCGCCGCTCCGGCGTGTTGCGCCCCATGTAGAACGATAGCAATCCAGGGATGCTGTGCCGGTGTTCCACACTGACCGGTGTCAGTCGTATATCAGGCCCGATGAACTGCTTGAACTCGGAGGGCGAAATCTCGCCCAACCCTTTGAACCGGGTCACCTCAGCCGCACGCCCGATATCCTTCATCGCCGCATCGCGCTCCGCTTCGGAGTAGCAATAAATCGTTCGGCTCTTATTCCTCACCCTGAACAACGGCGTCTCCAGAATATGAATATGCCCGTCATGGACCACCGGCTCAAAAAAGCGCAGAAAGAACGTCAGCAATAAATTCCGAATATGCAGGCCATCCACATCGGCGTCCGTCGCCAGCACGATCCGGTTGTACCGTAGCCGTTCCACCGTCTCCTCAACATCCAGACTGCGCATGAGGTTATAGAGCTCCTCATTCTTGTACATGATGTCACGGTTTAACTCGCAGACGTTGAGCGGCTTGCCGCGCAGGGTGAAAATCGCCTGCAACGTCACGTCGCGGCAACTGACAATCGAGCCGGACGCCGACTGCCCTTCCGTGATGAACAGTGTCGACTCCTTGCCTTCCCCGGTTGCAGGGTCATAGTGGATCTTGCAATCCTTGAGCTGTGGCACGCGGATCGACGTTGCCCGCGACCGTTCCCGGGCAATCTTCTTGATGGATTGCAGCTCCTTGCGCAGTTTGACGGTTTCCTCAATCTTCCGGATCGCCATTTCCGTCGCCTTGGGATTCCGGTGCAGCATATCCGCCACAACCTCCCGCACCTGCTGAACCAGGTCACTGCGGAGTTCCGTATTCCCGAGCTTGTTCTTGGTCTGCGACTCAAACACCGGATCCTTGACCCGCACGGCCACGGCCCCTGCCATCCCCTCGCGAACATCGTCGCCTTCAAACTTCCCCTTGGACACCTCGTTGAACCCCTTGACCAATCCTTCCCGGAACGCGCTGAGATGGGTCCCCCCGTCGCTGGTGAACTGGCCGTTGACAAAGGAAAGGAACGTTTCCTCAAACCGGTTGGTATGGGTAAAGGCAATTTCCAGCATCTTGGAGCGATGGTGCAACACCGGATACAACGCCTCGTCACCCACCTCGTCGCGAATCAGATCCATCAACCCGTTCTGGGAACAATACGCCTTGCCATTGCACTCAATCGTCAGCCCGGCATTGAGAAAGGTATAAAGCTGCATGCGGCGGACCAGATGATCGGACACATAATTCACCGGCCCGAAAATATCAGTATCCGGCTCGAACTCCACCAATGTGCCATCGGGTTCGTCAACCTTACCCTTGTTCTCCCTCAGCAACTTCCCGCGCTTGAACTCCGCCTCGGCAAACTCTCCGGCACGGACACTCCGCACCCGGAACGCCTTCGACAGGGCATTGACCGCCTTGGTGCCGACACCGTTCAGTCCAACGCTGAACTGGAAAACGTCATCGTTATACTTCGCCCCGGTATTGATTCGCGAGACGCACTCCACAACCTTGCCGAGTGGAATACCCCGCCCGAAATCCCGCACGGTCACCTGCGGCCCGTTGATGACCACCGTCACCTTGGTGCCGTAACCCATGATGAATTCATCCACGGCGTTATCGATGACTTCCTTCACCAGGACGTAAATGCCGTCGTCGTAATCCGAACCGTCACCCACGCGACCGATATACATACCGGTCCTCTTCCGGATATGTTCAAGGGAGGAGAGCGTCTTGATCTTGCTCTCATCGTAGTTATGGGTCTTGGCCGCGCTCATGGTGTAAAGGG
>CAZSSA010000125.1:0-4793 GCA_964609375.1 uncultured Verrucomicrobiota bacterium | reverse complement strand
GCTACCTCGCCAGCCAGGCATCAAACGCCTCAAAATCAAGAGGCTTCTCGAAAAACCTGACTCCGGCATCGGACATGAATGGCAGCACCTCAGCGGGAAGCTCACGCCCGGAAAGAAACGCCACATGCTTGCAGTGGCACCGCTTATTAATGACGCGTTTGACAAATTCCACCCCGTCCACCTTGGGCATATCAATATCCGAAATGATGACATCAGGACATACGGCAACAGGAGAACATGGACACTCCATCGACGTGAAAATCGGGCATACCTGAGGATTCTCATACGTCAGGACTTCATGCCCCCGGCGTTGAAATGCAGATCGCAACAGCAGGAGAACATCAGGACAATCATCAACAACAACCAGCTTCATAGTAGCCTCTTCCCCCTCGGCAACAATCAAAACCACATTTTGATGATGGCAGATAACCCAGTTTTCACAATCAGGGAATACCTTAAACTACGGTAAGGGTTTCTCTTACTGGCGCCGCATCGTCCTCTTGATCTTTATCCTTAACAAACCTGACTGCTCTCAAGGATTGATTGATATGCTTTATCGTGTAGTATCAGTCCTTAGAAGCATCTCGGAAATAGCAGCAACTATCGCCGCCATCAGGATGGCCGCGGTTAGGTTCAAGTCAATGCGCGACATCAACACAACTCGAAGCCTCCTCTCCGCATGGTGTTCACTCCTGCGACTCCCCAACCTCCTGACAATTCCCGGGGACCCTCTCGCCGGAGCCATCCTGGCGTCCACCGCCATCGGCATCTCAATACAGTGGACCGCCACCCTCTTCTGCATCCTTGTCAGCCTCTGCCTTTATTCCGCGGGTCTCCTCGCCAATGATTTCTTTGATCGCCATCAGGATGCCAGGGAACGCCCCTCCCGTCCGATCCCTTCCGGCACGATCAACCCCCGCCTCGTGCTCGGCGTATCCGCCCTCCTCACCGCCGGCGCCATTGGCTTTGCCACCCGGACCAATTGGCCGACCGTTGGCCTGGCACTCCTTCTTGCCTTCACTTCCTGGTCCTACAACCTTGGAGGAAAACGCCTGCCCGTCATCGGCCCCATCCTTATGGGCATGTGCCGAACCCTCAGCCTGCTCCTCGGCGCCGCTGCCATGGCCCCCGTCACCATCCTGTCACCGACCGTACTCATTCCCGCCGCTGTCCTTGGCCTCCTCATCGCCAGCATCACGGGCATTGCCCGCCGCGAAACCGAAACCGTCCGCCTGCCCTTCTGGCAAGTATCCCTCCCCCCCGCCATTCTCCTCTTCGGCCTCTCCACCATCCTCCTCAACTCTTCCCCATTCCCCATTCCCCATTCCCCATCCCCCATTAACCATTCACCATTAACCATTCCCCATTCCCCATCCCCCATTAACCATTAACCATTAACCATTCCCCATTCCCCATCCCCCATTAACCATTCCCCATTAACCATTCCCCATTCCCCATCCCCCATCCCCCCCCCGTCGTCAGTAGTCTGTCGTCTGTAGTCTCCCCTTTCACCCTCCTCCTAACCACCATGCCGGTTGTCTGGACGGTCCTTCTCGCGGCCCAACTGTTTGGCACGCCCCCTCCCTCGCTGGTCCAACGCAACATCGGAGGAATGATCCGCGGCATCATCCTGCTTCAAGCCGCTTTTTCCGCCACGGCCGGCGGCATTGGCGAAGTCACATCACTCTATCTCCTGGCCGCCTTCCCTCTGGCAGGCTGGCTGGGAAAATGCTTTCATGGAAGTTAATCGTCATGTCAAAAAAACTTGTCATCATTCAAGCGGCTGGTCTGGGATATGAATTCCTGGATCACAATCACCGCACCTCATGGGAGGACCTCGCCTTCCGCCCTCTGGAAACCACCTTCCCGGCCTTAACCTGCACCGCTCAGGCCACCTTCCGCACCGCCTCGCCCCCTTCCTCTCACGGCATGGTCGCCAACGGCCTCTACCACCGCCCCCTGAACCGCTCCCTCTTCTGGGAACAATCCTCCTCCCTTGTCACGGGCCCTCGTGTCTGGAACTCCTACCGTGCCGTCGGCAATCAGGTTGCCATGCTGTTCTGGCAGCAATCCCTCGGTGAATCCGTGGATAGGCTTCTCTCTCCAGCCCCCATCCATACCCACGGCGGAGGCATGATCAATGCCGTCCATAGCATCCCTCCCTCCCTCTATGACCAACTCTCCGCCAGAATCGGGCGCCCTTTCAGCCTCCACCGCTACTGGGGCCCCCTCGCCTCCACCGCTTCCTCCGAGTGGATCGCCATGGCCACCGCCAACCTCCTCCTCGGCTCTACCCCGCCCGACCTCTGCCTCACCTACCTCCCTGCCCTCGACTACGACCTCCAACGGTACGGCCCCGATCACCCCCGCTCCCACAAGGCCCTCTCCAACCTGTTCGATCACATTGAAATCATCCGTACCGCCGCCCTCAAAACCGGACACGATCTCCTCATCTACGGCGACTATGCCATCGCCCCAGTCACCTCTGCCGCCTTCCCGAATCAACGGCTCCGCAAGCACGGCTTCCTTCAAACCCGCACTGTGAAAGGCATGGCCTATCCCGACCTCCCTGCCAGCCGCGCCTTCACCCTCGTCGATCACGAAATCGCCCACGTCTATATACGGGACCCCGCCGATATTCCCGCCGTCAAGGCCACCCTCTCCGACACCCCCGGCATCGCCTCGGTCTCAACCCCGGCAGAGCTTTCATCCGGCTCCCTTGCTCACCCCAATTCCGGCGAACTCATCCTCACCGCCGCCAATGGATACTGGTTCGCCTACCCCTGGTGGACGGCACCCCGGGAAGCCCCCGATTACGCCACCCATGTGGATATCCATAACAAACCAGGCTACGACCCCTGCGAACTCTTCTTCGGATGGCCTCCCTGGAACGTCAGTCAGGACACCACTCGCATCAAGGGCTCTCACGGACGCATCGGGCCCGGCCGCGAGGTCGCATGGGCATCCACCTTTTCCCCGGACAGGACACCGGCCACGCTGGTGGACCTCGCGCAATGTTCCGCCCGCTGGCTGGAGGCAGGCCGATGAATAAATCAACCTGCCTCCATCAGTCACTGTCAGTGCCCTTCGATTACCCCGTGCATTTCACTCACGGACTCTTCGATCCCGCGAACACCACGCTTGTCCGCACCGTCAACCGCCTGCAGGAACAACACCGTCACCGCGTCTGCGTCTGCCTCGACGCCGGCGTCCTCCGTCACAACCCGAAAATCAGGAAACTCATTCAGTCCTATTTCCTCACCCACGCCAAATCCCTTGAACTGGCCGGTCCCGTTGAGGTCACCGGTTCAGGCGAATCCATCAAGCAGGGACTCACCACCGTATCGCGCGCCATCCGCTGGATGGCCAGCCGCCACCTTGACCGCCACAGCTTCGTCATGATCATCGGCGGCGGCAGTGTCCTCGATGCCATCGGACTCGCAGCCTCACTCGTTCATCGTGGCCTGCGGGTCATCCGCGTCCCGACGACGGTAACCGCCCAGAACGACGTCGGAGTCGGAGTCAAAACCGGCATCGACGCCTACGGCGCCAAAAACTTCCTCGGCACGTTCGCCCCGCCCTTTGCCGTACTGAACGACCTCGACTTCCTCAATACCCTTCCCCGTCGAGACCGCATCGCCGGAATGGCCGAGGCTTTCAAAGTCGCCATGATCAAGGACCGTCGCTTCTTCCAGGATCTGTGCCGCCAGGCACCCCTCATCCGTAAGGGCGACCGCCGCCTCATCGCCCACACCGTCATCCGTTGCGCACGACTGCACCTTGACCACATCCGCACCGGCGGGGACCCCTTCGAGACCGGCAGTGCCCGCCCGCTTGACTTCGGACACTGGTCCGCCCACTACCTCGAAACGGCCACCCGTTTCCAACTCAAGCACGGCGAAGCCGTATCCATCGGCATCGCCCTCGACTCCGTCATCGCCGCCAACCTTAACCTGATTTCCACAAAACAGGCTCTGTCACTGATCAAGGCCTTACATGCCTCTGGACTCCCGGTCTGGCACCCTCTCCTTGACTCTGTCGACCGCAAGGGACTCCCCCGTATGCTTAACGGTCTCCGCCAATTTCAGGAGCATCTAGGGGGGCAACTCACCATCACTCTTCCCGGTCCCATCGGGTCCCGCGTAGAAATCCACACCCTCCCCCCAGACACACTCCTCACCGCCATCCATGGCCTTCGTTCCCTGAACCCCGAACCCTGAACCCTTCATTCTCTATAACCCATGCAACCCCCATTCCCATCCCCGAACCCTGAACCCCGAACCCTGAACCCCTCCCCTCACCTCACCTACTGCCTCAACGTTCACCCCGGCGAATCCTGGGCGGAAAACTTCGCCGCCATCCGTACCCACACCCTCCCCATCCGCGACCTCGTCTCCACCAACCGCCCCTTCGGTCTCGGCCTCCGCCTCTCCCATCAAGCCGCCATCACCCTCGAAGCACCCGACTCACTGGACGAATTCCGCCAGTTCCTTTCCGACAACCACCTCTACGTCTTCACCATCAACGGATTCCCCTACGGCCACTTCCATGGGGCCCCCGTCAAATCCTCCGTCTACTCCCCCGATTGGCGGACCCCCGAACGCCTCGACTACACCCTCCGCCTGGCACGCATCCTAGCCGCCCTCCTCCCCGAAAACCTGGATGGCAGTATCAGCACCGTCCCCCTGGCCTACCACCCCTCCCTCTCTTCCCATCAACCATCAACCATAAACCATTCCCCCTCCCTCTCTTCCCATCAACCATCAACCATAAACCATTCCCCCTCCCTCTCT
>CAZSSA010000124.1:0-4911 GCA_964609375.1 uncultured Verrucomicrobiota bacterium | reverse complement strand
AAAACCATGAGCTATGTGAACGTGACGGTGCCGAAGGCTGGACGGAAAATTACCATGGGGTCGGATGGCAAGTTAAAGGTGCCGGATTGTCCGATTATTCCATTCATTGAGGGCGACGGGATCGGGCGAGATATCACGCGGGCAGCGATGATTGTGTGGAAGGCGGCGGTGCATCAGGCCTATGGTGGCAAACGCAAGGTTGAGTGGATGGAGGTCTATGCGGGGGAGAAGGCGAATACGGTGTATGGCAAGGCCATCTGGCTGCCGCCGGAAACGTTGACGGCGTGCCGCGAGTTCCTGGTGTCCATCAAGGGGCCCCTGACGACGCCGGTGGGTGGCGGCATCCGGAGCATCAATGTGGCGTTGCGCCAGGAGCTGGATTTGTATGTGTGCCTGCGGCCGGTGCGCTGGTTCAAGGGGGTTCCCTCGCCGGTGAAACAGCCGGAGTTGACGGATATGGTGATTTTTCGCGAAAACACCGAGGACATCTATGCGGGGATCGAGTGGGCGGCGGGGACGCCGGAGGTGAAGAAAGTCATCGGTTTTCTGCAGGGCGAGATGGGGGTAAAGAAGATCCGGTTTCCGGAGACGTCGAGCATTGGCATCAAGCCGGTATCCAGCGAAGGAACGGAACGGCTGGTGAAGGCGGCGATCCAGTATGCGATTGATGAGCGGCGGCCTTCGGTGACGCTGGTCCACAAGGGGAATATCATGAAGTTCACGGAGGGCGGGTTCCGGGACTGGGGATATGAGGTTGCCCGCAAGCACTTTGGCGCCGTGCCGATTGACGGTGGGCCGTGGCACAAGATCCGCTTGCCCAACAAGCATGAACTGGTGGTCAAGGACTGCATTGCCGATGCGTTTCTCCAGCAGATCCTGTTGCGGCCGGCGGAGTATTCGGTGATTGCCACGTTGAATTTAAACGGCGATTACATTTCCGATGCGTTGGCCGCTTGCGTGGGTGGCATCGGGATTGCGCCGGGAGCGAACATTAATTACAGCACCGGAGCCGCCTGTTTTGAGGCGACACATGGGACGGCGCCGAAATACGCGGATCAGAACAAGGTTAATCCCGGCTCGCTGATTCTTTCGGGCGAGATGATGTTCCGGTATATGGGATGGACGGAGGCGGCGGACCGCATTGTGGCGGGGATGGAGCGAGCCATCAGCAACAAGACGGTGACGTATGATTTTGAGCGGCTGATGGAGGGGGCGACATTGCTCAAGTGCAGTGAGTTTGGCGAGGCCATTGTCGCGAATATGTAAGGCGGCGGTTTTTCAGGCGGTGGTATTCTGACGGCACGTCATGAAGGCGTTTTTCCGTTGCCCTTATGGGGACTATCGAGAATGTCCCGGATCCGGCATGCCAGGGTTCTGATTGTGTAAGGCTTGGTTACCAGATCGGCGATGCCCGCCTCCTGAACCCTTTCGCGCGTGAGGAGTTCGTTAAACCCCGTGCACAAGATGAGCCGCTGGCCTGGCTGCTTCTGCAGCACGCGACGCGCCAGATCAAACCCCGTCAACTGGGGCATGGTTTGGTCGCTGATGACGAGGGCGAAATGTTCCGGCGTTGCCTCGAATCGCGCCAGCGCCTCGGCGCCGTTGGCGGCCATTTCCACCGTGTAGCCGAGCCGCCGCAGGCTTTCGCTTATGCTGTTTCGGATGGCTGGCTCGTCATCGACGAACAGGATGGTTTCCCGGCCTGCCGGCAGCGGCGCATCGGGGATTTCTATTCCGTTGGTTTTTGCCGCACGCTGGCAAAGGGGAAGCAGGATTTCGAACCGTGTTCCTTTGCCCACTTCGCTTTGGACGCGGATGCCGCCCTTGTGTGATTTGACGATGCCATGCACCGTGGACAGTCCCAGACCTGTGCCCTCGCCATGTTTCTTGGTCGTAAAAAAGGGTTCGAAGATGCGTTGACGGGTGGCGGCATCCATGCCGCACCCTGTATCGGCGACGGAAAGTTCGGCATACCGGGCATGTTTCAGGCAGAATTCCGCAGAAGTCCATTCGGGTCCTGCTTCGACTTCGCGCAGACTTACGGTCAGTGTTCCGCCCTTGTCGCGCATGGCGTGGTATGCGTTTGTGCATAGGTTCATGATGATCTGGTGAATCTGTCCGGGATCCCCCATCACCGGTTCGCCGTCGCCCTTGACATCCTCGCGGATCGTGATGGTGGCGGGCAGGGAGCCTCGCAATAGTTTGAGCGCCTCCTTGATGACAGGAGCCAGCATCAGGGGTTGATGTTTCTGTTCGCCCTGTCGGCTGAACGTGAGAATCTGGCGGACCAGATGGGTTGCCCGTGAGCCGCCGGCAATGATTTCCTGAATGAAGGGACGGAGCGGGCTCCCCTCGGGTGCATCCTGTAATGCCAATTCCGAATAGCCGAGAACGCCGCTAAGGATATTGTTAAAGTCGTGGGCAATTCCTCCGGCCAGGGTGCCAATGGCCTCCATCTTCTGGGCGTGACGCAGTTGTGTGGCCAACTCGGCTTCCCGTGAGAGGTCGCGGGAAAAGGCGAACAGGTATTCGCGTCCGTTGAATTCAACGTAGCTTGCCGAGGTCGATGTTGGAAAGGTTCGCCCCCCCTGTGCGGCAAAATTCGCCTCGAATGTCGGCCACGAGCCGCTACGCGCCTGCTTCCATGTTTCCGCCCAGTCCTCAGGTGTCACCTCTGGCGCGATCTGAAAGATCGTCAACCCGAGAAATTCCTCTATCCCGTATCCCAGGGCTTCGGTGGCGCTCTTGTTTGCGTACACCAGGTGCCCTTCACGAGTGGCCAGATACACCTGCTCCCGGGTCCTGTCGAGAGCGAACTCGATAATCTGAAGATTCTCCTCGGCCGCCTTGGACTTTGTGATGTCAGCGAATGTTATTACCACGCCCTCCAGCAGACCCAGCTTGCCGAGGATGGGCTCCGCTCCCGCGCTAACCCAGACGATACTGCCATCCTTGCGGCGGATCCCCGTGACGGTGTGCGGCACGGACCGTCGTTCACGGTGGGCGCGAAAGGCAACCCACTCTTCCACCGGCATGGGAGTGCCGTCCGGGCGCACCAACTCCCATGCGGTATCCGCATAGTGGCGGGCCTTCATTTCATCGGTTGTCAACTTCAGGATGCGCTCGGCCGCGGGATTGCAAAACGCAATACGGCCATCGGCGGCGGTCTGGACGACGCCCTCCGAAAGGGTGTCGAAGAGTGTCCGCAGCTTCGTCTCGCTTTGGAGCAACGCCTCCTGCGCTTCATGGCGTTCGGTGATGTCGCGCAGGACCGCCTGAAATCCGCAGGGTTCCCGGCCATTCCAGAGGAGTTGCAGATTCTGGCCGGCCCACCGCCTGGTAGTGTCCCGGCGGGTGATCGGGAACTCGTGATAGAAGGCCTTGATGGCTTTGGTGCTCATGGTCGCCAGTGCGTCTCGCACCGTACTGGCGGTTGCCTCGTCAACCAGATCAAAAAAAGACATGCCTTCAAGATCAGCCTCGCGTCGCCCGAACAGGCGTGCGGCGGCGGCATTCACCAGCGAAAGGCGCCCGTCGATATCGGTTGCATAAAAGGCGTCTGTTGCGCTCTCGATCAGATGACGGTAGCGGGCTTCAAATTCGACGAGTTTGAGCTGTCCCTGCTGGAACAAGGCTTGGTTCTCAAAAATGCGCCAGAGGCCGGCAAGGGCGCCAAACGCGGCAGGAGCGCTAGCCAGAAGCAGGACGTCGCCAAGAAAAGCCATGCTTCCGTCGCGCGGGCAGGTGCCGGACTGGATTAAAGCCTGAATCCAGCCGCAACCCGCCAGTAAGGCGAAGACAAGGGAAAGCGGCAAGGCCCGCCATTCGCGCCAGTAAATCGCCATGACCAGGGACATGGCCAAACTGGATAGCAATAGGGGGACGATGAACATCATGAACGCATGGGTGTCAAGACGCCATAGTTCGATCGCCGACACGACGAACACTGGAGCGGCCACCACAGGCAAAATGATCCCCAGTCGGGATAGGTTTCTGTGTTTCCCGAACGATGGCATCATTGCATTTAGCGTGTAACTCATTTTTGCCACTGCAGAGAGCATATCAGAAGCAGATATAATGCCAATCTCTATGAACAGACAGCCATTTTCACTTGGATATTCCTTCGTAGGGCGGCTCCATGAACGCCGCGTCGATGAAAATGCAAGCTGTTTCAATTGGCCCTGTGGTGGTATAATCGTCGGCGGAGGATGGAAATGATCCACGTCAAAGTCACCGGTTTATCGCTTTCGAATATGGGGTTCGTGGTGTTGCTGAGAGGCGAACATGATCCCCGGACGTTGCCTATTTTTATTGGCGGCGCAGAAGCGCAGTCCATTGCCCTGCGGATGGACCATGTGGAAATTCCGCGGCCGCTGACCCATGATCTCTTCAAGAACGTGCTCGATTGCGTGGAATGCCGGCTCAAGCGAGTGGTGATCAATGATTTGGCGGAGGGGACATTTTTTGCCGTGCTTGTTCTGGAGCATGATGGTGTTGAGGCTGAAGTGGATGCGCGACCCAGCGATGCCGTGGCGCTGGCCATTCGTTCGTCGTCGCCCATCTTTGTGGTTAAAAAAGTGATGGATCAGGCCGGCATCTTAATCGAGGAGAATAAGGCGGCTGCCCACGAGAAGGCCCATGGGGGCAAGCCTTCAGAACCTGCTGAAGGGGGCGTCAGGCAATTGAAGTCACAACTGGAGCAGGCCATCAGCAGTGAGCGTTACGAGGAAGCGGCGCGTCTGCGTGATGAGATCCGGAAGGCCGAACAGGAGCATCGCCGGAACTGAAGCGGGGCGACCAGACGCAGGCGGAGGGAGTACCTGCCGGCAGACTTCAGGGGGCGGGTTTGGATTGCACCAATTCCGCCACGGCCCGGATCAGAGCTTCCGCCTGATAGGGCTTGGGGACAAT
>CAZSSA010000123.1:0-5089 GCA_964609375.1 uncultured Verrucomicrobiota bacterium | reverse complement strand
CGCCGCTATCGCCGCCAGGACGAAGTCGGAACCCCGTTCTGCATCACCGTGGACTTCCAATCCATGACCGACAATACCGTGACCCTCCGGGAGCGCGACAGCATGCAGCAAGTCCGCATCTCCATCGCTGACCTCGAAGGGGAACTGTGCAAGCGAATGGCCTGAGCCTCATGCCCTCCCTCCGCATCCCAAATGGTGGCATTCGCCGTCCCGGCGAATGCATTCCCCTTCCCTCCATCCCCCTGCTGACCATGCTCCTGCTGTCCGCACCGATGGCTCCCGGTTCAGAGCCATCCCCACCCTATTCTGGAGGGACGACCTCCATGTCGTCCGTTGCGCCCGTCACTCCTGCCCCGCCCACCGCCGCCGTTGCTGAACTCCCCACCGTCGATAAATTAATGGGCGAACTATTGGCACGGCTGCCCGCCCAGCCCGTCCTCATCACCGGCGATCTGGTCACCACCCCCGTGAAGGGCTCCAAAACCAAACTCGCCATCGAAATCCAACTCTCCTACCCCCGCACCGCCGGCTACACCATTCGCGACGCCTTCGGCAAGGAACTGGAACAACTCATCGTCACCCGTGAGGGCAAGACCGCCTCTTTATCCTATAAGCTAAATGGTGTGGAGTCCCCCGCCCCGTCGCTGGGAACCCGAGTCCAAAACACGGCATTGACCTGGATGGATATCACCCTGGGCTTCCTCTGGTGGGATGGTGGCCGCATCATCGGCCAGATGGAAACCCGCGGGCAGCCCTGCTATATCCTGGACCGTCATGCCCCGCCCGGAAGCGCCAATCCGTATGCCAGCGTCAGAATCTGGGTGGATAAGCGCGTCTCCATGCTGCTTCAGTCAGAGGGCTACGACATGCTGGGCGAATGCATCCGCCGCCTGTCGGTCAAGAGCTTTAAGAAAATCAACGATGAGTGGATGGTCAAGGACCTGGAATTCGAAGATCTTCCCGAGGGCCCCCGTACCATCTTAAGGGTGCGCACCGCCGACCCCATCAAACCCTGATAGTCCTGACTCCTGACTTCTAACGACCCCTCCCCTATCCCCCCCTGAACCCTGAACCCCGAACCCTACCCCCCCTCCCCCCCCCATCCCCCTCCGCCCCCCACTTTACCCATGCATTCTTCCAGTCGCCATGTATAATGTCGCCCCATGAAAACACAACGCCTTCTATTGGGCTGTCTGGCCGCCATGTTGAGCCTTGTCGCACCATCACAAGGCGCCACCAACACCACCCCCGGTGGCACTGTCTACATCATTCCCATCAAGGGTGTGATTGACAACGCCCTGATTTACGTCATCCGCCGCGGCCTGAACGAAGCCGAAGCCCATAACGCCAGCGCCATCATTTTCGATATGGATACCCCCGGCGGCCGGCTCGATTCCGCCGAAGAAATCCTCGCCATGCTACGGCGTGTCAACGTCCCCACCTATACCTTCGTTAACCCGAACGCCATCTCCGCCGGCGCCATCATCGCCATGGGCACCGATCACATCTGGATGACGCCCGGCAGCAAGATCGGCGACGCCATGCCGATCATGATTTCCATTTTCGGCAGCATTGAGGAAATGCCGGAAGCCATCGAGGAAAAATCCGTCTCCTACGTCGCCGCCATGATCCGGGCCGCCGCCCAGCACAAAGGCCATGATCCACAACTGGCCGAAGCCATGGTTCGCCGCGACTCGGAATATAAAATCGGCGACGACATCATCTCCCCCAAAGGCCGCCTGCTAACCCTGACCAATAAGGACGCCGAACGCCTCGTCGGCCCGGAAAAACGCCCCCTGCTTTCCATGGGCACGGTTGGCACTCTGGATGAATTGCTGGCCAACATCGGGCGTACCACCAATCGCCGGATAGAGTTACTGGTGACTCGCGCGGAAAAAATAGCCCGTCTCATTGAATCCTTCTCCGTCATCCTTCTCGCCCTGGGCCTGCTTGGAATTTATATCGAGTTCAAGACCCCCGGCTTCGGACTTCCCGGGATCCTCGGCATCATATGCCTCGCC
Source organism: uncultured Verrucomicrobiota bacterium (assembly GCA_964609375.1). Classification (GTDB taxonomy): domain Bacteria; phylum Verrucomicrobiota; class Kiritimatiellia; order CAIKKV01; family CAITUY01; genus CAZDUS01. Next base: position 3,068 of record CAZSSA010000123.1, on the reverse strand, counting down.
ATCTGGTTCTGGGGCTATAACATCGCCGGCCTGGCGGGCATGGAAGAACTGGCCCTGTTCGTCATTGGGCTCATCCTGATCATCATCGAAATCGCGGTGATTCCCGGCTTCGGGTTTGTCGGAATCACCGGTATTGCCCTCATCCTGATCTCCATTCTTATGGCCATGGTTCAGTATTATCCAGACGAGCCATGGTATTCCACCTATACGAAACTCCGCGACCCCATACAAAATCTAGGGTTGGCCGGCATTCTCTCCGTCATCGGCCTCCTCATCGCGAGCCGTTTCCTTCCCAAATCCACCACCTTCAGGAAATTCATTCTGGACAGCGCCACGGCCCGGAAAGAGGGTTTCACCGCGTCTTCCGGGACCAGCGACCTGATCGGCCATGTCGGGATCACCCTGACTCCTTTGCACGCATCGGGCGCCGCCACATTTGACGGACAACGCCTGAACGTGGTAACACGCGGGGAGTTTATGGAGGCGGGGGAACAGGTGCGCATCACCGAAACGCACGGAAACCGGATCATTGTCGAAAAAGTCACAAAGGAGTAAGCATATGAATTCCTCATTATTAATGCCCATGATTGCCCTGCTCGTCGCAGGCATCCTGATGATCGGCGCCGAAATATTTGTGCCCGGCGCCATCCTCGGAACGTTCGGCGGCTTCTCACTGGTTGGCGCCATCATCATGGCTTTCGCCATCAGCCCGGTCTTCGGCCTGTACATCGCCGGCGGCGTCATCATCCTGACCGCCCTCGGCGTCATGCTCTGGATCAAGTACTTCCCGCGCCTCTCCATCGGACGCAAGATGACCCTCGACGCCGACGGTAAAGACTTTAAGGCCTCCGACGCCAAACATCCGTTGCTCGGGCAGAAGGGCGTCGCACAATCAGATCTGCGCCCTGCCGGATTCGCTCTATTTAACGGCCAGCGGGAAGACGTCATCACCGAAGGCGGCATGATCAAAAAGGGAGAAGCCATCTCCGTTGTTCAAGTGGCAGGCAACCGCATCGTGGTGCGAAAGGCGGAAGGATGAAGCATCGTCTCATTTTGATTCTCATCGTTTTCCTGCTCGCCTGGACCCCCTCCGGATTCGCGACCGACTTCCACTTCCAAGCTACGGATTACACCTGTGGAGCCGGAAAAGTCCTGACCAACGAACTCTGGCTAATGGCCCGGACGATCGATCTCAAGGGCGAGGCCATGGACGACCTTCTCCTCTACGCCGAGACCTCCAACGCCGGGATCACGACAAACGCCTCTTCCACCGTCCAAGTGGGCGGCATCGTCCAAGGGAGTATCTGGGCGGCAGGCGAAAGCATCGAAACCACCGGCATCATCGAGCGGCACGCCCGGCTCCTGGGGTACCGGTTTGTCGAAGTCTCCGGACAAATTAAGCGCAACCTCATCGCCGTAGGCGGAACCATCAGCATGCCCGCCTCGGCCGTCATCTCCGGCAATGCCCTGTTCGCAGGCCGCGAAGTCATGCTGGAGGGCTCCGTGGCTGGCAACACCACGATCTACGCCGAGTCCGCAACCCTGGCAGGCAGTTTCACCGGCAATGTCACCATCGTGGCCTCCGCCATCACCGTCATGCCCGGCACCCGTATTGGCGGCAACCTGAATTACCGGATGAATCAGGAATTGATCCTCGACTCCGGCGTCGCGCTCCGGGGTAATCTGATCCGATTGGAAACCCCGGTCGCCGCTCCGAAAAAGGCCACCCTCGGCGATTACATCATGCAACTGGGGCTCTGTATGGCGGCCATTCTGGCGGGACTCGCCTTCTCCCGACTTTTCCCCGTGATGACCGGCCTCTGCATGCAGCGAATAACGGACTCTTTCTGGAAAAGCCTTCTCATCGGCTTTGTCGCCTTTTGCCTGATTCCAACGACGGCATTCTTCCTCCTGTTCACCATCATTGGAATCCCCCTGAGCCTCATCGCCCTGCTCTTCTACATCATCCTGCTCTACCTCGGGAAAATCATCGCCGCCCTCTATCTTGGACAGTGGATGATTTACCGCCACACCAAGCCACCGGTCATCCATCCGCTGCCCCTGCTGACCCTGGGTTTGGCAACCCTCTACACGGCCGCCATGATTCCATTCCCGATTGACATTCTGGTCTGGTTTACATTTACATTGCTCGGAATGGGTGCCATAGTGGGGGCCATTCTGGATCGCAGAACACCGGTTCTGATGGCTTATCCCACAGGGAAGCCACCAGTGGCGCCACCGCCGTTGACGGGGTTAACCCCCTGAAAAGGCGATGTTGTTTGTTAACGAAAGGATAGGATAATTATGAATGCAAAAGACTTCGGAAGTGTATTGATCGTTCTTTTCTCCATCGGCGCGTTGATTCTGCTCGGCATCTTCTTCTACTTCCTCAAAGTGTGGGTCCGCGCCTTGATGTCCGGCGCGCGCGTCTCCATCGCCGCCCTGGTAGGAATGAAACTCCGTCGCGTTCCACCCACATTGATCGTGGATGCACGCATCCGCCTGATCAAGGCCGGCCTGAACCTCTCCACCGATATCATCGAGGCGCATTACCTCGCCGGCGGTAATGTCATCAATGTCGTTCAAGGCTTGATTGCCGCCGACAAGGCCAACATCGACCTCAGCTTCCAGAAAGCCGCCGCCATTGATCTCGCCGGTCGCGATGTCTACGAAGCCGTTCGAACCAGCGTTATCCCCAAGGTCATCGACTGCCCGGATCCCCAGAAGAGCAACGCCAACATGCTGGACGCCGTGGCCAAGGATGGTATCCGCCTCCTCGTCAAAGCCCGCGTCACCGTCCGCACCAACCTTGAACAACTCGTCGGCGGCGCCGGCGAAGAAACCATCATCGCCCGCGTCGGCCAGGGCATCGTCAGCGCCATCGGCTCATCCGCCACTTATAAAGACGTTCTGGAGAATCCCGACAATATCAGCCGCCGGGTGCTGGAAAGCGGCCTCGACTCCCAGACCGCCTACGAAATCGTCTCCATCGATATCGCCGATATCAGCGTCGCCGGAACCGGCGCCAAGGATGTGGCCAACGTGGGCGCCATGCTGGAAACCGAACG
>CAZSSA010000122.1:2767-5147 GCA_964609375.1 uncultured Verrucomicrobiota bacterium | reverse complement strand
CCAACTTCACCGGCTCCGTTGGAGCCTCAACCGTCACCTCAAACTCCGGCTTCTTATATTCCTCCACCCGGAAATTGACTCCGCCCCAACTGTCGCCCGCCTTCCACACATAGGCATAATACTGCCCAAGGGGCGCCTCTTTCGGCAGCGCAAAGTCTCCCGCCACCCCCGCATACGCGTCCGCCTTGAACGTCTTTTCAAAGACCTTCTCGCCCTGCGGGTTCTGCACAATCACCGCAAAGTCCTGCCCCGCATAATCAGACGTATCCTCCTGGTCATACTGCGCCTTGCGCACCCAGAACTTGAATTTCACCGGCTGGTCCGGACGGTAAACCGGCCGATCCGTCATCCCGAACACTTTCCTCTCGTTGTATTCGGCGTCATGATAATTCCCATACCAACCGTGCGTGAACCCGAGATACGCCAACCGCCCATCCGCCGTCGTTGCCGTCACTAACCACTGATAGTTGGAGTCAAACTCCTTCGCCGCCGGCACCGTCTGCCCCTCGCCATCCGTGGTTTCCGCAAACGCCGTCGTCAACACGTTGTATTGCCGTCCAATGCTCTTCCAATTCTGAATCCATTCCTGACGGTACCCGAAGAATTCCACATTCACGTTGGATAGCGGCTTTCCGCTGACCGCATCCGCCACAAAGAACCACGCCCCCTTGTCCAGTTGCTTCCGGGCAATGACCGTATCGCCCACCCAGATGATCATTTTACTGACGTTCCCGTTGTTCATCGTCGCCGTCAGCAAATAAGCACCCGCCTTCTTGAGCGGTGTGTCAATCGTCACCAGTCGGTCAAAATGCCCCTCCTTCGGTTCCAACGTCCGATCCCACCGCGCCGCTTCCTTCCCGACATATTTTTCCCGCTCTTTTTCAACAAGCATGTAACCGATGTTTTCAATGCTGACCCGATCCCTCTCCAGATTCTTGGGATTGGACTTCAAATACGCCTTTACGTCATCCAGCAACAACTTGACGTCGATTTCGCGCGCATCAAACACCACACGGCTCCCGTTGCGGAACCGGTACTCCACGCTCGCTGCACTCCCCGCCGGTTGCGCCGATACCGGCTCAAACCGCCCCCAGTTCCCCACAATCTGCTCCAACCGTTTTTCTTTCCATCGATCCTTGTCACCCCCTGGCCCGAACCGCTGAATATTCTCCCGCCAATATCCCGCCGCCCGCTCATATTGTCGCCGATTGGTAAAACTCTCGGCCAGGGTATTTAGCGATGTCTCCGCATATCCCGTCGTTTCCTTATCCTCCGCCAACGCCTGGTAGATCCGGATGAAGTTGAACTCGTCCGGCAAGGTGAACCGTTTGATCCCCGTCGCCAATCGCGCAATGGTTTCGTTTTCCTTCAACGTATGAAGCGCATACGTCCCCGACTCCGCCTTCTCTTCGTTATGATCGTCCATCCCGCGTGCATACCACCCCTGCGACGCCAGCGTCTGGACATCAAACTGCTGCTGGAGGAACTGGGCAAATTGAGACTGGATGGCACCCCTCCGGCTTCGATCACAAGCCACCGCCTGCGCGAGACACCACCGCCATCGCTCCCCATCGTTACGAGCCGCACTCCATGACGCAGGCACACCATAAAACACAGGCTTCCCATTCTCATCCACCGGGGCCCCACGAGTCTCCCCGCCCCATCCGCCGCGAAAATAGGCATACCCCTCCTCATAATCCGGCAACACCGCCAGATCCACCAGATACTGCAACCGCCAGGATTCCTGATACCCCCGATACCCCACCAACATTCGCGCAAACTGCTCATAAAAGCCCCCCCCCTCCCAATCCCGACTTCCAACTCCTGAACCCTGAACCCTGAACCCCACCCCACCCCCCCTGACCCCCTCCGCCATCACCATCAACTGCAACGCCCTCACCCGGTCTCTCTCCGTGCTATTCACATACCGCGCCTGCCCGCCCCGATGGGGCCCCCGCTCAAACTTCCCGGCAATCATCGTCCCCTGATGCATGGCGTCGAAGTAAAGTTGTGCCACCGCCGCCAACGCACGCCACTGCCCGGCCTGAACCTTGACCACGTCCTCCAGAAACGCATCCTTCTCAGCCTGGAGATTCAAGCGGTCGATACAGGAGGAGGCCTCATTGATATCCCGAACCAGTTCCCCTTTATCATTCCCCGCATCCAGCGCCAGCCCCCGATACAACGCCAGCGCCTCCTTGAAGTTCCCATCCGTCTTGAGCTTTGCAGCCCGCGCACGTATGGCTGTCAATTCCTCACCCGTCACCGTCATCCCGGCAACGATCACCATCAACGCCGTCATCCATAGATATCGCTTCATAAAAACCTCCTATTCACCCATTACCCGACCGTAATCTTAATCCTCTCCCCACCATCAACC
>CAZSSA010000122.1:0-2667 GCA_964609375.1 uncultured Verrucomicrobiota bacterium | reverse complement strand
GCATCTTGGTAAAAACACCCATCCCTGTCCATTTCTCTCTCCTAGACATATAACGATCCTCAACCTCCATTTCTTTAACTATTTACGCCGTTGACATCGCACGCCCTGTGGAGTTAACTCCCGCGCCATGTTCAACGAACCAAAAAAAACGCCGCTCTTCGACGCACATGTCAAACTCGGCGCGCGAATGATCGACTTCAGCGGCTGGATGATGCCCGTCCAGTACGACGGCATCATGGCTGAACATGTCCGCACCCGTACGGATGTCACCATGTTCGATACCTGCCACATGGGCCGGTTCAGTATCAACGGCGCCGATACCGCCAAAGCCCTCTCCTCTATCCTCACCACCAACATTCTCCCAATGACCGACGGGCAATGCCGCTACGGATTCCTCCTGCGCGAGGACGGCGGCATCATGGATGACCTCATCGCCTACCGCTTCAACGCCAACCGCTGGATGTTGGTGGTCAATGCCGGGACTCGCGACAAGGACTTTGCCTGGATTCAAAGCCACCTGCCCGGTTCCGTCACATTCGAAAACATATCGGACCAGACCGGTAAACTGGACATTCAAGGCCCGAAGGCATTGGACACCGTCTCCCGTGTCCTTTCCATTGACGCCAACGCCCTGCGCTATTTCCGCTTCCTCGAATGCAAACGCCAGGGCGACCCCCTCGTCGTCAGCCGTACCGGTTATACCGGCGAAAAAGGCGTCGAAGTCTATGGCAGCGTCCCGCGCATTCAGGAACTCTGGAACGCCTTCCTTGAAGCCGGAGTCCGCCCCGCCGGCCTTGGCGCCCGGGACACCCTCCGGCTCGAAGCCGGCCTCCCCCTCTATGGCCACGAACTCACCGAATCCCTGACCCCCGTCGAGGCGGGTATGGAACGCTATGCCTCCAAGCCAAATCCCTTTATTGGAAAAGAGGCCCTCACCAAACGCATCGCCACCGGACCCGCCAAACGCTTATGCGGCTTCCGTGGCGAAGGCCGCCAGTCCGCACGCGCCGGACACCGCGTCATGAAAAACAATGCAGCCATCGGCGCGGTGACCAGCGGTTCATTCTCTCCAACACTGCAATGCGCCATCGGTTTCGCCTATATCGATACCCCCGACGCCGTCCCCGGACAACGCGTGGGTATCGACACAGGACGGAATCTGCTGGACGCAGAGTTGGTAAACATTCCATTCTATAGATCAGCCTAACGGAGGACATCACATGAGCATACCGGAAGCACTATTTTATTCTAAAGATCACGAATGGGTCCGTTTCGAACAGGGCGATGACGCCTTTGTCGGCATCACCGATCACGCTCAAGAGGCGCTGGGCGACATCACCTTTATTGAACTCCCCAAGATCGGACGAAAGGTCGTCGCGGGCGATACCTGCGCCGTCGTCGAATCCGTCAAGGCCGCCAGCGATGTCTACGCACCCTTGACCGGCGAGGTCACCGAAGTCAACACCAGCTTGTCCAAGGAGCCGGAAAGAGTAAACCGTGACCCCTACGGCGAAGGCTGGATATATCACCTTTCCGGCTGCGACCGAAACGCCGCCGCCGACTTGATGACAGCAGCGCAGTACCGTAAGTTCCTGGCTTCCACTTGAGTCAACACCTTATTCAGGTAGGGACGCCTCTCCGAGGCGTCCACAACCCGAAGGAAATGTATGCCTTACATAGCGAATACCGATGCTGACCGGGAGGCCATGCTGAAGGCAACAGGCCATTCCAGCATGGATGACCTTTTCGCCGACATTCCGGCAAATCTGCAAATCAAACAGTTGAACCTTCCCGATGGAAAGAGCGAGTCCGAGGTGTACGAACACCTGCACCGGCTCTCCCACCGTAACGCCCACAATCTGACCTGCTTTCTCGGCGGCGGGTTCTACGACCACTTCATCCCCGCCTGCGTCGATGAACTTTCATCCCGTGCGGAATTCTACACCGCCTACACCCCCTATCAACCCGAGGCCTCCCAAGGCACCCTCCAGGCCATTTTCGAGTATCAAAGCTCCATCTGCCGCCTCACCGATATGGACGTCGCCAATGCCTCGCTCTACGATGGCGGCACCGCGCTCTACGAAGCCGCCATGATGGCTGTCCGCGTGACCGGCCGCCGCAAGATCCTGCTCGATAGCGGCGTGAACCCCATCTACCGCAACATCCTTCACTGCTACACCACCAACCTGGCCATCGAGTTCCAGGAAATCCATGTGGTCCATGGCCAAAGCAACCGCCAACGCATTGCCGAGGCCCTGGATGAAAGCGTTGCCGCCATCATCCTGCAAAACCCGAACTTCTTCGGCGGCGTGGATGACTTCACCGACGTCGTCGCCATGGCCCACGCCAAGGGAGCCCTCGCCATCGTCTCCACCTATCCCATCGCCCTCGGCCTCCTGAAAACTCCCGGCGCCATGGGCGCGGATATCGTCACCGGCGAAGGCCAGAGCCTCGGACTCCACCTTTCGTTCGGGGGCCCCTACCTCGGCTTCATGGCCACCCGCATGGAACACGTCCGCAAGATGCCGGGCCGCATCTGCGGCGAAACCGTGGATGCCGCCGGCCGCCGCAGTTTCGTTCTGACCCTCCAGGCCCGCGAGCAACATATCCGCCGCGAAAAGGCCATGTCCAACATCTGCTCCAACGAGGCGCTCTGCGCCTTGCGGG
>CAZSSA010000121.1:0-5171 GCA_964609375.1 uncultured Verrucomicrobiota bacterium | reverse complement strand
AGGAATGGCCAAATCTGGCGAACGGCCTCAGTCCGGCGGGTATCAATATCCACAAGCACAAGAGCTTCCGTGTCGCTTCCTGCTTGCGCGAGGAATTCACCCTGCGGGCCGACGGCAAACGTGTTGCCCCAAAACTGAATTCCGCCCTGTCCCGTTGGTGAAGCTTCGAAGCCAACCCGGTTGACGCTCAGGAGGGGGAGTCCGTTGGCGATGGCATGGCCGCGTTGGACGGTGATCCAGGCGTCGAGTTGCCGCTGTTTTTCGGCATCGGCGTCGGAGGGGTCCCAACCGATGGCGGTGGGGTAGATCAACATGTCGGCGCCATCCAGAGCCATCAGGCGGGCGGCTTCGGGGTACCATTGATCCCAGCAGACGAGGATGCCCAGTTTGCCGATCGAGGTGGGAATGGCGCGGAACCCGAGATCGCCGGGGGTGAAGTAGAATTTCTCGTAATAGGCGGGGTCGTCGGGAATATGCATCTTGCGATAGCGTCCGGCGATGGAGCCATCCTTTTCGAAGACAATGGCGGTGTTGTGGTAAAGCCCGGCGGCGCGGCGCTCGAAGAAGGATCCGACGATGACGATGCCGGTTTCGCCTGCGATGGCGGCGTAATGGTCGGTGGCGGCGCTGGGAATGGGCTGGGCCAAGCGGCAGAGGGCGGGGTCCTCGGTTTGGCAGAAGTACAGGGAGTCGTGCAATTCCGAGAGGATGACGAGGTTGGCGCCTGCGTTGGCGGCTTTGCGGATGGCGGCTAAATTGACGGTGAGGTTGGCCTGTGTGTCGGCGCTGAACTTGTTTTGGATCAAGGCGGCCTTAATTGTGTTCATGCCAGAACTCCTTGCGGCAATTGCATGGTCACGCAATGCAGGGAGCCATGCTGAAGGATGAGATCGGAACAGTCAATGCCGATGATCCGGCGGCCGGGGTAGGCCTGGGCGATGGTTCCCAGGGCGGTTTTGTCGCGGGGATCATTGTAAGTGGGCACCAGTACGGCTCCGTTCATAATGAGGAAGTTGGCGTAGGAAGCAGGCAGGCGATGCCCGTCGGGTGCATGTTTGGCGTCCGGCCACGGCAGGGCAAGCAGGCGATAAGGGGTCCCGGCGGCAGTACGCAGGGCCTGGAGTTCCTTTACCATGGCGCCGATGGAGGGATAGTGCTCGTCATCGGGATTGTCGCAAGATACATGGACAATGGTGTCGTGAGGGGCAAAGCGTGCGAGCATGTCCACATGCCCGTCGGTATCATCGCCCGCGAGATAGCCATGATCGAGCCAAAGTACACGTTTGGCACCAAGAAACTGGTGGAGGGCGTTTTCGACATCGGACAGGGTCATGTGCGGGTTTCGGTTTGGATTGGCGAGGCAGGAGCGGGTGGTCAGGATGGTGCCGTGCCCATCGCTTTCGATGCCGCCGCCTTCAAGGATAAGGTGGATATGGCGCAGGTGGGTGGCGCCAAAAATACCATGGTCCCTGAGCTGGCGGGAGATGAGGTTGTCGAGATCGGCGCGGAACTTGCCGCCCCATCCATTGAACTGGAAGTCGAGCAGGACAGGATGGTTGTTTTCGCAGATGGTAATGGGACCGAAGTCGCGAGCCCACGTGTCGTTGGTGGCGATGGGGGCAAAGGCGATCCGGTCCAGGCGGGCCTCGGTTTGGTTGAGGAACCGGCGTGCTTCGTCCGGGGCGTTGGTCACGAGGATGACGCGAGCATGGTGGCTGGCGTGGGCAATGATGGTGGCGAAGGTTTTCTGGACTTGGGTGAGAAAGGGTTTCCAGTCTGTGGCTTCATGGGGCCAGGCCATGAGGACGCCGTCCTGTTCCTCCCATTCGGCCGGTAATCGGATGTTGTTCATATACGCCTCCGTCTCGTCATGGGTTTGAGGATAGCGTGCGGCGGGCGAGTGATCAAGCGTGGGTGTGACTCTAAGTTGGCCGCCCTGCGAGTAGTGATCATATATTAGCGTTTTATGTTGATAAATGTGTCAATTAAGCATATATTATCACTTATGGAAAACACGGTGGCCTATTCTTTTTGGACGCCTGAAGAAATGGCGCGGGATTTGGCGGGGAAGGTTCGACAGGTTCGACTGGCTCGGAAATGGAAGCAGTCCACCTTGGCGGAGCGGTCGGGGGTAACGTTGGCCTCCTTGCGGCGGTTTGAGCGTACAGGACAGATATCACTTGGCAACTTGCTGAAGTTATCGTTTGCGCTGGGTCGGTTGGATGATTTCGGGTTGCTCTTGCGTGCGCCTGAGGCTGGGAGCGTGAGGGAACTGGAGGCCAGGGTGTCGATGCCTAAACCGAAACGGGGGACGAAATGAAAAAGATCGAAGTCCATCTAACGGTTGAGCCTGGGCAAGAACGCTGTGTGGGGGTGCTTGCAGAATCCGATCATCGACTCTATTTCGAATACGACACTGAATTTCTCAAGGCGCCTTTGTGGCTCTCGCCCTTCAGGCTTCCTCCGGAGCCGGGGTTGCACGAGCATCGGGATCGGGCGTTTGGCCCCTTGTTTGGCTTGTTTGATGATTCCCTGCCGGATGGGTGGGGTTTGCTCTTGATGGATCGTTACTTCATGCGTCAGGGATTGATGCTGGAAAACATCTCGCCGCTTGATCGGCTTGCCTATCTTGGGAGTCGCACCATGGGTGCATTGACGTACCATCCCCCGGCACAGCAGGAAGAAAGGGATAGGCAACTCTTGAACTTGCATGGGATGGCGCAGGAATCCTATCAGGTGTTGGCAGGCAAAAGTGCCCGCATTCTTCCTCAGCTTTTCAGGGCAGGGGGCAGTCCGGGCGGGGCGCGTCCCAAGGTGCTTGTGGGACTGCAGGGCGACGACATGATTTCCGGCGAAGACGCATTACCGGAAGGCTATTCGCCGTGGATAGTGAAATTTCATTCCAATCGCGAGGCAACCGAGGAAGGGTGTGTGGAATATGCGTATGCGCTAATGGCCAAGGCTGTCGGCATCATAATGCCGCCGACCCGGCTTTTTGAAACGCATGAAGGTGAGCGGTATTTCGGGGTTGAGCGGTTTGACCGGCAGGGGAATCAGCGTCGGCATGTGCACAGTTTTGGCAATCTGATTCATGCCAATTTCCGTATTCCGGGATGTGATTATGAGCAGTTGTTGAAGGTGACCCGGATCCTGACGAAGAATCATGCGGATGTGGTGGCGGCATTCCGGCTTATGGTTTTCAACGTGCTGGCGCATAATCGCGATGATCACGTGAAGAATTTTGCATTCATGATGGATATGGAAGGTGGCTGGGCGCTGGCCCCAGCCTATGACCTGACATTTGCGCAGGGGCCGGGCGGCGAGCATACGATGACGGTGGGCGGGGAAGGGCGGGAACCTGGGCGAGAACATATGTTGGGGTTGGCCGAGAAGGCGGGTATTGCCATTCGTGAGGCCGCCGATGTCTTGGAAGCGGTATCCGGAGTTGTGGCGGAGTGGAAGCGGTTTGCCCGAGAGGCGGGTGTGGGGCGTGGAATGGGTGGTAAAATCGACAAGGCGATTAAGCAGGGATGGCGCCTCTCGACGAAGGGCAAAAGTCTCTGAAATCAGAAGAGGTCAAGGCGTTCGGCGCAAGAGGGGGAGCAGGAAGTTGGCGATTGGGTCGGCCCCGTTGGGAAGTGTCGGCGGGCGGCGCGGGATCGACAACAGACGGTCAATGCAATTTTCAGATAAGCTGTCATTGAGGGTGGCGGCGGGGATGGAGAAGCCTGCCATGTCCTTTTCAATGAAATCCACGAGCGGGGGCATTTCGGGATAGCCTTCGCGCACGATGTACCCAAAGGGGACGCCGGCGTGATAAACCTCGGACAGGGTGCTGTATCCGACTTTGCCAATGACGGCGTCGGCGGCGTGAACGAGGTCGGGGTGATAGAAGTCGGACTGCAGGGGCAGGCCGATGATATTCCCGGAGCGCTGGACCTTGGCGCTGCCCCAGGCGACGATGAACACGATGTCCTTCCGGTGCGCCATGGACTCCAACAAGGGCGTGTGCCCGGAAACGCCCCCCATGGTCATCAGCACGATTTTGATGTCGGCCCCAATGGAAAGCGTTTTGCGGATGGCGGACGGGGATTGGCGGGGAGGGCGGCTGACAGGGCCCACGGTAAGGTCAGCCTCGATGGCCTTGCAAACGGGTTGCGTCTGAATGTGAAGGCTGGCTTGGCTGAAGAGACCGTGCAACGCGTCGATATGAGCGGCGAGGCGGGGATGAGCGGCGACATAGGCCTGATAAAGATCATCCCACATGAAATTCTCGACCAGTACCGAGGGCAGCCCTGCCTGGCGTGCCACCGCGATGCCAAGCGGGGCGATATCGCAGAGGACCAATCCGCATTTTCCGCGTCGCACGGTTTCCGCGAGCAATTCAATGTGGTTGGAGTGGAACGGAAGGAATTCATCCAGCCGGTCCACGGTGGCGGGCAGATCAGCGACGAGGGCGGAATGCTGCACAAATCCGACATCTGCACACTCGTCATGAAGCGTGATTTTGCGGCAACCGGAGTCGGTAAAGAACCGCTTCGGCGCCGTGGTGAACAGGTGCAGATTGATATCGGGCTGGAGGCGTTGCAGGGCCGCCAAGGTGGCGGCTGCCCGCGCGGCATGTCCCAGCCCGTGTGGAGAGATAAAACAGGCGACGTTCCGACCGCGTGACTTTCTCACGGTGCGATGGCGGTCACTCGTCCGCGACCGGCGCCGGACCCGCCTTATCGTCGGAGTCAATCAGCTCGTTCAGTGCATCCCGGAACGCAATCAGGCCGGTGGACGGCATGATGATGCTGTCGCGGCGGCCGTTGACATCCTCGGTGATTTTCACGAAGCGACCCCGGGGGTTCTGCCTCAGTGTGAAATAGAAAAACTTACGTTCCACTCGAATCTGCGTGTTATACAATTCCTCGTCCATAACCAATCCCTTCTCTTCGCTCCCAATCCCTGTGCCTTATCCCATTTCCCAACATGCGTTCTGCCGCTCCCTGGCCTTTTGGTCTCAGATCGCGCACATAACGCTGGGTGGCCGCCAACGACCTCCGCTGGCCGCCCTTGCGCCCTTGGTGGCGCGCAATGGTGGGTAATGCTAATGCAAGCGGCGAAGATGTCAATAGCAAGGAGAAGAGGGGGGTACACGGGCGAGCCGGGGATTTGGATGATTTCCA
>CAZSSA010000120.1:0-5381 GCA_964609375.1 uncultured Verrucomicrobiota bacterium | reverse complement strand
TCCGGCGGGAACGGGCTCGCGTTCGTCTCGCACGCACGCAACCTCGGCGCGGCACGCGTCGCGATGGCCGGATCGGCCTCCCGCGCGGCGGACGCCGCCAGGGCCGGAGCGACCGACTATCATGACTATCGCCGCGAAGACACATGGACAGCCTTACAGAACGGATTCGATTTCGTGATCGACTCAATCGGCAAGTCCGCGAATGTCCAATCCGGGCAGCAATGCCTGAAAGACGGCGGCGTCATCGGCATTTACGGTCTTGACGAAGCCGGCAGACTGTCGCTCGCGCCGGGGCGGACGTTCACCTTTTTCAACGGCGGCTACGATGAAGCCGAGGCCCATGAGGCGGTGCTCAAGTTCTACCGTGCCGGCAAGCTGAACCCCGCCGTTTGGATCGATCGGAAACGGGTATTCAAGCTCGAGGATATTGCCCGGGCACTGGCGGCGGTCCAGGACCGCACACTGGTAAAGCCGCTGATCCGCCTGACGTGAAATTGCCGCCTGCCCGGCGGGCGTAGGGCTCCGGAGCTTCCGGCGTTGATCTCAAGAAGATCGGAATCAGGCACCATCCCCTGATTTAATGTCAACGCAAGCGTGCTGCAAAAAACGGACAGCCAGTTCAATGTCACGCCAGGGATCCGGCCCTGCCTCGCGCTCAATGGTCAAACTCCCCGTAAAACCGCCACCATACAATAAGGCAAGATAAGCGGGGAATGGGACGTCCCCCTCCCCCAAGGGAGTTTCACGGATATACTCCCCCGCATGGAAGGAAGGATCTCCACCCCCGGCAAATGACGCATATAATTGTTCCGCGTTAACCGGCTTCAGATTGATTCCGTCCTTGGCATGGGTGTGGACAATATAGGGCATCAGGAGTTGTACGGCGGACGGGATGTCCTCACGGCAGACCATCACCAGATTGGCCGGATCAAAGTTGACGCCGATTCCACCGGGCAACTCCAGCCGGTCGATAAAGGAGCGAAGCACACAGGCCGGTTCGGGCCCCGTCTCAATGGCAAAAACCCCTCCCATCGCATGGGCGGCCCGGCCCAATTCCACACAGGCCCGGGCCATGACACGGTAGCGGGGATGTGCCGGGTCCGGAGGAATCACGCCAATATGCGTGGTCACCACCGGACAGTTCAATTCCAGCGCCAGTTCCAAAACGCGCTTGGAATCTTCAATCCGTTGGCGGTTCCCGGATTCAATCTGGAATCCAAACCCGCCAAAGTCGCCGCACACCGCCGCCACATCGAGATTCATGTCCCGCAGAAAAGCCTTGAACTCCTTCAGCGCCGCACCCCGGAGTCTCAAAAAATGTGAGTCCCCGCCCGTGGCATAAAATTGAATTCCCTGGACGCCCAACGTTGCCGCCGCCTCCACCCCGCCTCTCAACCCTCTCCGGAACGACTCCACCATGACGCCGATCTTACACATCTTCGCACCGCCCTTCGGATCGTGTGCAGGCAAGTCGTATATCATCCGAAAGTTTTTCAATAATCGCCGTGGCCGCCCTGATTTCCGGCACCGTCAACAGGGGCTGGACAACCGGCATACTGGAATCTGGCTCAAGGCAATATCCAACGAAATCAGCCAACTCGTCCTTGACCTGATTGTTGTCGGCCCTGATCCATCCAGGCACGCAACATTCCACCTCGCGCCCATTAACCTGTAACGTCTTGGCCATGAAATCACCGGTGATGATTTGCCCATCCAGTGCCAGCAGCGAACACTCCCTGACCTTGGCCCGCCCTTCGACCAGCCAGGAAAGATGCAGTTCGCCCGAAATCCCGCTGTCATGACGTAAACGGAGGGTAACCTCCCGCGTCTCGCCCCGGACCTGTTTGAAATTCCTCACATCGACGCCGGCAACCGGTCCGAACAGAAACATGGCCAGGTCGAGATCGTGGATCACCTTGTCCGTCACAATGTCGTCAGGGATGCGTGGATCGTAAGGCTGGCAGCGGTTGAACCCGTAGCCAGACACCGTGAGTTCACCGGATGCCAGCAAGTGTTTGACTTTGATGGCCACCGGGTTGTACCGCTCGACATGACCGGCCATGATGCGCAACCCATTCAGGTCCGCCCTCCCTGCCAAATCATCCCAGTCCGACAGCCGGGTCGTCACCGGCTTTTCGACAAAGACATGGAGTCCGGCTTCGAGCGCAGCCCTGGCCATGCCGTAATGGAGCCGGGATGGCGTGGCAACAACCACCATGTCCGGTTTAGCCGCCTCAATCATGGCGCGATAGTCCTGCAAGCAAGGAATGCCCGGAAAATTCACGGCACGGCTCTGATCAATGTCACAAAGCCCGCACAGGCGAATCTTGCCCACCTGCTCGCGAAGTCCTGCCTTGTAATAGTCTTCAGCCTCTCCGGCCGTCAATTGCAACAGGGCCCGGACATGATAGGTTCCCATCTTGCCGATCCCAGCCACCACCACCCGAATTTCACGGGCATCTCGCTGCAGCAACGCCATACTCCAGAGCCGCCTTATACCTTCACAGGTTTCCCGGTTTTGAGACTTTTGACCTCGGCTTCCACGATCTTCACCGACAAGGCGGCACTGGCCGGTTCAACGGCACGCGGCCGTCGTCCCTTCCTGATGCAATCCAGGAAATAGGCGATTTCATGCTGGTAGCCCATTCCGGCCTTCACGGTGACTGGCTTGGATTTCCCGTCCTGGATGAGTGTAAGCTGGTTCGGGGCGTTCAGGTCGAAGACCGCCGTCGCCTTTTCGAAATTGACCGTGTATTGCATTTGGAATCCGAACCCCGGCGCCATCGCCCAGCCGCCCTCCGCGACCACAAGTGGCACATGCTTGTAAAGGTACTGGGTGATGACATGATCAGTCCTGTTGGTGTTCACCGAATACCCGCGGCTGAAGACGGCATCCGGCTTGCCGAAACAATACTTGATGAAATCCGTGTCATGGATATGGAGATCAAGAATAGCCCCACCGCAAGCCTCCCCCTTGCTATAAAAAGGGCCACCGGGATGCGAGGCTACACGCCGGAATTGAGCCGCCAGTACTCTGCCAAATGGCTTCGCATCAACGGCCTCCTTCAACCAAACCCAGGCCGGCCAGAATCGCATACACATGGCACACATCAGCATGGACTTCGCCTGTTTGGCGGCCTTGACCAACTCGTCAGCCTCCCTCCCGTTTAACGCGAACGGTTTTTCTGTCAAAACATGTTTGCCCGCCTTGAGCGCGGCGATGGCATACCGACTGTGAAGCGGAGTCGGCAGGCAGATATCGACAATGTCCACTTCCGGATCGGCAATAAGCTTCATTCCCTCGTCAAACTTGGTGAAGGCCGCAAAATTGACTCCGCCTTGCGACTGTCCCTTGACGTTGCCCGCCACGACAGTCCTGCCCTCACGGCGCTCTGGAATGAGATCGGCCACCGCGACAACCTTCACCCCTTTGAGTTTGCTGTACACATCCAGATGGGTCGAGCCCATCATTCCAATTCCGATGATACCGACTTTCAACATGGCGCTACCTTTCCCTTCACGGTTCACTTAGGTTCAAAGTGTGAGAAGTTTCTTTGCCGTCCTTCCGGCCAGTTCAAGATCCGGAATGGCAAGGTCCGGGAGACGGGAGAACGGAATCATTTCGGCGGTCAATGGGCCGGAATAGTTTATCTCGCCAAGAGCCTTCCACACGGCTGGAAAATCCACCTCCCCATCAAGAATATCTTCGCCAAATCCCTGCAGGTTCCCGCCAGCCAGCGCATCGCCCTTCCAATTCTTCACATGTACCGCCTGGATCCTGTTTCCCAGCGTCTGGATGTAATCCTGCGGCCTGACGTACAGACAGCAGTTCCCGACATCGAGATACATCCCGATCCGGCCGGACTTGAACTGATCCAGATAAAACCGCCACTCCATCGGGGAAAACAAAAATCGGTTCCAGACATTCTCCAAGCCGATGTTCACCTTCAGGGCTTCAGCCACAGGCTCAAGTTCCAGGAGCGATTTGACGGACTGCGTCCAGACGGTCTCATAACGGGTGACAGGACGGGAGGGATCCCAGGCCACTCGCGTGGCACCCGGCACCACCAGAACCGTTTCAACTCCAAGCCACTTGGCTATCCTGAGGTAGTTCCGCGTGAATTCAATCGCCCGATGTCGTTCAGCCTCCTCCGCCGAACCGAGAGATGTTCCCCAGTAAAAGCCCGTGGCCAACGTCCTTAGCCTGATGGACTTCCCCTTGGCAAAGGCCGCTATCTTCCGACAGTCACTTTCAGAAATGTCGCCCGGGACGGCATCGCCAACCGTGAGTTCAACCCCGTCAAGCCCGGCCTGCTCCGCCCACTCGATGAACTCAAAAGGCGACTTCTCCCCCGCGAATCCTCCGAACACCCAGTAATTGAGAGCCTTGTCCATAGACTTCCCCTTATGTTTGCCGACATCTTAATTCCGGAGCCCCCCCCCGTAAATGGACAGCCCTGCAAACCAATGGACTTTTACGCACATTATTGTATTTTTATTCATATCGCAAAGGATCCCGCTGATGCCAATGACACCGACCATTGAACTGATCCTGCATGATGAGGTGCAACGACTACTCGACGTTTTCGCGATGGCCATGAAAATGCGGGTGGTTCTCTTTGGACCGGACGGAACGATTATCAGGTCGGACCGCCACCGGATGCGCAACTCGGACTACTGCCAACATATACAGGACCACCTGTTTCCAGGGTTATGTTCGGCCCTCGACACCAAAATGCAAGCCGAATGCCTCAAGAAAAAGGGGCTCATCTACTACCAGTGCCATGCCGGACTGAAGGAAGCCATTGCGCCTGTTTTCATCGACAACCGGCTGGCCGGCTACGCGCTGATCGGGCAATTCAGGGATAGCTCAACGGTTCCCACCAACGTCATCAACCGTTGTAAAAACCGCCTTCCCGCCTCCATCATCAGGCGCCATTTTTCAAAGGTTCCCTATATCGCCACGGCACGGATAGAGGGCATCCTCGGCCTGTTTATGATGCTGGTCGACTACATCGTGGCACGCGAATTGGTCGTCCCCCGCGGCGACTGGCTTCTCGATAAAGTCCAACAGTATATCGCCCGGCATTTGACCGAAAAGATCACGGTTCAGGATGTAGCCAAATTCACCGGGCGGAGCGTGTCATCCCTCTCGCACGTCCTCAGGAAGAAGCACGGACTGACGTTCAAGCAGATTCTCATTGAGAAGCGGTTGACGCAGGCGGACGAACTCATGAAAACCCATCCGGAGATGTCGCTCGGGGAAATCGCATCGCAGTCCGGATTCAATGACCGTTTCTATTTCTCGCGCCTCTACCGCCACTATCGGGGAATGACAGCAAGCCAGCACAGAAACACGTGTCATCCTGCAAGTCCCGCGC
>CAZSSA010000119.1:3672-5447 GCA_964609375.1 uncultured Verrucomicrobiota bacterium | reverse complement strand
ATGCGATGGCGCCCTCCTGCTCAGTCAACAACGCGGCTGAAGGTAGGGAAAAGCCGCAGGGGCGTCAAGGATATTGCGGGAGTATTCCGGGTGAATGACAGGGGTGATGGCGTCATATCAGCCTTATTAATGATTGACAGCGAGTATCATAAAAAAAGCAACAAATTCTAATTTATGGCTTGACCGGTACAGACGTTGGTGCTAACCGTTTTGACGAGAAATGGGTTGTATTTTATCTCGCACACATTAAAAGGAGTCTGCCATGAACTCAGATAACCGTAGGTTCAGTTTACGCGCAATGCTGGCATGGGTGGTTTTGGTGTGTTTCTCGTCGTTGGCCCTGGCGGCGGAAACGGCTCCGGCGGCGGCAGCGACCCCCGCCCCTGCGAAAACGGTTGTTGCGCCGGCAGTGGCGACCCCCGCTCCGGCGGCGAAACCTGCTGAAAAAGCCGTGGCGGCGGCTGGT
This sequence comes from uncultured Verrucomicrobiota bacterium, assembly GCA_964609375.1. Taxonomy (GTDB): domain Bacteria; phylum Verrucomicrobiota; class Kiritimatiellia; order CAIKKV01; family CAITUY01; genus CAZDUS01. Next base: position 4,981 of record CAZSSA010000119.1, on the reverse strand, counting down.
GCCGATATCCCGCTGCCTCCCGGACAGATTACCATTGGTGGCCTGTTCAATGACAAGGGGGCGGAGGGCTATGGCGATGTGCTGATTCCCGTCCTGATGCTGAAGTCCGGCTTGCTCTTTATTGCGCCCCGCGGCTCGCTTAATGATTCCGACGAGCAGGAGTTCAACATTGGCGTTGGCTATCGCCAGCTTTTTCCCGACAAGAATTTCATCGTCGGAGCCAATGCGTTTTACGATCACCGCGAGACGTCGCTTGATAACGGGTTTGACCAGGTTGGCTTCGGGATTGAGTTCCTGAGCAAGTGGGTTGATGCCCGCGCCAATTATTATCTGCCCGAAGATGACGTCAAGACCTCTGACCGCTATGTGGTGAGTTCGTCAACGGTAACGGAAAGCCGGCAGAACGTCGGCGACGTGACGGGCGACGGGAACCAGATTATCCAGACAACGTACGTTACGGATTCCACATATGATGTTCAGGTTCAGCAGCATTATCAGATGTACGAGCAGGCGCTGGAAGGGTTTGACTGCGAAATCGGGGCCCTGCTGCCCATTCCGGTGGTTCAGGACCATGCCGATGTGAAGGCGTTTGTGGGCTACTACAGTTTTGATTCCGATATCAGTGACCGGATTAATGGCGTCAAGGCGCGACTGGAAATCCGCCCGATGCCATCCTTGTATCTTGATGCGACGTATCAGGAAGATGAGGAATTGTTCGGATCCACCTATTCGGTGGGCGCGCGCGCGGTGTTGCCGTTTGACCTGGTGGCCCTGAGCCATGGCAAATCGCCGTTTGCCGGGGCGTTCGATGGATTCAAGCTGGGGAAGAGCACGGCGCCGATGTCCTCGCGATTGACCGAGATGGTGATTCGCGATCTGCATGTCCGTACGGAGGCGACGGAGCCGGAAGAGGTCATCAAGGATCGCATAGTCAAGAGCAAGACGCTGGTCAGCAAGCGTAACCGCGACAAGAAGACCGAGGTGATTGAGGATGATGTCACCTTTGTGGATGATGACAACCGCAGCGGATATGAAGATGGTTCCTGGGAACATCCGTATAACACGATTGGTGAGGGCGTGGCCAATCCCCGCCGTATGGTTTATGTGCGCGATGCGGCGCGGCAGTATTACGAGAATGTGGTGATGACGGAGGGCGTGACCCTGTGGGGCAGCGGATGTCCGATCTACGGGCGGGGCGACCGCTTCCTGGGCGGCGTGTATCCGGTGGTTAATGGCGGTGGCAATGGTCCGGCGATTACGCTGGCGAGTGACACGACGGTTGCCGGGTTTGAGATTACGCAACCTGATG
>CAZSSA010000119.1:0-3572 GCA_964609375.1 uncultured Verrucomicrobiota bacterium | reverse complement strand
TTCATGGCCCGTATTTCCGGAGATTATTCGTACAATGGCCAGGTTTATGGCGGCGACGGAGTGTACCTGAATGCCTCCGACTATGATGTGGCGGTGGCGCTGTTCGTGGATACGAAGGCGAACAACAACCACAACACTGGACTCTCGGTGTCTCTGCAGGCCAACGATCTATCCGGGGCGTTGTTTGCCTCACATGAGGATCTGGATCGGCTTGACCAGGTGCTCGGCACGGTTATGGGCGGGATCAATCTTATGCCTACCGTTTCGGAAGACGGCGACATCCCAAGTGTTGCCGATATGCTGGGCATCGGCGAGCTGTACCGTGAAAACGGTGCCATGCAGGCCAATGGAAACTACAATGGCGGTATCTGGCTCGGGCAGCAATCCGACGTAAACCTGGCGGCGTTTGTTGGCGTACAGGCCAATGGAAACGGTTATGCAAACTGGATGGATGAGCAAAAACAGGGCGGATGGGGTGGATTCAACCTTCACCAGAGCGGAGACTACGGCAGTTCGGATGTCTCGATCCTTGCCATGATCCGTTGCGAGGCCAACGACAATGCGCCGGGGCCGGGAATTAACGTGTATTCCTCGTCGGACGATTTGGCGCTGGGAGTGTTCATGGATGTGACGGCGAACCGCAACGACGGGTGCGGATTGAAGGGCAACTTCTCCAGCCCCTATGGCGTTGCCGGTGCCCTGGTGATGTCCAGTGATCCGATGTTCGGACTGATTGAGAACCTGACGGAAAATCCGATGTTGGGTGAGTTTGTTTCCCCCATGGATATGGGCTTTATTCCGCCCTACGGCCAGGTGCAGGCGAACGATAACGGCGGCAGTGGAATCAATATTGATGTCGATGGACATGACGCCGCCTTTGCGGTGGTGTTGGACGCCCAGGCGAACAGGAACGGAATGGATGTTGAGGACAAGGATTCGACGATTTATGCGGGAATCCAGTTGGATCTTACCTCTGAAGACGGAACGACGGTCGGGATTGTGGCTTCGACCGAGTCGGTCATGGGAATGTTCCAGGAGGTTCTGGATGATCAGGACATGCCGGTGGATGTGGACTTGACCGATGTATCCACGCTGGGGCCTGTGCAAGCCAATGGCAATGCCGGTGTGGGCGTGCATATCCATGCGGAGGCCCACGACAGCAGTATTGTCGGCGTCATTGGGGTGGAAGCCCTCAACAACGGATGGAACGTCATGACCCTTGAGAAGAATGGCTATGTTGGCGACGGAATAGACATTGTTGCCGATGCGCAGTGGGGGGACGCCATGGTCGGGCTTGCCGACGTGAATGCATCGGGGAACAACGGGGTTGGGATTCATGTTGACGCGTTGGCGAGAAGCGATGAGGGCGAAGCCATGATCGGCGGCATCAACATCATAGCCAACGAGAACCAGTATGACGGGTTGCAGTTGACCGCTTCCAGTTACGCTCCCGCCTCTTCCTATCTGGTGCTTGCCGGTGTAGAAGCGAATGATAGCGTGTATGGGTCAGGCATTAACGCCCAGGTCAACGGCAGAGGAGTGGCCGCCGCCGCGTTACAGGACATTCGGGCCAATGGTAATGAGCAGCGGGGAATCTGGCTCGATGTTGAAAGTTACAATGGCGATGCCCATGTCTGGGTTGGCGATGGCGCCGTGGCAGCCATGAACGACCACATGGGTGACTGGGACTGGGATCTGTTTGATGAGATCGTGCCGATGCTGCCGGAGGGCGGGGTGGAAACCACCGGGAACGGCCAGGCCGGCGTTCGTATTGAAGCCGACGCGCAGGCCGGAGGCGTTCTTGTTGGAGTGGATGGCCTGACTTCCACCGGGAATGGGGGCGACATGGAGGACGACAACCATGCCGGGCTTGTGATTCTGGTGAATGCCTACGGGGGGGGTGACGATGGGAACGCCGATATTTCGGTGTTCGACTCGGTGCTGACCGGGAATACGGGCAACGGGCTGCGCATCCGGGCGTCGGCGGACAACACGTTGTGGGCGGAGGTCGATGGTGTGACCGCCACTGGAAACGACAACAGCGGCGTCAAGGCCGTGCTGGATGGCTGGATCGTGGAAGCCAACTTCACGGACAATGTGATGAGCGGGAACGGCAAGGATGGCTTGCGCCTCAACCTGGATGCCGACTACGGGATCCAATTGTTCGGCGAATACAATGTGATGCGCGACAACGGGGATGATGGTCTGGATGTTTCCACCTCGGCTCCATACCGCTACTATGATTTCGGCGGCGGGATCTACAGCAGCGCCGGCATGAACTCGATGTCGGGCAATGGCGACTATGACGTCGAGCGCAATGGCAAGGGGACGTTCTATATCATGAACAGCTACTGGGGCGGCGCCGAGCCCGTCTATGGGGTGGACTACGTGGGGAACAACATGCAGGTCGGCGGGTGGCTGTCGACGGATCCCAACCCGTAACGGGGGTTGAACTCAATGCCGGCAAGGCCCCGCTGAAGAAGAGGCGGGGCCTTTTTGTGCCCCGAAGTGGCGTTTGTGCCGCTGTGCTATTGCGGCTTCGGCAGGATGGACGCCAGGGTTTGACGGAGCTCTTTCTTGAACTCTCCCGATTTAATCAGCACAGCGGATGCCATACGGGATAACGACGCTTTCTCCGGTGCGGATAATGCTTTACCAGTCAGGAGCAGAACGGGAAGGGTTTGAAGTGTCGGGTTGGTCTTCAGGGTTTGCAGGACCTTCCCACCGTCCGTTTCCGGCATGAGGAGATCCAGGATGATGACATCGGGCTTAATTTTGTGGGCGAGACGAAGAGCATCTTCGCCCGACGTTGCCGGCAGGGGAACACATCCCAAATCTTCCAGCAGGCGTGTCAGCAAAAGAAGAGCATCCTCTTCATCAGCAACCACGAGAACGACACGGTCCTGAAATGGATCAGGGAAAGGGATACCATCATGTAGGGGGAGAGAAGCGGGCAGGGGGGTTGCCGCAGCGGCGGGAACGTAATAATCGGGGATCAGCCAGATGGAGAAGGTGGATCCCCTGCTTACCTCGCTACAGACATTAAGGCGGAACCCCATGAGCTGGCAGAGTGCTGCGGTTATCGTCAATCCAAGCCCGGTTCCGCCGTATTTGTGAGCGGTGGTGTTATCGGCCTGGCGGAAGGAGTCGAAGATAATCGATTGCTTGTCGGGGGGGATGCCGATACCGGTATCGCTTACATCAATCCGGATGGGGTAGTTGGTGTTGGGTTCGGTGGCAATACTGACGAGGACATGACCGTGATCGGTAAATTTGATGCCATTACTGATCAGGTTGATCAATATTTGACGGAGTTTTCCGGCGTCCGTCCTTAATGGCGCCATCAGCGATGGGGCGCTGAGTACCAGTTTAATGGGGCGACCGGCGGTCATGCTTTCGCATTCCGACAATACATCCTTGATCAATGTCGACAAACTGACGGGGGCCAGGGTGAGCTCGGATTTCTGAGCTTCTATTTTTGACAGGTCAAGGAGTTGATTAATCAACCCCAGCAGGTGTCTTCCATTTGACAGAACGCGTTCCAGATAGGCGAGATCGTCTGCCCGGAGGTT
>CAZSSA010000118.1:0-5478 GCA_964609375.1 uncultured Verrucomicrobiota bacterium | reverse complement strand
GGACGGGCCAGCCGCTGCCAATCGAGTGTCGTCGCGAAGCTGTCCACGCACACCGGTTTCGTCAGCGCCACCGAAGTTGTTATCATGATGTCTTCCTCCATTTCTCCTGTCACAACCCCAGCAGTCTGACGGCGTTGCCGCCCAGGATCTTGTCACAGGCGGACGGCGTAATAAGCCCCGCATCACGCTGCGACCGGAGCCACGCGATGTGCGGCATGTCGTTGCGGATGGAACAATAGTCCAGCCCCAGCACCAACCGGTCCTGGAACTCCGCGATGAACGTCGCCGCATGAGCCGGATCGCGACGCAGGGCGTTCAGCCCACTGCGCGCGGAAATGTCCCCGTACAGGTTGGGATAGCGCCGGAAAAGTTCCGTCAGCCGCCCGCCGGGCTTCACAGGACCGTCGGTATACATCTCCTTTTCCGCCGACGTCACGCCGCCACTGATCTCGCCCCAGAATCCCGGGCTGTGCCCGAGAAAGACGAGCTTCGGGAAGAGTTGCAGCACACGCTCGAAACGCGGCAGCCCAACGTCGTCGAGAAACCCGTAGGTGTCGCAATCGAACGTGGTGGTGTGGAAGGTGACGGGGAACCCGATCCGCTCGCAGGCGGCGAAAAACGCCAGAAGACAGGGATCGTCGAACGGGATCCGAGCCGTCATCTCCCCCACCCCCTTGCAGCCGAGGTCGCGGTACTGTTCCAACCGGTAGAGATAGTCCTCCGGCACAACACGCTCCGGCCGTTTGCCGATGCGCGGCTCCACACAGCAGAAGGGAATGAAGCGGCCGGGATACTGCCCGCAAATATACAGCACCTCGCCAATGCTCTGCGGCTCGGCGCCGGGAACCGGACTGGCCAATGGAAGAATCACCGTCTTGTCCACGCCCAGTTTGTCCATGATCCCGATCTGTTCGGCGGCCGACAGGAATGGCGTGCCGTCCGGCCGCGCCCGGATCTTGGGAAAGGCGTAAACGTGTGCATGCATGTCAATAATCATGATTTGCTCTCCTATTGTTCAATACCCTATTCAGACTCCAGAATCTGGCGGCGCAATGCGTCCACGGCCCCGTCCAGGACGCCCTCCCCCACCTGTCGGAGCGGCGCCGCAAATCCGTACTCGAAGTAACTTTCCGCCTCGTACCCACCCTCGGCAAGCATCCGGGCCGTGGGCAAGTATAACCCCGTTCCATTGCTGTAGCCGAGAGGGAATGTCACCCCGTCCGCGAACCTTCCGGCCACCCGCAGGCCGAGTTCCCCAACCAGTTCCCCTTCCACGGCAACAATTCGCACATCCTGGCCAAGTCGTACGCCCTGGACAAGCAGACTCGCGGAATCCGGGACAGGCAGCCCGCGATCCAACCGGGCCAGAAGCTGCCCGGCCCAGAACTTTCGGACCACGCGGTCGCTGGCCAGGTCCGCCGCGACCGCCTCGCGCGAGGGCATGGCTTCCAGCGGCCACTCCACTTCAATCAGCGCCGTACCCACGCGCGGGGACCGCTCCATCAGACCTCCCGCCAGCACGGCCTCCACCTCCCGCGCCAGCCCCTCGCCCGCCACACGCACGTCCTCAGGGGTCCCTTTCCGCCACAAGGGACCATCCGCCGCCTGCATGTCGGCAATGACCCGCGCCTTGGTGTCGCCAGCGGCGCCCTGCAGGAACATGGCGACCCCGCCGCCAAACCGCGCATCCAGCGCCGCACAGGCCGCCCCGGGATAGTCCGCCGACAACACCCAGCCCCCGATGGTGGAAGGATGGCACGAGGCGGAAAACAGCACACAGATCGGATCGCCATCCTCTCCCCGAAACAAGACCACGGGAAGCAGATTGCACACCACCCCCTCGGGATAGGGCGCCCACTGTACGCCACCCTTTCCATCCGGCCGCCGCCTCGACACCGGAAGGGATGTGTGGCCCGTTCCGGCCCACAGCGTGGCCGGCCGCACGCAATCCCGCGCCCGCCGCGCCGCCTCGATACTGCGCCGCTCGACCAGGTCCAACCACGCCCAGTCCGGCGCAAGCGTGGCCGTATCCCCCCACTGGCTGGCCCATCCGCCGGAATGCGTGTGGGAGGCATTGATGAGAATCTGCCGCGGGGCGAGGTCCGTCGCCCGCCCGACCGCGCCCTTCAACCGGTCGGCGTTCGCCCGCGAGAAGAAGCACGTGTCGTATGCCAGCAGCAGGACAACCTCGCCCTCCTGTTCGACGTATAACGCCCGCACATAAAGTTCATCACCCACCGACTCGGCGCCTTTCGCCCGGTCACGGTTTCCATACCCTTCCATGCGCGCGCCCAACGGCGGCGTGATCAATGCGCTTGCAAATCCGGCTTTCATAAGGTTCCTCCTGGCGATATGACCTGTCGTTCATCCCTCGATCCTCTTGTGCTCAACGGTGCGCCTCCCGCACGGCCCGCGTCGGGGGTTTGACCTCGGGATCGGCGTTCATCGCGGCTCCTGGACGGAAACGATCCTGAACAACGCGGTCAGCATGGCAGCTTCGGCATGGTCTCCGACCTGCAACTCGTTTTCGCCCGGCTCGACGGCCCAGCGGGCGTCGAGCCCGACACTCCGGAACTCGCCCGCCGGCACCTCGAAGCGCACGCGGCGCGATTCTCCGGGCGCCAGTTCGAACTTGTCGAACCGCAACAGGGTCTTCTCGGGCGGCGCGACCTGCGCCGTCAGGTCGCGCCAGTAGACCTGCGGCGTCACCCGGCCCGCCCGGACGCCGGTGTTCGTCACCGTGAACGCGAACCGCAGCCGGCCGGTGTCGCGCGCGATGTCGGGGGTCTCGATCTCCAGTCCGGAATAGGCGAACGTGGTATAGGACAGCCCGAAACCGAAGGGCCAGAGCGGGTCGGGCACGTCGAAGACGTAGTCCTGGCCGGGCTTGCCCGGCTGACCGGGATTGCGGTAGTAACCGCGGCTGTACGGCATGAAATCGTGCGTGCAGGGGATGTGCCCGGCGGAGCGGGCCACGGTGACCGGCAAGCGGCCGGAGGGATTGACCTTGCCGAAGAGGATATCCGCCAGCGCGGGCCCCTGCTGTTCGCCCGGGTAGAAGGCCTGGATCAGCGCCGGAACCCGTTCCTTCAGCCAGGGAACGCAGTACGGACGGCCGCTGAGCAGGATCACGATCGTGGGCGTCCCACTGCCCACGACGGCGCGCACGAGATCTTCCTGGACGCCCGGAGGAACGGGATTGTTGACGTCAAAACTCTCTCCCACCGTTGCCATCGGGAGGGTGGAATCCTCCCATCCCACCCCGCTGGAAATCCCGCTGGTGTCCCCGAGGACGACGATGGCCACGCTGCTCTGCCGGGCCGCCTCGACGGCGGCCGCGAAGCCTTCGGTGCCGAGGCCGGCGAGCTCGCACCCCTTCGCATGACGGATCGTCAGCCGATCCCCGACCGCGTGCCGCAGGGCTTGGAGAACGTTGACCCCGTGGCGGTTGCTCTTGGTCCAGCTGTAATCGCCAAATTCGACCTGGTCGGCGTTCGGGCCGATGACGGCGATGCCGCGGAGCGTGTCCGCCGCGAGCGGCAGGAGGTCCCCATCGTTCTTGAGCAGGATCACCGACTCCTCGGCCAGGCGGCGCGCGTGCGCCACGTGCGCGGGCTGCCGCGCCACGCGCGCGGCGGCGGCGGGATCCCCATCGGGGCGGCCGTCGAAAAGCCCGGCGACGAACTTGGCGCGCAGAACGCGCGCCACGGCGCGGTCGATGGCGGCGGGAGCCACGCGGCCTTCGGCGACCAGGCGCGGCAGGTGCCGGAAGCACTGGAGCTCCGGCGCTTCGAGGTCCACGCCGGCCGCCAGTGCCTGAGCTGCGGCGGCGGCCCCGTCCGGCGCCACCCGGTGCGCGACGTTCATGCCGATTCCGTCCCAGTCGGAATAGACGAACCCTTCGAAGCCCCATTCGCCGCGCAACAGCTCGGTCAACAGCCAGGCGTTGGCGTGGCTTGGAACGCCGTCGACCGCGTTGTAGGACGGCATGACCGCCATGATGCGCGCTTCCCGGACGGCGGCCTCGAACGGCACGAGGTGGCGGGCGCGCAACTCGCGCGGCCCGACGAGCACGGGCGCGATGTTGATACCGTTAGCCGGGATGCTGTAGCCCGCAAAATGTTTGGCCGTGCAGAAGACCTTGTCCGCGGCGAGCCCGGCGTGGGCATCTTCACCCTGCATGCCGGCGATGTAGGCGACACCCAGACGGGCGACGAGCGTCGGGCTTTCGCCATAGCACTCCTCGATGCGGCCGTAGCGCGGGTCGCGGCCCAGATCGAGAACGGGCGCGAGCGCCTGGGTGACGCCGGCGGCAGCGGCCTCGCGGGCAATCTGGACGCCCATCTCGCGAACCAGGGCCGGATTCCAGGTGGCCCCCAGGGCGATGCTCTGGGGATAGACCGTCGCCCCGGCGGCGACCACGCCGTGCAGCGCCTCGCAGCCGACCAGGGCGGGAATGCCGAGCCGGGTGCGCGTGCGCAGGAACCGCTGGACGCGACGGACGCGCTCGGCGTTTTCCTCGAGCGATGACTTCAGCCCGAAGAACACGCAGCCCGGCGCCTGCGGCCAGTCCCGGGCGAGCGCGTCGTCGGCTGTCTCATCGAGCGGGAAGCCATCGGCCGCGCGCTGGCCGAGCTGGGCGACTTTCTCATCGAGCGTCATGCGGCCGAGCAGGTCGGCCACGCGTGCATCAACACCTGACTTCGCGTCCTGGTACGGGTGCATAGAAACCTCGGTCTTTCGTTTTGGCGGCATAGTCACTATCCTTCAAAGTGGGCCATCCAGGGCCAGCAGTTCGTTATGCACGGTGACCCGCTCCGGCGCCGAATACAGCGATCCGGCTTCGCACGGGTCGTCCGGCGCCAGCCTGCGGCGGCAGATATCGGCCCAGTCCGTGGCATCATAGACAAGATAGCCGGGACGGAGGTTGGGCAGCCACGGCGCACCCGCCGCGAGATCGGGGATGAGCACCGGGCCGTTGTCAATCTGCCACTGCTCCGAGGCATGGGACACATTGCACACCCGGATCGGGTAGTCGAGAATCGCCGTCGTGCATCCGTCGGGAGACACCCATGTCGTCCGTCCGTTCAAACGGACGAATCCGAGAATCGCGGCGCGGACGTCCTCGTACGAGACCAGCGCACGGGCCGCCCGCGCCTGCGTCATATGGAAGTTCATTTCAGTGACGGTGGCGCCGCGCCCGTCCTGGGTGCTCATGGCCTCGCCCACCCGGCGCCGCTGGATCCCGTTGCGCCGCGGATCGGCGTACGTCTTGGCGAACATGAACTCGCCCGCCGGCGAACCGATCATGATGAAATCGAACGGCGGCCGGTGGATCAGATCCCGGTCCGCATACATCTCTTCACCGATGTTCGGAACGCTGAGGAAGAATTCCTCGGTCCGACCGCCGGTGACAATCCGGCAGGCGGCATCCACCCGCATGCGCGGCGTATGATTCACACGGGTCGAGGTCCACGT
>CAZSSA010000117.1:0-5703 GCA_964609375.1 uncultured Verrucomicrobiota bacterium | reverse complement strand
CGAACCTAGACAAGCAGATTCAGAATCTGCTGTGCTACCATTACACAATCCGGCAAGAATAAGGCGTTGCCAACACCGCGGCAAGTGGCGCGCGAAAGGATGCGAAAAACCGTAACGTTACGTCAAGCCCTTTCACGAAATCCGCATCGGCATCAACACATAGATAAACGGAACATCACTCTTGATGACGCCCGGGCTCAATTCATCGGTCAACTCAACGTAGATCTCATCATTGGCCAGGTTTTTCAGCGGCTCCATGATGTATTCCGGATTGAACGCCACCACCAATTCCTTGCCGGCGTACTTAATGGCCACCGTTTCGTGGGCTTCGCCAATGTCCGGCGAAGAGGCACTGATCTTGAGCTTGTTTTTCCCGAACGCCAGCTTTACTGAACTGGACTTCTCGCTGGTCAACAAGGCCACCCGGCGTAACGCCGTCAACATTCCTTCGCGTTCAACGGCAATGCGTTGTTCGCACTGGGAAGGAATGACCTGGCGGAAGTTGGGGTAGGTTCCCTCAATCAGCTTGGTTGTCAGGACGATCTGGTCAACTTCAAATCCGGCCTGATTTTTGGTGATGTGAATCTTGACGGTCCCCTCATCCTTCAACATGCGGATAATCTCGGTCACCGCCTTGGTGGGAACAATGGCCTCGACTTCGGATTCCTTTGGAAATTCCAATTCCTGTTCCGCCAGGGACAGGCGCCTGCCATCGGTGGCCACCACGGTCAGCTTGTTGCCCTTAAAGCTCAACAGCGTGCCGTTGAGGATAAACCTTGTCTCGTCCGTTGAAGCGGCGTAGTAGGTCTTCTGGAGCATGTCCTTGAGCGCTCGCTGCTCCATGGTGAATGTCGATCCCCCTTCGTACTTGGCAATGGCCGGGAAATCATCCTGTGGCAATCCGGGAATCTTGAAAAAGGCGGATCCACAGGTAATGGAGGCTGAATTCTTATCATCAACATCAATTTCAATGTTATCGGCGGGTAATTCGCGAATAATGCTCAAGAGACGCCGAGCCGGCAGCGTGGTTCCACCTTCCTTGACAATCTTGGCTTCAACCACACAGCGCATGCTGACTTCAAGATCCGTGGTGGTAAACCACAATTTATCATCTTCCGCTTGTAACAGGACATTTGACAGTACAGGAAGTGTGGGTCGAACATTGACCACCCCGTTGACCATCTGTAATCCCAAAAGCACGGAATCTTTACTAATAACGATTTTCATGATGACTCCACTTCCTTTAACAGATGAAGAATATTATTCTATCTATTCTTATCTATTCACCGTCTTATTATGCCCTGTTACCAGCGTTAATAACTCACAAACCCCTTGGTATCATTGATCACCAACACAATCAACCCCTGTTAATGACAACCCCAACATCCTGTAAACTGTCGATGATAACTCCACCAGCGGTTGTTATGAACATCATTTCTGCAAGTTATTGACACCGTTGTCAACTTTTCTTCTCCAGCGTTCTCATCAGGTGCGAAACATCCTGCCGCAGGTTCGGATCGATTTCCATTTTCTGTTGGACGTGCCGGCACGCGTGAATGATCGTGGCATGCGTCTTGCCAAAGGCGGCTCCGATTTCCGGCAGGGAGGAGGACGTTAATGAGCGGCAGAGGTACATGGCGACCTGACGGGGCATTGTAATGGCCGCCTGACGGCGCTTGCTGGTCATATCCACGATGCGCAGATCGTAATGATCCGCCACGGTTTTCATGATTTGCTCGAAGGTGAGGGTCTCCTGCTTTTCCTGGTCGATGATGTCGCGGAGCAGGTTTTCGGCATCAGAGAGGGTCAGCGCCCGGTTGCAGAGGGAAGCGTAGGAGGTAACCCTGATCAAGGCCCCCTCAAGGCGCCGGATGTTCGAACGGATGGATTTGGCGAGGAAGAAGAGAATCTCGTCGGGAAGCATCAAGCCTCCCTGGAGTTGCTTGTTTTTGAGAATGGCCATCCGTGTCTCGAGGTCCGGCTGCTGCAATTCCGTCACCAGTCCCCATTCAAAGCGCGAAACCAGGCGCTGCTCCAGCCCTTGAATTTCACTGGCCGGGCGATCACTGGTCATCACGATCTGCTTGTGGGCATCGAACAGGGCATTGAAGGTGTGGAAAAATTCCTCCTGCATCCGTTCCTTGCCGGCAAGAAAATGAATGTCGTCAATCAGGAGCAGATCCACATGGCGGAATTTTTTCCGGAACTGGACGAGCGAGTTGTGCTGCAGGCCCTCGATGAATTCGTTGACGAAGGTCTCGGAGGACAAATACGAAATGCGGGAGTTGGAGTTGCGGAGGACATGATGGCCGATCGCCTGCATCAAGTGGGTTTTGCCGAGGCCCGTTCCGCCATAGATGAAGAGCGGATTGTAGGCGCGGCCGGGGGACTGGGCCACCGCGAGCGCCGCCGCCTGGGACATGTTGTTCGAAGACCCGACGATGAAGGCATCAAACGTACACTTTGGATTCAACACGGCGTCGGCGGGATTGCGGCGAGCGGGTGCGCGTGAGGCCGGCTTGCCGTTTTTTTCCGTGGCCGCGGCAACAGGCTCGGCCGGCACAGGCGTCAGGCGTCCGACTTCGAAAACAATTTTCAACGTCTCGCCGCAGACGGTTGACACCGCGGTCTGGATCAGAGGCAGATAATGTTCCTCCAGCCACGTCTGGTAAAAATTATTATCCACGGCCAACGTCAATGTGTCGTTCGCCAGACGCTTGGGTTCGATGACGTCGATCCAGCGCGAATAAACGTCCGGGTGCAATAATTTCTGAAGATGCGCGCACGCGGAACGCCACAAACTCACCACATTATTTTCACTCACAAGACACTCCAACAAAGGGCGCCGATACGGTCGCGCGCACGTTATCGATCAAAACCACAACCCCGCGGCCACAGGAGGCGGGGTACAAAAAAATACATTGTCAACCGCTCAAGTTATTGCGACTTATCAACAGGTTATTAACACGCTGTCTGTCGTCTAATCTTGTGCCCGACAGGGCAGGACAATAAGCAAGGGACCCCATAGTGACAAGGCAAAATCGAGTGATTATTTGATTTTTTTTTGACACACAAGCGGGAGTGTTTATTGTTAAAAACAACACAACATGTGGTATGGTTTTGCTGGTTTATGAAATTGGCAACAGGGGTCAATGGCGGGGTATGGCAGAGGGAGAGAAGGCGGTGAGGCGGTTCGGACCGCGTAACTCGTTTGAATGGAGAGGCATGTGAATACAAAGAAATTAACAAGCACCCGGCTGATGGTGGGATCACCCAATGTTTATGCGGATATTCTGCATGTCACGGGCTTTAAACTGACAGATTCCCTTGTGTGTATGCAGCACGGAAAACGCAAGTACATGGTGGTGTCGCCGATGGAAATCGGACGTGCGCGGGAAGCCAATCCAACGCTGATCAGTATGACGCCGAGTGAATTGGGGCTGGAAGGAAAACAGCGGCGACAACTTTCCGAATGGGCCTATGCATTAGCGAAACATGTGGGTGCGCGATCCGTGATGGTGCCCGGCTCCTTTCCGCTCAGTGTGGCGCTGGCATTGGGGAAAAAAGGAATGCGCGTGCACGTGGCGAAGCAATCCTTGCTACCCGAGCGACACGTGAAAACGAAAGCGGAGATTGAAAAAATTCGCTTTGTTCAACACGCCACGGTGAAGGCCATGCGGCATGCTTTTTCCGTGATTGAACAATCGCGCATTGACGGGAAAGGGCAGTTGCGGGATGGAGTGATGTTGCTGACGTCTGAATCCATGCGCCGGAAAATCAACCGCCTGTTGTTGGATTCCGATTGCTTTGGAGGGGAACCGATTGTTGCCTGCGGGCCACGATCAAGCGGGCCGCATTATATCGGGGCCGGGCCGTTGTTCGCGGGGCAGCCGATCGTGCTGGATATATTCCCCCGCCATCTCCAGACAGGGTACTGGGGGGATTTGACGCGTACCGTGGCCAAGGGATATGCCTCTCCTGAACTGGTGCGGATGCACCGCGTCGTGAAGCAGGTGCAGGAAGAAGCGCTGGGCCGCGTGCGAGCGGGAATCAGCGGGAACGAGATCCATGCGCAGGCGACGAAATCGTTTGCCTGTCTTGGCTTTCCGGAACGTGTCGGTGCGGATGGCGTGCCGGAAGGGTTTATTCATGGGACAGGACATGGTGTGGGCCTGGAGGTTCACGAAGCGCCATCGCTATCCATCGGGGGCGCCAGACTGCGGGCGGGTCATGTGGTGACGGTTGAGCCGGGCCTTTACTACAAGGCTATAGGCGGAGTGCGCATTGAGGATACGGTGGTGGTGACTCGCTCGGGTTGTGAGGTCCTGGCGCCCTGTCCGAAAGGACTGATCATTTCATAAGCATACAATAAATTAGCCTCATGGTTCGTTATAGAGTGTAGTTCACCAATGAAAGGAGACGTCATGAAACGGAAGTTGATGTGGTTGATGGTTGTGGGATGTGCGGGCGCGATGATGGCAGTGGCGGAGGAATCCTCGCCCACGGAAGGCCCTCCCAAGGCAGGAGCCCCGAAAGAGGGACCCCGGAAGGAAATGCGTGAACGCGGACGCCCGATGATGGAATCTCGCGAACTTGGCGAAGCCATGATCATGAAAATGTTGACTCCGGATTCGCCTATGGCCAAGGAGCTTGGCTTGACCAAGGAACAGACGGAGGCGCTCAAGGCTCTTCTGAAAGGGTCTGCCGAGGAAATGAAAGGCTTGCAGGGCAAAATGGAGCAGGCCGGCAAGAAGCAAGTGGAGTTGATGACCCAAAGCGTCCTTGATGAAGGTGCTATTATGAAGGGGGTTGAGGAGATCGGTGCGCTCCGGATACAGATTGCCAAATCGACGACCAGGAGAATTTTGGCGGCGCAGAAGGTCTTGACTGTGGAGCAGCGGACAAAGCTGCGGGAGTTGATTGAAAAACGCATCACCGCGATGCATGATCGGCGACAGGAAGGCAAGGGTCCTGATGCAGCGTGGAGGCGCCCGATGGTGCCTGCGGCTCCACCCCCGGAGCCGGCCCCGGTTCCTGAGCCAGCCCCGGTAAACTGAACCGCGGTAACGGCGCGGGTGTCAGGGTTTTGGGTTAATGAAAAACAGGGCGACCAGAGGGTCGCCCTGTTGCTTTTGGTCAGAATGAGTCATGGGATAATCCAATAATGCCACTTTACTCGATGACAATACCCCGATAATCTCTACCGAATAAGTAGTGATTATATCTGGCTACTATTCAAGCAGAGGAAGGGACGATGAAAATATCGACAAAGGGCCGATATGGGTTGCGTGTTCTAGTGGATATTGCCGCCCATCAGCACACAGGGCCTGTAATTTTGAGAGACATATCATCACGACAGGCCATTTCTGAAAAATATCTTTGGCAGGTCATCAATCCGCTCAAGGCCGCAGGATTGGTAAAATCCACTCGAGGGGCAAAAGGTGGGTACGTCCTGTCTAAAACCCCGGAAAAAATCACGTTACTGGACGTTATTTCCATTCTTGAGGGGCCTGTGAGCATGGTGGATTGCGTGGTAGACCCGGATAAGTGTGGGCGTAGCGCGGCGTGTGTGACGCGTTGGGTTTGGGGTAAGGTCGAGAAGGATATCAAGGAGTCCATGGATAACATTACACTCAAGGAAATCCTTGATGTGCAGGAAAAGGCGGACGCCAGTACGTCTCTCAGTTATATCATTTGAAAAAA
>CAZSSA010000116.1:0-5849 GCA_964609375.1 uncultured Verrucomicrobiota bacterium | reverse complement strand
ATGAGGAGGGATGTGAAGCGGGACGGATGGAATGTGGGCGGAACTTTTCGCGGAATTTCGGAGAACCAAATGATCTGGCTTAGGGGGGCAAAATGAAGTATTCTTTGTGGGAATGATTCCTCAAAACAGCACCACGCTACAAGGGCGTATCGTTGCCGACTTCGGGCGTCAATATGAAGTGCGGATTGAAGGTCGAGATGCCGAAACCTTCACGTTGATGTGTTCCCCGCGCGGCAAAAAGAGTCTGTATGCCTGTGGCGACGAGGTAGAGGTGGTGGCCTCCAACGAGACTCAAGGCGTGATCAATGTCCTGCGGCCTCGGCGGAGCCTTTGCTATCGGGCGGATGCGTTCAAGGAGAAGTTGATCGCCGCCAATGTTACCCAGGTGGTGCTGGTGGCGGCGACGGAACCCGGGTTCAGTGATGAATTGCTGATCCGCTGCCTCTGCGCGACTGAATCCCAGAACATCAACGGAGTGATTGTCCTTAACAAGTGTGACTTGAAAACCCATCTGCAACGCGGGCGTGATTTGTTGGTCCCTTTTGTACGGTTGGGCCATCCCGTCCTTGAGTTGAGCGCACGTGATGGTGATCTTGAGGGGTTGCGCCGCCATTTAGCCGGCCATATGACGTTGCTGGTTGGGCAGTCCGGCATGGGCAAAACGACGTTGATCAATGCGTTGATCCCTGAAGCGGTTGCCAAGACAGGAGTTGTATCGGAAGCGCTCAACAGCGGCAAGCATACCACCACGCATACCCGCTGGTATGATTTGCCGGGTGGGGGCGCGCTGATCGACAGTCCGGGGCTACAGGCTTTTGGACTATCGCATTTATCGAAAGAACAGATTGAGGATGGGTTTCGGGAGTTACGGCCGCTACGGGGGCAGTGCCGGTTTCGTGACTGCCAACATGACCACGAACCCCTCTGTGCCTTTCGGTCCGCCTTTGCCGCCGGCACCATTGATGCCAGGCGTTTTCAGGTATTCCAGACACTTCTTGCCGAACAGCGCAAGAAGGCGAACCATTACTAACGCCTTATACGTCGCGGCGGCGGTAATCAGGCCTTCGCGTCTTGCGCCAGCATCATGCGCTTCAGTTCACCGAGTCGTGCAGGAGAGGCGTCAGGTTCTGACCAAAGCGAATCCATCAGGGCATCGAGGTTCAAGCCGGGTTGTTCCTTTCGCAGCAAGCGTAACGCGGCCGCCGCTCCCCTGGCGAAGCGAACCGGGGTAATTCCTGCGTCGAGCGAAAGGTTCATGGTGCCGATTAAGCGGTCATGCCAGCCGAGTTTGCGGCGGGGGTCGCGGATGATCCGGTCCACGGCGTCGCGAAGGAAGGGGTTTACCATGCGCACCAGCAAGTCATCGGCGTAAGAGCGGAAGCCGGCTTCGGTAAACAAGGGGTCAACCCCGTTATACTTATAAATCAGGCCGCCCCCTGATTCCTGCAGAAAGGCCGCCCGCGCCATGGCAAGCAATTCGGGATCGGCGGTGATATCCGACATGAAACGCAGTCCTTTTTGATGGGCCAGATAACCCAGCAGGGCATGCGTGGCGTTGTGTCCGTATAGCTTTGCGGCCTCGAACGGCAACAGGTCGGATTTTTCTTCGAAGACCGTAAGGCCCCGTTGAAAGCCGGGGATGCGGATCTGTGAGATCAGGATACGATTGAATGCTTCCACCAGCAGGGCGCGGGGAAGGTCGGAGGTGATCGGGTTCAGCTGTTGAGTGGCGATTTCGCCGGCATCGGACACCACGCCGCTCATCTTTCCGATGACGGTATTCAAGAACTGAATGGGGGCGGCCAGAGCGGGGTTGTGCCGGCGTACAGCCTGTTCCAGAAGTTCTGCCGCATGATTATGGTTTTCGGCGGCATAAACAATGCCGGGTTTATTCCGGTGGTTGAATCCTTCCGTAAGCAGCCGTGCGACAGAGGTCTCGTGGCCGCGATCGAAAAAATCCACGCTGGGCAAGGCCGTCGCGATTTCATCGGCTTCCGCGAGCGCTTTCACCAGTTGACGTCGATCATCCGGATCGCCGGGATTGAAAACTTCTATGCCTTCAATCGTGTGAACGATGATGCCATCCGGGGTGGCAATGTTCACTGCGTAGGTGCCGCCGGAGGCTCGCAGGGCGTTGACGGTGTCGGGCATGACCTCTGCAACAACCAAGCGGCCAAAGTTCCCGGAGCGGAATGCTTCATAGAGAAAGAGTCCGCCCTGAATGGCTCCGAATCCGAATCCGACGAATAAACGTCCTTTACGCATAGGCCGGATATTATAGCAGGACTGTTGTCTTGTCTCTCTGGGATTTCAAGGCCGCCGTAAAGAGGTGGTGACTCAGGGCTGCCTCCGCCGGAGTCACGCAGCCGGCGAACGGTTTGAGGGGCTTGCCGTGGACGAGTTCATGGAGGAACGCGGCCCACATCTGCAAGATGGAGTCTGTGAATCCGAACTGGAAAATATCACCGGTGATTGTTTTAAATGCCGTCTCGTGACCGGTTTGAACCTGTTTCCAGGTCTGTTCACCGCCACTATACTCCAGAATATCCAGAACGTCCGCGTGGGCGCTTGACCAGCGGACCGAGGTGCGGGTGCCGAGGATTTCGGTATACCAGTTGTCCCGTTGCCCCGGGGCAATTCGCTGTGTTTTCAGGGTCCAGGGGAAGGGCTCGTTGGTGACAGGGTCCGTGACTTCGCACAGCAACGTTGCGTTATCCCATGTTAGACAGGGGGTCATGCCGCCCTTGCCATCCGGTCGCTCCTTGACGATATCGCTGAGGATGGCGCGAACATTATTAGGGGCCCATCCCGCGCGGAATGGCACATGGCAGGCATGCATGCCGAGGTCGCCCATCACGCCATACTCGCCATTGAACTGGATCATTCGTTTCCAATTGATTGGTTTGTTGGTGTCCATATCACTGGAGTGGAGAAAGCCGGTATTCACCTCGATGATCCGGCCAAAGACTTGCTGTTCGATCAGGTTGCAGATTCGTTGCATGGCGGGGAAGAACGGAAATTCTGATGAACACCGAGCCAGCACTCCCGGATGGCGTTTAAGGCAGGCGAGGATGGCGTCGCAGGCAGGCTTGTCGATGCCGAACGGTTTTTCGCCCATGACATGTTTGCCTGCTTCAATAGCGGCGCAATACATTTCCTGATGAAGATTATGGGGGACGGCAATGTAGACCCCCTCGACATCCGGATTGGCGAGGAGAGCGCGGTAGTCATCCGTAACCTGCTTAATGGAGGGGAAGTGGCCCGTGTACCAATCGCATATGGACTTGTTCTTGTCGCAAATGGCCACGATTTCCGGGCGCACATTGATTTGTGTCAGATGGCACCAGCGAGCTGCCGCGCTGGCAAATTCCCGGCCCATAAGGCCGCAACCGATGAGTCCGAAGCGAATGGTTTTCATGGGGTCAGTCTTTTGCCGGATTATTTGGAAAACCCGAGTTCTTTTTCGGTTTCGCCAATGGCTTCCTCGATGATCTCCAGGCCTTTGAGCAGTACTTCGTCCTCCATGACGATCGGCGGGCTCATGCGAAGGATGTGCCCGGCGGGAATCCATGCCAACCCTTTGGCAAACGCCTTCTGATAGACCATTTTGCCCGCGATATCCAACGGTTCCTTGGAGGTCTTATCCTTGACAAGTTCGATGCCCATCAGGCATCCCTTGGCCCGGACATCGCCTACGATGGGGTGTCGGGTGAGCATGGGGCGCAGGTACTTCATGGCTACCTGTTCCAGATGGGTGGCACGGTCGAGAAGTTTCTCTTCCTCGATCACCTCGAAGCTGGCCAAGGCGGCAGCGCAAGCCATCGGGTTCCCCCCATAACTGGATGAAGCGGAGATTTTCTCGATGGACTCCTTATAGGGGTCGCGGACGGCAACGGCGGTGACCGGGAAGCCGTTTCCGAAGCCCTTGCCAAGGGTTACGATATCCGGCACAACGCCCCAGTGCTCCATTGCCAGCCACTTGCCGGTGCGGCCCATGCTTGTCAGGACTTCGTCGGCCATCAACAGGATCTTCCGGGCATCGCAGAATTTGCGCAGTTTTGGGAAGAAGTCATCCGGCGGGATCACCGAACCGCCCCAGCCCTGAATGGGTTCCAGAACGAAGGCGGCGACGTTGTGCGTGGTGGCGCGGTCAATATACTCGGCGTAGAATTGCAGGTATTGATCGGTGTCAATGGTTCCATCCGTTTTGGTCCAGAGAGGACGGTAAGGGTTGGGGCGGGGGACCATGTGGCAACCCGGGGCGCGGACAGGGCCATAGGCCAGATTCGGGAACTCGGCAATCGAGACGGCACCATAGGTTTTGCCGTGGAAATCATTGAAACACGAAATGAGTTCGCTGCGGCCGGTGGCGGCGCGACAGACGCGAAGTCCGGCTTCTACAGCGGCCGTGCCGCAATCATAGATCTGAAAGCCATTAAGGTCGCCCGGCAGGGTTGCGGCCATCTTTTCCATGAGGCGGGTCTTGATGGGGGTCGTGAAGTCATGCGCGTTCATCAATGTGCCCGCATGTTTCTGGACGGCTTCCGTTACCTTGGGGTGGCAATGACCGAGTGTGGTGACGTAGATGCCTGACGAGAAATCGATGTACTCGTTGCCATCCACATCCCTGAGGATGCAACCGTGGCCGGATTCGAAGGTGACGGGGAACAGTTTTACCTGACTGCTCAATCCCTTGAAATACTTGGTGCACCGATCATGCCACTTTTTTGATTCCGGGCCCGGTGCTGGAACCCTCATGTTTGGATACTTGGTGAGATCAACGTGAGCCCAGTATTTGCTGTTTGTCTTACTCATATTTATTCTCCTGCCGAGGTCACAATCCGATGTTTACCATATGTGAGACTATGTAACTATTTGTGAGAAAGTAACAATTCGTGCTGTTTGTGTAAACAAGAAAAGTGAAACCCGGGTCATGGCCGGGCAGGGGTATGATGATAAGCTGTTGGATGCGTCTGCGCTGAGGATGAGCGCGACCGGGTCATTCGGGAAACCGGAATCACGATTGGAGGGGAGGCTGAAGCACTTTGCATCCGGCTTTATGGAGTGCCGCCACCTGAAGGGAGGGCAAATCGTTGTCGGTGATCAGGCCGTTCCATCCTTTTAAGGTTCCAAATCGTGACAGGGCGGTATGGCCGATTTTTGTGCTGTCGGCGACCACGTAGACTTGGCGCGCTGAAGTTGCCATGCGGGTTAGCATGCGGGCCACGGCCATGGATTTGTTATATGCTTTACCGTGAGTATCCACGGCGTCGGCGCCAATGAAGGCGATGTCGGCCTTGAGTTGTTCCAGGTTGTTTTCGGTCAAGGGGCCAATAAGGTCTGGTGCTTCGCGTCGTAAGGCGCCGCCTAGCAGGATCAGGTCAATATGTTCGCAATGTTGGAGCTCGGAAGCGATTGGCAGGGAGGTGGTGATGACGGTCAGGCGTTTTTTGGCTTTAAGTGCATGAGCGACGGCCAACGTTGTCGTACCGGAATCCAGAAGTACGGACTGCCCATCCTTGACCAAACTGGCGGCGATGACCGCAATTTGCTGTTTGGCCGCCTCGTGTTCCCGGGAACGCTGCATGAACTGGAAATCGAAGACAACGCGTCCGCTCAAGGCGGCTCCGCCATGAGTCCGGATGACTTTGCCGTTCAGGGCAAGGGCGTCAAGGTCGCGGCGGATAGTCATATCGCTCACGCCGAGAGAGGTGGACAGATCGGCTATCTGCGCCTCGCCCCGGGAGTTGATGATATCCAAGATTCGCGAAAGCCGAGTTTGAGGTGTCATGTTGGATCCTGTGTTTAAGATTAAAAAATTGCATTCGCAAGACAATGTGTAAAGTAAG
>CAZSSA010000115.1:0-5949 GCA_964609375.1 uncultured Verrucomicrobiota bacterium | reverse complement strand
CAGTATTATCTGCGATTTGACAGGGGGGGAGGGATGTGGTTAAATTAGACGCCTTTTAGATAGTACCTGCTGCGGAAGTCGCGGCCTTTTCTCTTCCATGCATCCGGCGGGCCGAGAACAGAACACGTCCGGATACAAGGAAGAGAAATGAACCCAAACAAACCCCAACCCCCCCCTGCGCCTTTGCAGGGTCACCCGGGCCCTGCGAAGCATGTAACTCCGCATCGCCTCATTCATGTGTCCCCGCCGCCCCCTGCGCCTGCGCCTCGTGAGGAAGCCGGCTCGGCGGCGGCAGGTGTTTTCGCCGCCCTGATTCCGCCATTGCAACGAGCGGTAGCGGAGGAAGGCTACACAATACCCACGCCGATCCAGGAGCAGTCGATTCCGTCGCTGCTGGAGGGGCGGGATATTCTTGGTTGTGCGCAGACGGGGACGGGGAAGACGGCGGCCTTTGTGTTGCCGCTCTTGCAGCAGTTGACGGCGCGCGGACGTTCCGCGGTGAAGGGGCGGCCGCGGGCCTTGATTCTGGCTCCGACGCGTGAACTCGCGGCGCAAATCGGGGAAAGCATACGCACCTATGGGCGCCATGTTCAGGTGAAGCACACGGTTATTTTTGGCGGGGCGGGTCAGTTTCCCCAGGTGGCGGCGTTGAACCGCGGGGTGGATATCGTGGTGGCCACGCCGGGGCGACTGCTGGATCTGATGAGGCAGAGGCATGTGAGCTTTGACCTGCTGGAGGTGTTTATCCTTGATGAGGCGGACCGGATGCTTGACATGGGATTCATTCCGGACATTCGTGCGATCGTGGCGACGCTGCCCAAGAAGAGGCAGTCGTTGTTCTTTTCGGCCACGATGTCGCCGGAGATCACGGTGCTGGCCAGGACGCTGGTGCATCATCCGGTGCATGTGACCATTGAGCCTGAGCGACCCACGGTGGAGCGGATCCAGCAGAAGGTCATGTTTGTGGACAAGGGCAGGAAGGATGAATTGCTGGTGAAGTTATTGAGGGATCCCGCCATTACCCGGGTACTGGTGTTTATCCAGATGAAGCATGCGGCCGACAAGGTGACCCAAAAACTGGCGGCGGCAGGTATCCAGGCGGTATCGATTCACGGGAACAAGAGCCAGGGGGCGCGGACGTCGGCATTGGCCGGCTTCAAGGCGGGCCGGGTTCGGGTCCTGGTGGCGACGGATATTGCGGCGCGCGGCATTGATGTGGACGACATTTCCCACGTGATTAATTATGACCTGCCGCATGAGCCGGAGACGTATGTTCACCGGATTGGGCGAACGGCGCGGGCCGGGGCATCAGGCGATGCGGTATCGTTTTGCATGGCGCAGGAGCGTGACTATTGGCGGGCGATTGAGCGGCTGATCCGCAAGACGATTCCGGTGGAGATGGAGAATCCCTATCATTCTGAGGAGGCGCGGCAGGCGACGGGTGAGGCGGCGCGTCCTCCACCCCGGCACCATCAAAAAGGCGGTGGAGGAGGTGGCGGCAGTGGCGGCAGAAGCGGGGGTAACCGGCGGTTTGGCGGTTCGAGGAGATAAACCGAATTACACAGGCTTATGGCGGACAATCTCGCCCTGCGCCATGTAAATAAGGTCCTCGGCAATGTTTGTCGCATGATCGGCAATCCGCTCCAAATGTCTTGAAATATGCATCAAATTGAGAAATACATCCGCCGCCTCAGGTCGTTGTTTGATTGCCGCCAACAGCCCGGAGCAATTCTGCCGGTTAAGTTCATCAACTTTTTCGTCCGCTGCCCTGACGTCCCGTGCCATTTCAGGTTGCAAGTTGACGAAGGCCTCCAAACTTCGCCCCAGCATATGAGTAACCTTGGAGGCCATGCTGGCTAAATCCGCCGGCATCGGCAGTTCCGGCAATCCGACAATCACGGATGTCCGTTCGGCAATATGTCGCGACAAGTCTCCTACACGCTCCAGATCCTCGTTGATCTTGAGGACGCCGATAATGTACCTCAGGTCCGCCGCCACCGGCTGGTAAAGCGCCAGTAGTTTCAGGCACTCTTCCTCTATATCCACTTCCCGTTCGTCGGTCTCACGCTCACGTGTCGCCACCTCTGCCGCCAGAACGGCATCGCGCCGCTGCAGTGCTTTCATGGCATCACGCACGTTATCTTCCACTTCGCCGCCGAGCTCCAGCAATTGCTTTCGCAACCGGTTCAGTTCACGTTGAAATTGAATCATCTCCAGCCTCCCTCCGGCATGCCCGGGGTATTACCCGAAGCGTCCGGTGATATAGTCTTCCGTCTGCTTTTGTGTCGGATTGGTAAACAAGGCACGCGTTGCCCCGAATTCAATCAGCTCCCCTTCGTACAAGAACGCGGTGTTGTCGGAAACACGTGCCGCCTGCTGCATATTATGGGTCACAATGATAATCGTGTAGCGCCCACGCAGTTCCGAAATCAAATCCTCAATTCGCGATGTTGCCCTTGGATCCAATGCCGACGTTGGCTCGTCCATCAGTAGAATCTCGGGGTCAACGGCCAGTGCCCGCGCAATACATAACCGTTGTTGCTGACCACCGGACAACCCGATGGCATTCTGACCGAGCCGATCCTTTACCTCATCAAACAAGGCCGCCGCCTTGAGGCTTCGCTCCACAATTTCATCCAAGTCGGACCGGGACGTCACCCCGCACAACCGCGGGCCATAAGCCACATTGTCGAACACGGTTTTGGGAAACGGATTTGGCTTCTGAAACACCATGCCGACCCGTCGGCGTAACGCCACCACGTCAATTCGCGGACCATAAATATCCTCGTTGTCAAAGACCAGTTTTCCCTGGACTCTGCAACCCGGCACCAGGTCGTTCATCCGGTTGATGGCCCTCAGGAACGTGCTTTTCCCGCACCCACTGGGCCCGATGATGGCGGTGACGCACCGTGCCGGTATCTCCATGGAGACATTTCGAACCGCCTCGCGAGTCCTGTAAAAGACAGAGAATCCCCTGGCCGTTACATGCGCCTCATTGGCCGCCGTCGCCGGCATTACCCCTCCTGATCTATTTCCCGTTTCCATCGTTCCAGCCTCTCTTTCCCCTATACATCACCCACGCAGTTTTTTGGTTACCCGCGCCCTCAACACAATCGCCGCCAGGTTAAGCAGCAACACCATCCCTACCAGTGCCAGCACCATGCCATACTGCACATGCCGCACCTCCTCCACTGCCTCATGCTCCGTCGCCAGGTTGTAGATGTTCCATGACAGCGCCGGAGTCGGCTGCGTAAAGGTCTGCCACCACTGCAACGGCCTGCCCACACTGACTGCCGCCGTGAAGATGATCGGCGCCGTCTCTCCTGCCGCCCGCCCAAGGCTGATGACAACCCCCGTCAAAATCCCCGGCAACGCCGCCGGTAACACCACCTTGAGAATGGTATGCCAGCGACTGCCCCCCAAACTTAATGCCGCCTCCCGATACGTCTGTGGCACCGCTCGGATCGCCTCTTCCGCCGTGCGGATCAGAGTCGGCAAAATCATCAACGCCAGCGTCAGCGCCCCCGCCAGTACGGATTTGGATGGCGAGACATGGATGGTGCCAATGAAAAAAGCCAGCCCGAACAAGCCGAACACAATGCTGGGAACTCCCGCCAGTGTACTCACACACGTTCGCAGCAGTCCCACCGCCCAGGATTCCCCGGCGTATTCGGCAAAGAAAATCGCCGCCAGCACCCCTGCCGGAACCGCACACAGCATGGCGCCCAACGCCAGATAAAACGTCCCGAGCAACTCAGGCCAGATGCCTCCGAAAAGATGTGAATCAAACGACTCGTCCGTCAGAAACCCCCAGTAAACCGTCCGGCGGGGAATCATCATGCGCTCGAAGTGCGTCCGTACATACGCAAACAACGGCTCAAGGGCTGTCCCCCGGAAATGGTCCTCGCGCGGCACATAGACCTTCTTTCCGAACGATGTTGTGTCGGTATAGTCCCAGGTTTCGACAAACAACAAGGCGTCGCGCCTGATGAGCGCCCGTTCCCATCGGGTGGACCCATATTGATGGCGCATCATCAGCGACGTTTCGCCGCCAGGCCGGTCGCCAAAAATGGAGCTGATCAGCCGTTTGACCTCTTTGAATTCAGCGTTCATCTTCCGCCGTTGTGCGGCAGGCATTGCATCGAGTTCCATCTGAAACCTGTCCAGCATGGCATAGACCGGTTCACGAGCGGCGCGGGCACTCGCCCAGTCAGCCGCCATGGCATCCTTATCGCCCCGCCCAAAACGATCCAGCAGCACCTTCCGGTGCTCGACGGTTCCCTCGAACACAATGGCACCCACACCACGCACAACCAGCGGGGTCAGGATCACCAGCAGCGCTCCCACCAGCAAAACAATGGAAAGCACACCCGCTCCGGTAAAGGCCTTGTCCAGCATCCGCCGTGTATCCGTGCGCATGATCAGCCCCCCCTCAGTTTCCGCCGCGACCGGCGCAGAATCAATTCACTGGCGATGTTGCACAGAAATGAAATAACCAGAAGGACCAACGCCATGGCGAACAGGACATGATACCGAGCCACTCCTGTCATCTGATCCGCCTCACCCATATCCCCGGCAATCGTTGCCGTCAATGTACGGACCGGTTCCAGGAGATTATACCAGGGCTGTGGAATCTGAGCCGCATTGCCGGACGCCATCCATACCACCATTGTTTCTCCAATGGCCCGCATCACGCCAAGAATGACAGCGGCAGCAATCCCGCTACCGGCTGCCGGAACCACCACCCGGAGCAACGTTTCCGCCCTTGTTGCCCCCAGTGCATAACTTCCTTCCCTCAGTTCACGCCCCACGGATTGAAGCGCATCCTCTGATACACTGACAACGGTCGGCAACGCCATGATGCCAAGAATCAAGGAGACATTCAGCGCGTTGGTTCCGCTGGAGATCCGCAGGTCCGCCATCCATTCCAGAGCTCCTCCGAGCAGGTATAATCCGGTCACTATCACCGTAAAACACACCACGGCCCCAACCGTTGGACGTCGCGATTCCGGCACATACTCTGCCGCAAGATCACCCAGCGCAAACCCGACCAGCACCATCAGGGGAATGGCGATCAACGCCACCACCCAGGAGATGATGGCGCCACCATGCCCTTGCAAGGCCGGGGCAAAAACGACAAGGGCAAAAAAGCCGTAGGCCACGGAAGGGATGGCGGCCAGCATCTCGATGACCGGCTTGACGGCCTGCCGGACCTTGAACGGGAGAATATCGCTCAGGCAGATGGACGCCCCAATCCCGAGAGGCACCGCCACCAAGGTTGCCCCCAGCGTCACCAGGGCGCTGCCATACAAAATGGACAGAGCCCCAAACTGCGAAGGGGTTCCCGATGGATACCACCGGGCCGTCGTGAAGAATTCCTGAAACCCTCGCAACTTGAAAAAGGGAATCGCATCACGGGTGATAAAGACGATGATGAACAGCACTGCCAACATCGAAAGGGAGGTTACCGCACCAAGCGTTAACCTCCCAATGGTCTCGACCAGGCGGTTCGTAAACTGAGTCCTCGGACCCAGGACGAGGCTTGGTCGAGACACTTTCCCTATGGATTCCTTTGTTGGCATTGTTTAGCGATTAGAGGGCAACAGGCACAAACCCGGTATCCTCCACAAGTTTCCGGCCTTCCGGTGTCCGGTAAAGATTCACGAAAGCATCCAGGTGCGATCCTTTGGCCGGGGCCCCGTTCGTATAGAAAAACAACGGACGCGAGATCGGGTACTTCTTGGCCACCACCGTTTCCACCGTGGGCTCAACCCCGTTCACCGACAGGGTTTTTACCCCATCTATAAAGGCCAACCCCAGATAACCGATGGCTGCCGGTGTATCCATCACCCGCTGCCGCACCGCGCCGTTGCTGCCGACATATTCCGTCTTTTCGAATATCTTTCCCTGATTCATCACCAGCGTCTCGAAGCACTCATACGTTCCGCT
>CAZSSA010000114.1:0-5977 GCA_964609375.1 uncultured Verrucomicrobiota bacterium | reverse complement strand
CCAATTCCGCCACGGCCCGGATCAGAGCTTCCGCCTGATAGGGCTTGGGGACAATGCCCCGGAATCCGTATTTGCGGTAATTTGCCATCACCGGGTCATTGGAATACCCGCTGGACACAATGGCTTTGATGGCCGGGTCTATTTCCCTGAGGCGCTGCATGGCGTCTTTTCCGCCCATTCCGCCGCGGATGGTCAGGTCGAGGATGACGACATCAAACGGATGGTTTGATGAGCGGGCTGATTCGAACGCCGCCAGTGCCTCCTCGCCGGTGGCGGTGGTGGTGACGGTGCAGCCGTTGTGAGTCAGGATACGTGTGGTCAGGTTCCGGATGGACTCCTCATCGTCCATGACGAGAACCTTTGTTCTGCTTATGGGGGATGGAAGCGCCCTGGGGGATGGAGGCGATGATGGGACCTCGCTGAGCGCGGGCAGGAAAATATCAAACGTGGTCCCAATGCCAAGACGGGATTCCACGGTGATGTGGCCGCCATGATTCTTGATGATGGAAAGGGTGGTGGCGAGCCCCATGCCGCTGCCTTGCTGCTTGGTGGTAAAATAAGGGTCGAATATTTTCCCTAGATGGCGCTCGGAGATTCCAATGCCACAGTCCGTGATGGAGATTTTGATGTAGTTTCCGGGCGGCAGGGGGATAGCGGCATCGGCCTCCAGGAGGATATTCTCGGCGGTGATTTTCACGGGACCGCCACCTGGCATGGCTTGATCGGCATTGATGATCAGGTTTCGCAGGGCTTGAGAGAGCTGATGGATATCGGCTTTGATTTTCCACAGGGCAGCGGGGAGTTGGAGGTCCAGTTTGGATGTTGAACCGTGCAGGGAGAACTCGGCAGTTTCCTTGATAAGGGTGGCGGCGTTGGTGGGTTCCTTGAGCGGTGAGCCGCCCTTGGCAAAGGTCAGGAGCTGCTGTGTGAGGGTGCGCGCCTGATGGACGGCCGCCTCGGCGTCGCTCAATAATTCCCCGATTTCCGGGGCCGCCTGCGGATGTGTTTTCGCGAGCGACACATTGCCAAGGACGGCGGTCAGGATATTATTGAAGTCGTGGGCGATCCCGGCGGCGAGATGGCCAAGGGAGTCGAGTTTTTCCGATTTGACGCGCTCCTCTTCGGAGCGCCGTTGCTCGGTGACATCCCGCAATACGAACACCATGCCGATCGGGGTGCTGGAAGGATCATTAATGGGATTGCCCGTAACAGAGACCCATCGGTCAGGGGTGCCGCCGATGACCAGGCGCAATGGCTCCGTGGGCTCATAGCGCTCTTTTGCGCGTACGGACTGATCGATGGCCTGGGTACAAGGGGTCTGACCGTGTGCTTCAACCAAGGGGAGAATGCTTGATAGTGGACGCCCGATGAGCTCCTGTTGCGATTGGGACAGCCAGTGCTCGATAATCTTGTTCGCCAGAACCACATGGCCGGTGACATCCGTGGCGACGACACCATCACCGATACTGCGCAGGGTGACACTCAGTCGTTCCTTTTCGGCGGCCAGTTGGTTTTGCGCCAGATTACGTTCGGTGATGTCCGTGAAAATAACGGCGAACTGGTTTTGCTTGGGGGAGTAGGAGTGGATAAAAAAATGCTTATGAATGGCTTCGGAATACTGCTCGAAGGTAACCGGTATGCCTGTCAGGGCGACAGCTCCGTATCGCTCGATCCATCCGGATTCGATGGTGGGGATGACCTGTCGCACGGTTTGGCCAACGACATTTTCACGACGCAATCCGGTCAGCGTTTCAAAGGCGGGGTTGACCTCGAGAAAACGATAGTCACAAGGCTTGCCGGTCCCATCCACAATGATTTCGTGTAACGCGAAACCATTTGTCATTTCGGAGAACAATGACCTGTACTTTGCCTCGCTTTCCTTCAGCGATAGCTCGGCGAGTTTTCGTTCGGTGATATCTTCGACGATGGCGAAGCCGAAAACGGGTGCATTATTGGTGCCGCGGATGGTGGTGGCATGTATATTGGTCCAGACGAGGTGGCCATCCCTGTGGAAATAACGTTTCTCGGCGCGGTAATGGGAATTGCCGGAATCCTGAGGTGTGGAATGGTAAAACCGGGCGGCTTCCCTGGCCCAGTCGTCGGGATGCGTCAACTGCTCGATCTTTTTAAAGGATAATTCGTCGGTGGAGTATCCGAGCATGCGGCTGAAGGCGGAATTGGATTCGAGGATGGATCCATCCATATCGCAGAGGACGATGCCGATGATGGATTGATCGAAGATACTATTGTAAATCTGGTTCCAGCCGCCGGCGGGTTTGGATTTTTCAGCCATAGTGAGCTTTCGCGAACGCAACCGTTATCCCCGTGAGAATCCCAAAGCCAATTCATGGATGCAATTTAAAAAAACACAAGCATTGCATGGACCATTACTGTGTTGCCTTGAAGGGTGGCAGGAAACCTGTATGATGCGGGCATGAAAGTTGAACTTCTTGCCTGTACGCCGGATCCGGAACGGATTATCGAAATGGCGGCGCGCACGTGTTACCAGAGTGAAGACGCCATGGCGCCGGAAACGATGGGGCAACTGCTGCCCAAACTGATTGCCATGGGGCACGAGTCGCCATTCGAGCATGCCTACGCGAGCTTTCGCGTGGAAGAGGTCTCCCGCGCGATGACGCATCAACTGGTCCGCCACCGCCTGCTGGCGGTGTCGCAAAAGAGCCAGCGCTATGTCTCTGAAAGCAACTTTACCTGGGTGGTGCCTCCGGCGGTTACCAGGGAGCAGGGCGAGGAGTTCAACCGTGACATGGAACTCATTCGCGGGATGTACACGAAGTGGCTGAAGGCTGGACTGAAGAAAGAGGATGCCCGGTTTGTGCTCCCGAATGCCTGCACGACCGAAATGATTGTGTCGGCCAATTTTCGCGAGTGGCGGCATGTGTTCAAGGTGCGCTGTCACCGGCGGGCGCAATGGGAGATTCGCGAGGCCTGCCTGATCATGCTGAAGGAACTGCACCGGCAGGCGCCGAATGTCTTTGGCGACCTGATGGTGGAGTTTAAAGGCTAGCCCGAGTTGCGGAAAGTGCGGTAGAGGCAATAGCCCAAAAAGCCCAGGATCAAGGTCCAGCTTGCCAGCATAAAAATCCATCCACTGGGTGTCATGGTGCTGATTTCTCCGGGCGGGGTTCGTCGGGGGGTGTTGATGGGCCTGGTGTTTTGCGGCTCCAGGCGATCCAGACCAGGCAGGAGAGTAGTGAGAAGAGAAGGATCAGAATCACCCGCGTCAACAGGATGGGCAGTTTGTTTTCCGGTTTCACATGCTCAAGTTTCAACAGGGGAACCCCGTCCTGAATCAAGTAGGCGGCAAGGATGACGAGCAGGAAGACAGGGGTGACATAGCGGATGATCCATCGGTAGAGGCGCGGGATGGTGATGTCCGATCCGGCGTGCAGTTCCGTCCAGGCTTTATCCATGCCGAAGACCCAGCCGAACAGGATGGTTTCGACGGTGCCGAACAGGACGAGGCAGAAGGTGCCGCCCCAGAAGTCCAGTTCATCCACCACGCCGGCGCCGAGGCCGAAAATGGCGAGTTGGCATAGCAGGAAGGTAATGACCCCGAAGATGGTGATGGATTCCCGGCGGGACAGGGTGAATTCATCCTCCAGAAAGGCAATGGCCGGCTGGGCTAACGAGATCGACGAGGTGATGCCGGCAAGGAAAAGGAGGGTGAACCAGATGAATCCAAGGGCGTTGCCGTAGCCCGCCTGTAGCAATACGAGGGGCATGGTTTTAAAGCCGAGGTCGAAAATGCTGGAACTGGCCTGCAGCGTGGCGGCGGCCCCGAAGAAGGCAAAGGCGGCGGGGATGACGATGCTGCCGCCCAGGATAACCTCGGCGGCCTCGTTGGCCGAGGTGGCGGTCAGTCCCGAGAGCGCGACGTCATCCCGGCGTGAGAGGTAACTGGCGTAGGTGAGGATGACGCCGATGCCGACGCTGAGCGTGAAAAAGATTTGTCCGGCGGCCGCCAGCCAAACCTTGCCGTTCAGCGCCGTACCGAGAAGCGCCAGCCGTTCCGGTGAGACGCCCGGGGTCGTGGTGAACTGGCGCCAGGCGTCTGCATTCCAGAGTTTTGACCAATCGGGATTCCACAGGAAACCCAATCCGGCAACGACATTGTTCTCCGGGTGCGCGGGGTCGGGGGTGCCGAGGGTGAAGACCCGGATCATCAGGACAATGGCCATCAGGAAGAGGGCGGGCAGGGCGATTTTGCAGACGCGTTCGATACCGCCCTTGATGCCGCGGGCGAGAATCCAGAGATTCATGGCAAAGGTGATGACAAAGAACAGGTAGGCGGTGCCAATCCCCTGGAAATGGCTGTTCGTCGTCAAACCGCGGAAGGCGTTGAGAAAATCACTCATGGACTGGTAATCGGTGCAGGCGTTGTAACGGCCGGTGATGGCGAAGAAGCTGTAGGCCAGCAGCCATGATTCGATATAGGTATAGTAGATGAAGATGACGGTGGGGCCGAAGATGCCGATCACCCCGAAATATTTTATGAAGCGGTTCTTGTTCCAAAGCGTGTGGAACATGCCCGGGGCGGTGCTGTGTCCGAAGCCACCCCCGAAGCGGCCGATGGTCCATTCGATCCACATCAGCGGGAGGCCCAGTAGCAGGAGTGAAATGAAATAGGGGATCAGGAAGGCCCCGCCACCATTATTGACGGCCTGACCGGGGAAACGCAGGAAGTTCCCAAGGCCGACCGCGCTGCCAGCCACGGCAAGGATGACGCCCAGTTTTCCGCTCCACTGCTGCTTGGCCATGGCGGGACAGTACAATAAAACGGCCATGGTTGAAAACAGTGGATTTTGGTGGCGGGTTGGTGGTGATTGACAGAACCGGCTGAAATGTGTGACATATCCGCTTTTATCCAAACAGGAGTGATCCATGCCGTTGATTGACAAACCGTTGTCCGAGTTGTTGGTGTATCAAGGGGTGAATCCGAAGCCGGCGGATTTCGATGCGTATTGGGACGCCTCGTTGCGCGAGTTGGATGCCGTCGATCCGGCTGTGGAATTGAAGCGGAACGACAAACTTTCCTCGCGTCTGGCGGAGTGTTTTGATTTGTGGTTCACCGGGGTTGGCGGTGCGCGGGTTCATGCGAAATATTTAAGGCCGGCGCGCCGAAAGGGCAAGGGGCCAGCCATGTTGCAGTTTCATGGATACACGGGGCATTCGGGCGAGTGGGTCGACAAGTTGCCCTATGTGGCAGAAGGGTTTTGCGTGGCCTCGCTCGATTGCCGCGGGCAGGGCGGGATGAGCGAAGACAACCTGCAGATTCTTGGGAATACGCATCACGGACATATTATCCGCGGTCTGGACGATCCCGATCCGCGCCGTCTTTTGTTCCGATATATCTATCTCGACACAGCCCAGTTGGCCCGGATTGTGATGGGGTTTGACGAGGTGGATGCTGCCAGAGTCGGGGCGGTTGGCGGTTCACAGGGAGGGGCTTTGACGCTGGCGTGTGTGTCGCTGGAGCCGCGTGTTCGGTTGGCGGCACCGTCCTATCCGTTTTTGTGTGATTATAAGCGGGTATGGGATATGGATTTGTGCAAAGATGCCTATGCGGAATTGAAGACGTTTTTCCGGCTGTTCGATCCCATGCATGCGCGGGAGACGGAAATCTTTACTCGATTGGGTTATATCGATCTGCAATTCCTGGCGCCGCGTATTCGGGCCAAGACGCTGATGGGTGTTGGATTGATGGATACCATTTGTCCGCCTTCCACGCAGTTTGCCGCGTACAATAAGATTACGGCTGAGAAGGATCTGGCGATATATCCGGACTTTGGGCATGAGGGGCTTCCGGGGCATGCTGACCGGACATTCCGGTTCATGATGGAGCTGGCGGAGTAGGGGGGCGGGGGGGGGGAATGGGGGATGGTTGATGGTTGATGGGGAATGGTTGATGGTTGATGGGGGATGGTTGATGGTTGATGGGGGATGGTTGATGGTT
>CAZSSA010000113.1:0-6160 GCA_964609375.1 uncultured Verrucomicrobiota bacterium | reverse complement strand
GTTCCTCGCCGGTAAAATGCCGGATCACGGCGCTGTTGCGCAGCAGGTCGAACATGGGCGCGCGATCGGGTTGCTCCCCGTTAATCACGGCGCGAACTCTTTTCATGGAAGACTGCATTATATGTCCATCCTGTACACGGCGGTTGTCCGGGCCGGGAGATCGACGACGATCTCCCTGACCTGGCGGGCCACGACCTCGCCGCTGAAGACCTCCGTGACTTTCGCCACGGTGCGCGGGAACCGGAGGCGTTTGGCGCCCCCCTCCCGCGTATGGATGACGAGAAACCCGCCGCTGGCGTAGAGCGCGTCGTCGGTGTCGCTGTAGGGATGCACGCCAGCCAGCCTGGCGGCCAGCTTGTACAAGGCCGCCGTGGCTGCCGGGACGGCGGAGAGGATGATCCGGCCCTTGCCGCGCGGAACCATGGCGGCGGCCACGGAACCATCGTCATAGCGGGCCAGCGGCTCGGCCCGCGGGTCGTCGATCACATAGCGGAAGTGCTCGGTGCGCGGGTTGCCGATCTGGCGATCGCGCCCGGAGATGCCATGCTCGCGCGCCACCGCCTCGTCAAGCGTGGCCACCAGCGGTGCGGGGGCGTCAACCCGCACCCGCATCCCGAGCAGCCGTTCCATGTGGTCGAGAGACGCCGTCTCGCCATCCACAATCCCTGCCGCATAGAGAAACAAGGCCGTGGCGCCCGCCTCCACACGGCGGTGGATCGCGGCGCGGGTGTCCGGCTCGCAGAGGAAGCTGAAGGGGAAAACCAGCAGCTTGTACTCGCCCAGTTCCGGGTGCCCGAAGTCCTCGGTCACGATCGTGTCGACCGGCGCCCCCAGACGCATCAGCCGCTCGATGTTGTCCTGCGTCATGTCGCTCAGGATTTGCTGGTTTTCACCGCTCCAGATGGTCTTGCGGGCCAACGGATGGTCGGCGAGACCGAAGTACTTCCATGACCGGTTCTCCAGGACGATGAGCGCCTCGCTGACGGACGTATGAGGAACGTCCATGGACTCCCTCGCCACGCGCGCCTGGTGCGAAAGCTCCGCCAGCAACCGGGGATGGTCGAACCATCCGCCCGTCATGTCGAAGTACCAGATCCCCTGCCGCTGGCAGAGCAGCATGGCGGCGAATTCCCGGCGCATGGACTGGATGGCGTCGTCGAGGGAGGCCTCGTTCCATGGGTCCGGATTGGTGGAGGGCCGGATATCGGCCTCGCCGATCGCCAGTTTTCCGTGCAGGAGATGGGAGTGGATGGCGGTGTTCATGTAAACCGACACGCCGCCCGCCTTGCGGTCGCAATAGGTCAGGCAATTGGTGACGAATCCCAGCGCCGGGTGTTCCAGAATCGGACGAAACACGCCCGGCATGGTCTGCACGCCGCAGTACGCGGTGTTCATCGTCGCCAAATGGAAGACCCCATGGAAGAGCGGGGGAATGGTGGAGGGGGCGGGGTGGATGGTGGACGGTGAAGGCGCTAGCCGGTCGAAAATACCCGTCAACAGCCGCGTGGGTTGGTCGTTGTAGCAGTCGAGGAAGTCCTGGATCCAGCGGGAGGGTCCGCGGGCGGGGTCACGGAAGCCGCCGAGGTCGCTGTGGGTCCGGTCTTCGAGACCCGGCAGCGGCGGGGCGGAGAAATTGGCGGATGGGTCGTCCCATGCGGCGCGCAGGGCTTCCCGTGTGCCGTATTTGCGTTCGAGCCAGAGGCCGAACGCGCGTGTCACCGCCGGGCAGATGTCCATCATGGTTCCCCAGCCCCCGCCGGGGTTGCCCCAGTTCCACTCGAAGCCGGCGCCGCAGATGACCGCGCCGATCACCCGCCCGGCCTGCGGCAACGCGGCGATATGGTCCAGGATTTTCGCCATGGCCTCCGGCGCGTAGGCCGCATAGGTCTCCGAGAAAAGCGAGATCTGGTCGAAGACCGCAAACGCCTTGGCGTCGGAGGTGTCGCCCGGCCTGCGCGAAACGAGAATCCGCTCGTCCGCGGGCAGCGGCGGAGGCGGGATGATGATGCGCAACTGGAACCAGGCCTCCGGACAGGTTTCGACCAGCCGCCGCAGCACGGTGTCGAAGGCGGTGAAATCGAAACGGAAGTCCGGTCCGTATCCGATTTCCGGCATGCAGGGATGAAAGAGGCGGATGCCTGCGTCGTATACCCGGCGGATCTGGTCGTAGACGACGTCCGCCTCGTAGTCGAAACCGCCATGGCGCGCGACATAGTGGGTCCGCGCAAAGGCATAGAACAGCGGCGCCTGGGGACGTCCGTCGATCATCAGGCGCAGGGAGCCGCCGGTGCGCTCCAGCCGCACCTGGGGAAAGGGGAACGGCCACGGAGATGGCGTGTCTTTCCGTGCGGCTTTCCCGTTCGTTGCGTGGTTGGGAGTCGATTTGCTCATGGACAGGCTATGAATAATTCCACATCCAGTTCCGGTGGCCGGACACAGGCGGACTTGTCGTCCAGGACATGAACGGGCAGGGTCATCGCCGCGCCGTTGGCCGTCCATGCCGTCAGTGTTGCGGGCAGCCGGTTGGCGGCCGGCCAGCGGATCTCGAGGCCGCGGACCGGCTCGCCGGCGTAATTGACCAGCCCGAGCAGGTGCGAGCCGTCCGGCAGGCGGTTCCAGGCGCAGCCGACGTGCGGGAGCGGGGAGAAGACCCCGGGCACGCCGGAAGGCAGGAGTGAGCGGATCTCGTGCGCCACGCGGTCGGCCGGGATGCGGCAGGCGGGTTGGTTATCGGCCAGCATCCGGCCCCATTGGCCCGGAAGCAAGACGCAACCGGTTTCGGGATTGCGGATGACGGCGTCATGGTACG
Source organism: uncultured Verrucomicrobiota bacterium (assembly GCA_964609375.1). Lineage (GTDB taxonomy): Bacteria > Verrucomicrobiota > Kiritimatiellia > CAIKKV01 > CAITUY01 > CAZDUS01. The sequence continues at coordinate 3,351 of CAZSSA010000113.1, read as the reverse complement.
CATCCTCGAAGGCGTTGGAGAAATGCGCGCCGAAAAGGTCGGCCAGGGCGTAGTCTTTCCGCTGGCGCATCCAGTGGTCGTAGAGTCCGCAGCGGCCCGTGGCCAAGACCCGTCCGCCGCGCCGGACCCAGGCGCGGATGGCGGTTTCCGTCTCCGCCGCGAGGGGGAGGACATGCGGGAGGATGAGCGCCTTCACCTCGTCAAGCTTTGCCAGGCGGTCGCTCAAGAGGTAGCGGAAGGGGATCTGGTGCTGCAGCAATACCTGGGCCATTGCTTCATAGGCGCGGCGGTAGTCGGTTTCGTCGGACAGGAGCGATTCGAAGTTGTAGAGGATCGCCACCGGCGAGGCGTCCACCGCCTGGCCGAACAGGTCCCACTTGCCGCGGTAGAAATCCACCAGCCGGCGGTTCAGCGCGCGCCACGCGGCGTCGCGCAGGAGGATCGGCGGTTCTCCGCCATTTTCGCCGCGCAGGCCCCAGGGCCCCCCTAGGGCGTGGGCGCCGAACATGGCCGACTCGGCGAAACAGCGTCGCAGCCCACGCTCCTCGGGGAGTCGTGGCCGCAGAAGGCCGCGGCTTTCCGCCCCCACGCCGGCTCCGGGCGCAATCCGCGCGCCGACGGCGTTGGCGATGGACATGGTATATTGCTGGGAAACGATCCGGCCGTTCGACCATGCCGGGAAAAGGCCGTTTTCCGCGTAGGTGACGTCGAGCAGTTCCAGCATGGCGTGCCAGTTGGCGTTTTCGAGGACATGCTTCTGGTGGTTGCCGATGCCGATGTTGACGGCGATACGCACATCGGGTTTCAGGGCGCGGGCCTTGCCGCACAGGAGTTCCATGCTGGCGCGGACTTCCTCCGCGCGGCAGCGGATCCAGAGTTGGAAAAGGGGATCGCGCGGACGGGTGGCCCGCGGGATAGCCAGGCCTTCCAGTTGCTCCGGTCGGAGGCCCAGTTCCTGCCAGGGATCGCGCACGTTCGCGAGGACGTAGCGGCGGAAGGCCTCCTGGCAGTGCGGACAGTGACAGCCGTCGGCCTGCACGTTATCGAACCAGAGTCCGTCCGCGCCGATGGAAATCGCTTTCTCCACGCAGCGGAGCAGTTCCTCGCGGAAACCGGGCTGGTTGGCGCAGGGCTTGGCGCGCCAGTACTGGTCGCCGTACTCGTACGGATGGCCGTCGTGCTGGCCGTTCCAGTCGGTGCGTCCCCATTGGCGGGCCCTGGGGTCGTCGCCCTGGATGGTTTCGGACATGACGCTGCCGTACTGGATGTAGGTGAAGACCTTGATGCCGTGGCGGTGATAGTTGGCGATCAGCCGGGCGGTGGAGGCGATCTCCGGGGCTTCGGTTTCCAGACCGAATCCTTTGAAAAAGTGGGTGGTCACCCAGTTTATCCCCGCTTCGGACAGCGCCTTGGCGGTTTCGGGGGATTCCAGCGTACGGAACCAATCGTCCGCCCAGAGGGCATTTCCTTCCTGGGCCTCGTGAAAGCCGCCGAGGCGGCGGTAGAACTGCGCCGGTTCCCATCCCGCCCAGGTCCATACCATCAGATCGTCGCGTGTTTTCTTTTCCTTATCCATGTTTTTACCCCGTAATTTGAGCCTGATTCGGGAAAACTGTTCTAAAGTGTCTTTCATTTTGACTTGGAAGTCAAATGTAATGTGGTGAAAAAACCTGAAATTTGCCTTGACTCTCGGGTCTTATAATAAGACAATTTATGACAGTCGAAGATGAAAGGTTGCTTGCGATGGCCACAAAAAAGCGATGGTTGGCAGAACGGCTGGCGGAAAGGATCCTGGAGCAGTTGTTGAAGCCGATGCGCCCTGGCGGGCGGATGGCTTCGGTCCGGAGTCTAGCCGCCGAATTGGGTGTTTGCGTCGAGACGGTCCGAGCGGCGCAGAGGATTCTTGCTGCCCGGGGCGAACTGGAAATCCGGCATGGGAGCGGGGTCTATGTTCCGATGCGTGCCGGGAAGCGCCGGGTGGGAATCGTCTCCGAGCTCGATCTTTTGCGTCCCCGCTGTTCGTCTTTCTTCGCCGCGACGGTATGCGAATTAAGGGATTTCTTTTCGGCGCAGGGCGTGGAGACGGAGTTCTTCATGGGCGAGACCCTGCCGGGGGAGGTCCGCAGCAGCCCATCGTGTGGACGTTTCTACCGGGAAATCGAGGCCGGTCGTCTGGATGGCGCAGTGCTGGTCAATGCCCCGGATACGGAGGCGTGGCGTCAGTTCATCGGGGGATGTCCCGTACCGCTCGTGGGGGCGGGGACTCCTTATCTGGCGGGGCTGGACTATGGCGACATGGTCCGCCGCGGGATGCAACTGCTCGCATCGCAAGGCGGGACCCGCGTGGCGGTGCTCGGGTGGTCTCTCGCCGTTGCCGACGATTTGCTGTTGGTGGGGATGGCCCGGCAGGCGGGAATGGATATGCTTCCCGGCTGGGTACGGCACGATCTGCATCCCCAGTTGGGCGGCGCGGGGTGGGAGGAGTTCCGGGAAATCTGGGGTGCGCACCCGGTGAAGCCCGACAGTCTGCTGGTCACCGACGACGTCCTGTTCTCCGAAGCCGCGGTGGCCATCGCGGAGATGGGGATCCCCGTGCCGGAGCGGCTCCGCGTTGCGACGCACGCCAACGCGGGCGCGGCGCCGAGGGCGCCGTTCCCCGTGTCGCTGCTTAGCGTGGATGCCATGTGGTGCGCGGACCGGCTGGGCGAGATGTTGATGCGGAGGATGAACGGCGAGGCGGTGGAGCCGGGCTTGATGAGCGTGCCGATCGAGGTGGCGCAGTCGGAGGAGGCGGTGGCGGTGTCCTCCGCCGCGGAGGGCGGGATCGGGTCCGCCCTGGCGTTGGCGAATGGGCGGGAGGCAGGTGTTTGACGGAACCGATGGATTTTCTTGTTCGACCACAATGAGGGGGGAGGCAGGTATGAAGATGTTGCATGGCGGACGGGCATGGCGTGTCTATTTGATGGCAGCGGTGCTGGGAATCTGGCTGGGGGGCGGCACGGCTGTCTTGGGGGCCGGCTACCAGATGAAGATCGCGTATTCCGGATACACGGGACGCTCGGAGACGCTGACCAACTTCCCTGTCCTGGTGGTGCTCAGCAACAACGTCGGTGGCGCGAGCGGATTCAATTTCAACGGGTTCGTCACCACCAACGGCTACGACCTGCGGTTTGTCAGCAGCCTGGCGGACGCGGGCAGCCTCAACTACGAGATCGAGTCGTGGAATACCAACGCGGGCCAGGCATCCTATGTGTGGGTCCAGGTGCCGAGGATTCCGGGCGACGGCACCGGTGCCATCTGGGCCAAGTGGGGCGACACGGCGGCCAGCAATCAGCTTGCCTGCACGACCAA
>CAZSSA010000112.1:2916-6582 GCA_964609375.1 uncultured Verrucomicrobiota bacterium | reverse complement strand
CCAATGAAGCTCAGATTCACCAGCGTCGCCACCCGCAACCCCATATGATCCAGCCAGATCAACACACGGAAGGCATCAAACGCCAGCACCCACATGAATACCATGAGACTCCACGCCTCAAACCCTTCCTTCCCCAGAACGGCACTCTGTCCGATGCAAAACAAGGTACGAATCGCTCCATCCTGATTGTACCACGTCGGCGTTGGCATCTGACGCAGGAAGGTAAAGATGATCGGTGCCATCCATAATCCCCACCTCAGCACGAAGATCGTCCCCTCTGCCAATTCCGTCACACCGTCGCGCGAGAACATCCTCCGCACCGGTGCCATCTCGCGCTGGAACAGGGCGAGCAATGCCGACTTGTTGATCGCAAACAACCACGCCGCCACACCCCACGAAATCACCCCCGCCAACGCCTCATTCCATAACAACCGCACCCCACCCGCATAATCACCCAACGGCAAAAATCCCCAGCGACTCAACAACGGATAAACCTCATACGGAACCGGCTTCATCCCGAATCCCAGATACACCACCAGCTTGTTGGCGATCACCGGCGTCTGCGCCGCATCAAGATAGAACCCCAACGCCGCCCCTACCAATCCCCCCAACACCGCTTTGACCACATATAGCCTCCACCCGCCCACGCCCCCCCGCCCTCGCACACCCAACGCCACATCACGCAGGAGACTAATCCCGGCATATGCCCCAACCCCCGCCACAAATCCCCACCCCGCCCGCATGGGCAATGACCAATCCACAAACTGATGCGACCATCCCCACGCCGCCATCCACCCCACCACAGCCCCACGTAACACCAATGACCGACGCTGATAGTTGTTCCACAACCGCCGGACAAACGACGGACTCCCATCAAAACTTTCAATTAGCGTCTTCGCGAGCGGGAAAACAACACCCCCTGCCACTGCCCACGTCAGCAATGGCGCAACGGCGCACACATGACTCCACCATGATGACCCCATCACCAGGGCCCCCGCCTGTAGCAGGCCCATCACCCAGCAGCCAAACCACATCCCCTTGACCGCACCCACCCGGGCATACCCCGTCAATTCCCTCGACCTGTGATGCGCCGAACCTCGCACGGCATCCAGCATCAACCCGGTCAACAAATAAGCCTCCGCCCACAATGCCGCCTGCGACAGTACCGTCGCCGCCATCGAGACCAATACTCGCCATACCCCTGCCACATTGAACAGTCCCGATCCCGCATCCGCCACCCAGGGCGATACCACCGTCGCCACCGCCGCCAACGGCAACACCCACAGATCAGGACCACGCGCCCTCAACGCCTTCCACGATCCGAGGCAAACCCAAGCCACCAGCACATTAAAGACCATCAGGAACAACATACGCCCAGTCGCCACCGCACCCCAGACCGGCAGAAGGAATCCACCCACTTGCCCCATCAAGTCACGGTTCGGCAAACACAGCAATAGCCCAAAAAGAAATGGAACCGACACAATCCGTAAACTCGAGAAAACACTTAACGAACGTCCCTCCGCACCTAGTTTCCGTACCGTCGCCACCTGATACGTCACCCAGAACACAACCGCCCCCAGCCGGCTAATCCGTCCCAGTTCGTTGCCATGTGCCACCGTGGTCCAGATCGCAATATCGCTCGCCGTCATCACCAGCAACCCCGAAATCAAGGCATGACGAAACGCCTCACCCGCCGTTGGAAATCGCCCCGCCCTGAGCCGCGTAAATATCCCCGCCATCACCACACCGGCAACGGTCACGAGCAGAGGAGTAATCGCCGATTGGCCCGGCACGCTGGAAGCCGTCCCAAGAATAGCCAGCACACTCCCAAGCCCCAGCATAACCGCCACACCAATCCAAACGGAGAACCACCCCATCTTGATTGAAGGCCCACCCTGCACGGCTCGCGCCTTCGACTGCCGCAGTACAAAACACACCATCGCTGACAATAACGCCGCCAGCAACACGCCCCCCCATCGCCCAACCGAACTTGCCATCACCGCATACCAGGCAGGCCACCTGATAAATTCTGCCTGAACCCGAAGCACCCCGGTTACCGACACCCCACCCCCGGGAGGCTGAAGAGCCAACACTCCCTCCTTCCACTCGCCAATACGGGACCAGTCCAAGACCGCTTGCCCGGTCCGCCCCCCCCTCCGCAAAACCAACGGCACCGATTGCATCCCTGCCGACCCTTTGATTTCCCATGTCGCCAGAACCGGTGCATCCGTATCGGATTCCAAGGTGAGTGAATAGCGTAGAACATGGGACCCCTTCGCCGGTGAGTCCCTCCCCGGTGCACTGGCCCACACCCCCGCCCCCCCTCCCACCGGCAAGGCAAACCGCAGTTGCCATCCCCCATCCCCCCCCTGGCTTAATGAAGCCTGCCCCCCTTTCATATCAAACGTCCCCTGCCCCCCCGCCCCCCGGATAAAATGATCCGCCTGGCAGACCGAAGCAGCCAATACCCCTACGGCAAAAACTAAACTAAACATTCTTACCGCCGGCTTCACACTCGGCCCCCTCTCGTTGGCACATAACTCCCATGCTTCCCATCACTCCCACCCCGACTTGCCGATAAGACCTTCGCGATTCAAAAGCTTTAATCGGCATTGAACAGATTCTGGCCGTCAAAAAATGCAACAACCCGTTTGTTCGGAGGTTCAACGATGGGCATGAGTCCCCCCCCTACCCCCTATTCATCTCCCGAATCCCAATCAACCCCTCCAGCGTCAGGTTCGGTAACACATCCACGTCCACATCCAATCCCTTCACCGCCTGCCCCGCATACCCACCCGTCGCACAAAACACCGCCTTGTGCTCCTTCATGTCCTTAACCACTTCATGAAAGATCTCACGGACCATCCCCCGGTATCCCACCATCGCCCCGATCCGCATCGCCTCGCGAGTGCTCTTCCCTATCGCCCGATTAACCCGCCCTAAACTGATAGGCGGTAACAACGCCGTCCGCTCGCACAAATAATCCGTCATCAACGGCAACCCCGGCGCAATCACTCCGCCCACATACCGGCCATCCCCCGTAATCACATCAAACGTCAACGCCGTCCCGAAATCCGCCACAATCACCGGACCATGATACCGCGCCCACGCCGCCACCGCATTGGCCAACCGGTCCGCCCCGATCGTCTCGGGATGCGGATAATCCACCTGCACCCCCAGCCGGATCTTATGACTCACCACCAAGGGATCACGGCCGGTATACCGATTGAGCACATGCCTCCAGCAGGGATTAAGCCTCGGCACCACCGAACACAACACCGCATCCGTCACACTCCCCGACGATGCCAACCGCCTCAGCAACGTCTCAATGCGCTTAGGATCACTACCATCGGATGATGCCAACCGCCCAGTCCGCACCACCCGACTCCCCACCGCCACCCCAACCGTGGTGCTCGTATTCCCAATATCCACCACAATAACTTTTTCAGCTTTACTCATCTATCAACTCCAACGACAAATCCGCCGCCGGCGCCGAATGCGTCAGCCCCCCGATCGAAATCGCGTCCACCCCCGTCGCCGCCATCGCCTCAACGGTCGCCAGCGTCACTCCCCCCGATGCCTCCAACTTGCACCGCTTCCCGCACAATTCAACACACCGCCGCATCATCGCCGGCTCCATGTTATCCAGCATGATCCACTCGGGCT
>CAZSSA010000112.1:0-2816 GCA_964609375.1 uncultured Verrucomicrobiota bacterium | reverse complement strand
ACACACCGCCGCATCATCGCCGGCTCCATGTTATCCAGCATGATCCACTCGGGCTTCCCGCGTATCGCGTCCACCAACTCCGCCTCGGACTCCACCTCAACTTCAACCGAAACCCCCGGAAACCTGGCCCGAGCCGCCTCCACCGCTCCCCGCAAGTCGCGAATCCCCGCCTCAGTCCAGAACCGCCGGTGATTATCCTTGATCAACACCATGTCAAATAATCCCATACGATGATTCGCCCCGCCGCCGCACACCACCGCATACTTCTCCAACCGCCTTAATGTCGGGGTGGTCTTACGCGTGTCGAGAATCTTGACGCCATACCGCGCCACCTTGTCCACAAACTCCCGCGTCCGGCTGGCAATCCCCGTCATCCTCTGCATGAAATTAAGAGCCACACGCTCCGCCGTCAGGATGCTCCGTACTGCCCCCTCAACCTCCATCAATACCGCATCCGTCCGCACCGCCTGACCATCGTCCACCAACCGCCGACACCGGAGCGTCGCATCCACCTGTCGGAACACTTCCTCACCAACAGGCAAACCGGCCGTCACATAGGAACCGCGCGAAAGAATCACAGCATTCCCCATGCGCCCTTCCGGAATCACCGACTGCGTAGTGACATCCCCGGCACCAATATCCTCCGCCAGCGCCCGACTCACCAAATCCCGAATTTCCTCATCTAAAACAAAAGCGTTCATATGGAAACCAACGTTGAGTAACTCTTATTTTTGTTTTTCGCGAGCTTTCGCGTTTTTCGCAGTTACAACCTTCTCCCATCCCCACACCCGCATGACTTCTAACTACTGTCATCTGACTTCTGGATTCCTGTCACGCATCACTCTTCACACATCACTTCTCCACCTTCCACTCCGACGGCAAATAACACACCCCCTCGAACCGCCGATCGGAATCCACCCCGATCGCAAACGCATTATCCAACCGGTGATAGTTGGAACGATGATCCACCGAATGAACCGAGAAGGAAAACAGATACGTGCCTGCCGCCAACTCCAGCGTGGGCAATCGCAACACCACCGACCCCGCACCGCTCAGCGCCGGAATCGTTACCCCTTGAATCTGCGTATTACTTCCATGCACCAGCCGCCCGCCCTCGTCCGACACACTAAACCCGAACACCGACGGCCCCACCGGCTCCTTGGCCTCATACCGGACCCGCACATTCAGTGCTTTCCCGCTGCCGAACGACTGTCTCTCACACCCTTGGTCATCAAAGAACTCCGCCCCCGTCAGCACCACCTCCCGCGTCCCCCATTCCCGCCTCAACCCGCCCCCCACTTGACCACGCGAAAATGATTCATACTGTCCAATCACCGCACCCGGGGCCCCATGCCCTTTGATTTCACCGTGATCCAGAAACAGGATCGTGTCGCTCACCGACTGGATCGTATGCAGGTCGTGCGAAATGATCAGCATCGTCTTGCCGATCTCACGGAACTGTTCCATCCGTTTCAAACACTTGCGCTGGAATACCGCATCACCCACCGCCAGCACTTCATCCACCAGTAGAATATCCGGGTCCACTTCGACGGCCACCGCAAAGCCAAGCCGGACATACATGCCCGAGGAATAATGTTTCACCGGCTGATCCAGGAACGGCCCGATATCCGCAAACTCCACAATAGCGTCAAACCGCTTCTTCATCTGCTCACGCGAAAGCCCCATGATCGCGCCCGCCAGATACACATTCTCACGCCCCGTAAAGTCCGGATGAAACCCCGCGCCCAGTTCCAGCAAGGAGGAGATAACCCCCGACGTCTCAATCTTTCCTTCCGTGGGATACATCGTCCCCGCCAGCAACGACAGCAACGTGCTCTTTCCCGCTCCATTGGCCCCAATAATCCCCAGTGTGGAACCCTTCTTGACTTCGAAGTTGAGATGCTTCAACGCCCACAATTCGCGTGCGCTCTGGTTCCCTTTTCGTAAAAGATCCATGGCCACCGACTTCAGCGTCCGAGTCGCCGAATGCCGCATCAGGAATCGCTTGCTGACCCCTTGAACCTTGATGGCCACATTATCCGTCATCTTCATCCTCACAACTCATCCGCAAATCGTCTCTGCAACCTCTGGAACACCGTAATCCCGATCACGCACACCAGCCATGACACCAACAACGAGGGCCCCCACAGCGTTGCCGATGGCAACCCCTCACCCATCAACGCCGCACGATACAAGGCCAGCAATCCCGTCATCGGATTCAGATAGAACAACTGGTGAATCAACGGATTGCTGAATTTTTGAATCACCATCTCCGGCGGATAGATCACCGGCGTCATGAAAAACCATGCCATGGTAATCAATCCCATCAAATGTTGAACATCGCGGAAAAATACATTCACTGACGACAGGAACAGACAAACGCCCGTACACAATGCCACCTGAGTCACCATCGCCAGCGGCAGCCACATCAGTCCACCAAACGGCAAGCCTTCGATTTTCAGGTAAACCACCACAATCACCAGCGACAACAGAAAATTCACGAAGTTCGCCAGCACCATGGAGAACGGCAGCAACACCCGGGGAAATGCCGCCTTCTTGACCAAATTCGCGTTCCCGACAATGGCATTGGTGGAATCACCCAAACTCATCGCCAGGTACTGCCAGACGAAAATACCCGTCACCAGCAACGGCAAGGGCATGGCAAACTTCATGATCCGCAGGAAGATGGCATAGATCACGATCAGGAACACAGGGCCTAGCAAGGTCCAGAGGAACCCAAGCACCGACTCCTTATATCGGATCTTGATATTCCGGATAACCAGCATTCCCAGCAGTTCCCGGCGGCTAACAATATC
>CAZSSA010000111.1:0-6629 GCA_964609375.1 uncultured Verrucomicrobiota bacterium | reverse complement strand
CTGTATACGTAAAAAAATTAATACAGGGAGCAGGGTTGCTTTCACTTCGGGCAAAGAGTGATCCCGTGCGGCCATGGTCAAAGCAAGTTAAGGTTCAAGAGTTAGGGGTAATAGCAAGAAGGAGTGGGAGCCTCGACGTCTTCTCCGGGGCACTCTTCACCTCAGGTATTTCAGCGCCAGGCCGCTCATGAATTTGATGCCGGCGGGAATGGCATCGTCATTGAAGTCGAAATGAGGCGAATGAACAGAATAGGAGGGGCCTTTTTTCTTCCTGAGCCCCAGCAGCAAGTAGGCGCCGGGCACATGCTGGAGGAAGCATGAAAAGTCTTCAGAGCCCATGGTAGGCGGCACTTGCCTGACGTGATCATCACCGAGCGCTTCAGCGGCTACTTCCCTGGCAAAATCCAAGGAAGCCTGATCGTTGACGGTTGCCTGAAAGGTCTCCGTAATCCGGCATTCGGCACGTCCACCATGCATGGCCGTGACCTGTTTGCAGATTATATTGATTTCGCGGATGATGGACTGCCTGACGTGGGGATCGAATGTTCGGATGGTGCCCACCATATTAACCGAGTCCGGGATGATATTGTGCGTTGTGCCGCCGTCAATTTTGCAGATGCTGACGACCGCCTGTGAAAGGGGGCTGATGCGGCGAGTGATCACGGATTGCAATGCCTGAATGATGGCGGAGGACAGGTAAATGGGGTCAATGGTCCGATGGGGGACGGCACCGTGACCGCCCCTGCCATGCACGGTAATTTCCAGCAGGTTTGCAGAGGCAAAACAGGGGCCTGGCGTATAACCGATGACTCCGCAATCGATGGATTCCCATCCGTGAATGGCATAGATGGCGTCGACATCGGGATTCTTGAGGACTCCGGCGTTCGCCATCAGGAAGCCGCCGCCATCACCTTCTTCCGATGGCTGGAACAGCAGCTTGACGTTGCCGGACAGTTCGTTGCGTCGTTCGGCGAGTATTTTGGCGGCTCCAAGAAGGATTGCTGTATGTCCGTCATGCCCGCAGGCGTGCATGACACCGGGGAACTTTGATGCATAAGGGACTCCGGTTTTTTCCTGCATGAGTAGTGCATCCATATCGGCCCGGAGCGCAATGGTCTTGCCAGGTTTCTTCCCTTTGAGCAGTCCGACGACGCCGGTTTTGGCGACTCCGGTTTTCACCTGATAGCCCATGGCCTTCAGGTGTTTGGCGACGAGCGCGGCGGTGCGGGTTTCGTGGAAACCGGGTTCCGGAAACTGGTGAATTTGATGGCGAATGGTTTTGGCCCAAGCCGCTGCTACATTGATGGAGCGTGATGAGGGGAATAATGAACTTTGTTTTGTGCTCATGATTGTTCCAGGCAAGGATGTTTGATTCTTCCGCTTGCGTGCATGGAAGAAGTAGGGAAACGTGGAACGATTGTCAATCGCATACATGCAGGCCCTATACATGAATGCCCCTGGCGCATGAGTTGTTGCCGCAGTTCTTGCCGGAAGGGTCATGGGAATGGTAATTAAGAGTGTTGCAAGGCTGTTTGTGGAGCAATCGTGTGAATTTGGAGACGACCATCTTGGTGATTGAGGATGATCCTGACGGGCGGAAATCCGTTGAGGAGGCGATTCGTGATGCCGGGTATCGCGTCCTGACGGCGGCCACGGGCAGGGCGGGGGTGGATGCCGCATTGCGGGAAACGGTTCATGTGGTGTTGTCGGACCTTATGCTTCCTGATATTGACGGGCTTAAGGTCCTTGAGGCGATGCAGCGTCAGAAGCCGGGTGTGCCGGTGTTGATCATGACGGCGTTTGGCACGGTGGATACGGCGGTTAGTGCGCTTCGGCAAGGCGCCTACGATTATCTGGTCAAACCGCTGGACCTTGAGGATTTGCAGGTCAAAGTGGGACGGGCGGCGGAGGCGAGTCGCCTGCGGTCGGAAGTGGCGCGTCTGAGTGATGAAGTGCGCGGGCGGTTCCGGGCGACGTCCATGGTGGCGGTTTCATCGAAAATGCAAGAGGTATTGCGTCAAATCGCGGCGGTGGCGGATACCCATGCGACGGTTCTTGTTTTGGGGGAAAGCGGGACGGGCAAAGAACTGGTGGCACGGGCGCTCCATGCGGATGGGCGGCGGGCCGATGGCCCTTTTGTCGCCGTCAACTGCGGTGCGTTTACGGAATCGCTGTTGGAGTCCGAGTTGTTCGGACATGAGAAGGGTTCCTTTACCGGGGCGACCGAGCGACATTCCGGCGCCTTTGAACGGGCGGAGGGAGGAACGTTGTTTCTGGATGAAATCGGGATTGCCCCCAAGTCGGTGCAGGCCCGGTTGCTGCGGGTGCTGGAACAGAAGGAAGTGTTGCGGGTAGGGGGGCGGGCAGCGATCAAGGTCGATGCCCGGATTGTGGCGGCATCGAATCGAGACCTTGATGAGTTGGTGGAAGCGGGCGAGTTCCGTCATGATTTGTTATATCGCTTGCAGGTGGTGACGATCCGGGTTCCTGCGCTACGGGAACGTCTTGAGGATATTCCGGCGCTGACCGAACGGTTTGTTAAAGCCGCGTGTGCAGATCATGGACGGCAGATTGACCGTATACTCCCTGAGACTCTGGCCAAGCTGGAAAAACATTCATGGCCGGGGAATGTCCGTGAGTTGCGGAATGTGATTGAATCGGCGGTGATCATGGAAACCGGGCGTATTCTCGGATCGGATTCCATTAAGCTTGGCCGTGGTGGCGTGGCGGGTACGGTTTCTCCTGCGGCTGGGGGTGTGACGTTGGCGGAGATTGAACGGGAGGCAATTTTGTCGGCACTCCGGCGTCATGATGGGAATCGACAATTGACGGCTGACGAACTTGGGATCTCGACGCGAACCATCCAACGCAAGATTCAGGACTATAAGCTGCCTTTTTAGCGATTATCGCCTGTGACCTATTTCATCATACGCCGATTGCTCTATATGATCCCGACTGTACTCGGGGTTATCCTGATCACTTTTCTGCTGTTCAATGCAGTGGGGGGAAGTCCGGCATCGGTGGCATTAGGCAAGAATGCATCGCCCCGGGCGTTGGAGGAATTTGACGAGCAGAAGGGATTCAACAAGCCGCTGTTCATGGGATGGTGGACGACGACCCGTGCGTTGCCGAGATGGGAGGGGAGGAATGGTGCTGGGGTGTGGGGGGGGGTACCGGGGGTGGTGTATGTGAGGGAGGGAGGAGGTGGGTGGCTTCGGTTCGAAGGGGGCGGGAAGCGGTATCGACTGCCGTTGGTATTTGGGTTGCGGAATGAAACAAGATACAGGGTGGAGGTCGAGGGGCGTGCGATGGATGGGGGGGGGATTATCCGGATCGGCGGAGCCCTGTTGGAGGGGGTGACGAATGGGGTGGCCTTTGCCAAGGAGTGGGCGAGGAGAGAACTTTCCTTTGTGGCGGGGGAGGGCGGGGTTGTGGAGATGGAGGTGCTTGGTGGGGGTGTGGAGGTGCGAGTCCTGGTGTTGGAGAGGCGGATGCCTCAGTTTTTTGATTCCCAGCTTACGCATTTCCTTGGGCGACTGGCGCATGGGGATCTCGGGGAATCCATTGCCACGAGCCAGAAGGTAACGACGATGTTGCGGCAGGGAATAGGGCCGTCGTTGATGTTGACGGTGCCCATATTTACCGGGGAGTTGGTGTTGTCGCTCAGCTTGGCATTGTTCTGCGCCTATTTCCGGAACCGGTGGCCTGACCGGCTATTGGTGGTGAGTTCCGTGGCGTTAATGAGTGTGAACTATCTAGTCTGGATTATCTTTGGACAGTTCTTTCTTGCTTTCACAATGCGGTGGTTCCCGATCTGGGGGTTCGAGTCGTGGCGTCACCTGTTGTTGCCGGTGGCCATTGGCATCGTCAGCGCGATGGGTGCGAATTTGCGGTTCTACCGGACCATCATGCTGGACGAGATGTACAAGGATTATGTACGGACGGCGTTTGCCAAGGGGCGGGGCCCCATCGGCGTCTTGTTCCGGCATGTGTTGCCCAATGCGATGATCCCCGTGATTACGAACACGGTTATTGCCATCCCGTTTCTTTATACGGGCAGTCTGATGCTGGAGAGTTTCTTTGGTATTCCCGGGTTGGGCGGATTGAGCGTAAATGCCATCAACTCCTCGGATGTGGATGTGGTGCGTGGAGTCGTACTGGTGGGGGCGATTGTCTATGTGGTCGCCAGCCTGATTTCAGATGTGTGTTATGCGTTGGCTGACCCGAGGGTCAAACTGAGATAACGTTATGGGCGAAACCGAAGGACAATCCTTGTGGCGTGAGGCGTGGGCGCTGTTGATGCGCCGCCGCCTGGTGCGGTTTTGCCTGTGGGTTATTGTGATCTTTTTCGGGGTGGCGCTGTATGGCGAGGCGATGCATCGGTGGTACCGTTTCCATGACGAAACGCCTTCGTATCAACGCGTCAATTTACAGGAGCGGTATCTGGCGCCGAGCCTGTTCCGTCATCCCTTTTCTCCCGGTGCAGGTGAGAAGGCGGGGTTTGTTGCCGGTCTAGGGCGGTTGGCGCGGCATCCGTTGGGGACGGACAACCTCGGGCGTGATGTATTGCAGCGGACGGTTCAGGGAGCGCGGATTGCCTTTCTGGTGGGGGTGGTGACATCCATGATAGCCATTCCCATCGGGGTGTTGTTGGGGTGCCTGGCGGGGTATTTCGGGCGGAGGGTGGATGATGTTGTGGTGTGGTTGTACAGCACGGTGGCGAGTATGCCGGGGCTGTTGTTTGTGTTGGCGATCTCGATGGTGGTGGGGAAGGGGTTGCTGGGGGTTTACCTGGGGATCGGGCTCACGACGTGGGTGGGGTTATGCCGGCTGGTGCGCGGCGAGGTGATGAAGCATCGGGAGCGGGCGTATGTGATGGCGGCCCGATCCCTGGGGTATGGGGATGGGCGGATCATATTTCGTCATATCCTTCCGAATGTGTTTCATATTATCATCATCACGTTTTCGCTCAGGTTTCCTGCCGCCATTGGGACGGAAGTTCTGATGAGTTTCCTTGGAATCGGTGTTCAGGGGGAGCCCTCGTGGGGGGTGATGGTCAGTAATGCCCGCCTCCGCTTATGGCAGGGAGTATGGTGGGAGATGACGGCTGTCACCGTTGCCATTCTGGTGGTGGTGTTGGCGTTTAATCTGGTGGGCGATGCGTTACGCGATGCGCTGGATCCGAGGTTGAAGTCGAGGGAATGATAAGGAGAAGATGATGACCAAGGGAACAAAACGGGCTGTCACTGTTGTTGATCACGACACGGTGCTTGAGTTCTTCCGGCGTCCGGCGTATGTGCCGATGACGGCGGGGGAATTGGCGGAGGCGTTGAATTTGCGCGGAGCGGGGCAAAAGGCGCTGATGCAGCTTTTGCACCAGATGGTGAGCAATGGCGAGATCGTGATGATCCGCAAGACCCGCTACACGCTGGGCGCGGTGGCGGATCTGGTGACGGGGCGGCTGGAAATCAAGAGATCGGGCGATGGCTACCTGATGGATACCGGGGTTGACTTTGCCGTTAAAATCGACCGGGGGACTGTGGGTACGGCATTGCCGGGTGACCGGGTGGTGGTGCGACTGGAGCCGCCGCGGCACGGGGTCCCCGAATGGCAGAGGCACGGGCACATTATCCGGCTTGTGGAGCGGGCGAAGCGTGTGGTGGTCGGGACCCTGAGGAGTACAGGGAAGTTCCTGTATGTCGTTCCAATGGACCCCTCTTATCATCAGGATTTTTATGTGCCGGAGGCAAAGGGTGCCGCTATAGATGACCGGGTGGTGATTCAATTCACCAACTGGGAGAACGCGCATGTCAATCCCGAGGCCGAGATCATGGAGGTCATCGGGCCGGCGGACAATCCGTCGCTGGATACGCTGGCGGTGATGCGGAATTACAATCTGCCGGATTCTTTTCCTCCTGCCATCATTCATGAGGCGGGGACAGTGGCGTCCAGGCTTACGGACCATGGCAGGCGGCTTGATTTGAGGAACAAGTTTATTTTCACAGTGGATCCTGTCACGGCGAAGGATTTTGACGATGCGTTGTCGCTGGAAAGGGATGCTGCGGGGATGAGGGTGTTAGGGGTTCACATTGCGGATGTGAGTCATTTTGTGACGCCTGGTAGTGCATTGGATCGGGAGGCGGTTGAACGTGGCAACAGCGTGTATCTGCCGGATAAGGTTATTCCAATGCTGCCGGAGGAGTTATCCAACGGGTTATGCAGTTTGAAGCCGGGACAGGACCGGTTGACATTTTCAGTGTTCATGACGTTTGACAGTGCTGGAAAGATGATCGGGACGCGGTGTGATCGCAGTGTCATTCATTCCAAGTTGCGATTGACGTATGAGCAGGCGCTGGCCGTGCTTGAGACGCCGGAAGGGATGAAGTGTCGCGAGGCGAGTGTATCGCCGGAGGTAATGGGGCTGATCAAGGATGTCTGCGGGCTGGCCATGCAACTCCGTCAGTTGCGCATGCAAAAGGACGCGCTCAATATTGATCTGCCGGAAAGCCAGATTATCATCGGCAAGGACGGGATGATTGAAGACATCCGTCCTGTGATTAACGATGTTTCGCACCAGATGATCGAGGAGTGCATGGTGGCGGCCAATGAGGCGGTTGACCGGGAGTTGA
>CAZSSA010000110.1:0-6931 GCA_964609375.1 uncultured Verrucomicrobiota bacterium | reverse complement strand
CCCCTATCATTGGGTGGCGGGCGATAGCCCGCTTTGGGCGGCAGGAGTTCGTGTGTGGGTGTGTGAGTGGGAGCAGGCAGACGTGACAACAACCAGAGAGAGTAGGACGATGCGAAAGGCAATGAGTTGGTTGGTTTTGTCGGCAATGGTGCTGGCGGCGGGGTTGGCGCAGGCGGCGGAACCGGCAAAACAGGCGGAGCCGGAGCCGACGGCCAATTGCTGGCCGCCGGCGAGCAAGAGCGAACAGCCGGCGTTTGACGGGCGGAAGGTGGAGTTGTTCGAGCACGGCGTGCGGGAAGAGTGGGGTTACGGCAAGGGGCCCTGGATCGGCCGTTCGTTCTACGTGGTACATCCGAAAACGCGGACCGACAACGCGCCGATGGTCGTGATCCTTCACGCGGGGGGCCATACCGCGAGGATGCAGCTGGATTTTGGCACTCTGAAGGCCTTGCCGCCGGAGGACGCGGGGCGTTATACCAGTGTGCCGGAGGGATTCTACGGCCTGTGTTTGAACTCGGCCCGCCCCGAGTGGTGGGGAAAGAACGCCCAACTCTCTTCCGCTAACCCGAATTTCTCCGCTCGGCCTCTTAAAGCGCGAGAAGCGTCGCCCACCGAGAAGCGTGTGATAGACACGGTGGAATGGGCGGCCGCCTTGTACAAGGTGGACCGCAACCGCATCTATCTCACGGGGGCGTCCATGGGCGGCTGTGGCAGTATCGCCATCGGCGGTTCGCGGGGCGATATCTTCGCGGCGGTACGAGTGTTCAATACGGCCGGCTTCGATTTTTTGGCGCGTCGCGCGGGATTCGACGATGAGCGGCTGACCGTGCCCGATCCGCCGGTGATGGTGAGCCTCGCCGGGATGAACGACGGGTGGTCGAAGGATCACGGGCTGTTGATCGATGCCGCCAGGCGTTATCGGCTGCCGCTGATTCTCGGGTGGGGTCCGTTCGGCCACTCGGGATTGCCGTCCGCCATCAAGCCGCATCGCGGCTGCAAAGCGGTTTTGGAGTTTCCGTGGATGAGCATCCGGAAGGACGAGGCCTATCCGGTGTTCTCGGCAGCCTCGTCCGACCAGCGCGCGCCCTGGACGCAACGCGCGCCCTGGGAAATGGCGCCGGGCGAGGGAGACGACGCGGGGCAGATCAATGGCTACTTCCGTTGGCAGCCGGTCGCTGACACTGCCGAGGCGTTGGTTATGAAGGTCTGGCTGTATCGGCCGGCTGTGACGAACGCCGTCGCGGGCGCTCCCGGGGAATCCGTTGCCGACATCACCTTCCGCCGCCTGCAGCGTTTCGCCGTTCCAGCCGGTCAGGCCTGCTCCTGGACGTCCGTGCGGGACGGCCAAACGGTCGCGTCCGGGACGATTCTCCCCGATGCGTCCGGATTGCTCACGATCCCCAAAGTGAACATTGTGGCGGCACCGACGGAAATCCGATTGGCCTTCAAGGCAGGCAAACCATGACCTCGCGTGAGCGGGTGTTCATGGCGTTGAATGGCGAGGCGTCAGGAGCTATGGCTAGCGGAGAATCTCATGATTGAAAATGAAATGACCGCAGTTTGGGACGGCGGAACGGTATTTCAGCGGACGGCGGAGCGCTTCCGGCTAACGCGCTTGTGCGGTCTGGCGGTTGGCCGCAACGGCTTGGACAACGGCCCGGCGGCCACCCGGGGGGTGGCGCTCTTGCGGCTCGACGGCCGGCGCTACGAAGGCGCGCAACTGGCGCTGGAAGAGGTTCAAGAGTCGCCCCTGTCGATGGTCTGCCGCTGGCGCGTGGGCGAGACCGCGGTCCGCTTGACCACGACGTGGACGGGCGACGCTGCGACCGGCCTCGTCAGCCGCCGTGACACGCTGACCAATATCGGCAGCCAGCCGGTGGTCGTGGAGCGCTGCCTGGCCCGGGTGGCGTTCTCGCCAGGCCGTTATGAGTGCTATACACAAGCCGCGGATTGGTGCCGTGAGAGCCAGGGGGCGTGGTATCCACTGCATACCGGGCTGCGGCTCAGCCACCTTTCCGGACGCACAACCTGTGGCGGTACACCGTATCTGGCTTTGAGACTGGCCGGCACGTCGCAGGGGATCGCCTTTCACCTGCTGCCGCGCGGCAATTGGACGATCCGTCTGAGCCCCGTGCCGTGCTTCTCCACAGAAGGTCCATTTGGCCCCTATACGCTCCTTGAGATGGGGCTGGCTGACGAGAATCTGCACCGCCGGCTTCGTCCCCAGGAAACGTTCGAGCTGCCGGAAATCCTCTCTCAGTCGCTGCCAAGCGGCGAGGCGCACCTGGGCGCGCCGGCGTTGCACCGCTACCTCCTGAGCCACCATTACCCGTCCGCGAAGCCGGCCGCGCCGGTGGTTTACAATACCTGGTTCGATCAGTTCGACATCCTCGACGTGCCGCGCCTGCGCACGCAACTGGCCGCCGCCAGGGAGCTGGGCTGCGAAGTCTTCGTGGTCGACGCCGGCTGGTACGGCGGCGGTGAGGGCGCTTGGGACGAACAAACCGGCGACTGGTGCGAAAAGACCAAGAGCGCCTTTTGTGGGCGGATGCGCGACTTTGCCGACGAAGTTCGCGCCGCCGGCCTCGGGTTCGGCCTCTGGATGGAGCCGGAAAAGTTCGGGTCCCAGGCGTCCATCCGGGCCAAGCACCCGGGCTGGTTCATTGTGATCGACAACGAGGCCCGCCTGGATCTGACCCAGCCCCCGGCCTGGAACTGGCTCCGCGGCGAAATCGTCCGGCTGGTGGAAACCTATCGCCTCGCCTGGATGAAGATTGATTTCAACTTCGTCTTCGATACCGACGACTCCGGCGCCGAACTCGCCGACTACACGGCCGCCTGGCATCGGCTGCTCGACGACGTCCGCGCCGCCTATCCCGAAGTCTTTTTCGAGGGGTGCGCCAGCGGCGCGATGCGCGCCGAACTGGAGATGATGCGGCATTTCGATGACTTCTTCCTCAGCGACTCGGTCAATCCCACCGACATGCTGCGGATCACGCAGGGTTCCTGGTTACGCCTGCCGCCCGGCCGGATCGGCCGCTGGGCCGCCATCCGCTCTGCCGAGCGTGCGGTGTGCGACTATGGCAAAACGGTGCAGGACTCCGCGCCGCTGGTGCTGGTTCCGGTGCCGATGTCGTATTTTGCCAACTATAATCCAGTGGAGAGCGTGGGGTTGGACTACGTGCTGCTGGCCGCCATGCCGGGAATGATGGGCCTCAGCGGCGATCTGGCCGGACTGAACACGGCCCAACGCGCCCGCGTGGCCGAGGCGATCGCCTTCTTCAAGACCTGGCGCCGGTTCATCACCGGCTCGGTTGGGCATCTGCTGACGCCGCCGACGTTGATCGAGTGCCGCGAGGGCTGGATCGCCTGGCAACTGCAGCCGCCGGACGCGCCCGACAGCATGGTCTTCGTCTATCGGCTTGGTTATACCGGCGCGCCGCCGCTCCTGCGGCCGCAGGGGTTGAATCCCGCAGGCCGCTACCACCTGCGTTGGGGCTTCGGCGCGACGGCCAAAGATGGCGGCGTCGTGACCGGTGCCGATCTCGATCGCGACGGCCTGCGCCTGCAGGAGTCAGGAGTGTGGCAGGAACGCGCCGCCGTGTGCGTGATCAGACCGGAGCGAGACAGCGGCGAGCGGAGCAGGAAAGCGGAGCAGGACAAGCAAGGATCTGCTCATTATCGTGATCAGCGCTAACAAGGAGTGAGAAAATGAAGAAGACAACGATAAGGTTATTCAAGCTGGCGGCTGCCGTGTTGACGGCGGGATTGGTGAATGCGGCGGAACCCAAGGTAGCGGCGCAGGCATGGCCGCTGTGGGACGGCAAGGAGTCGGTCGCCGACTACGCCAAGCGCGCGGGGATCAAGGATGTGCAGACCGAGTTGGACCTCGGCGGCGGCGTCACGCTGAAACTGACGCTCATCCCCGCCGGCAAGTACCTGCGGGGGTTGCGCGAAGAGGAGACTGAGACAATCGAGGGTATCCGCGTGCTGGTGCGGGAGGCTGACAAGGGTTGGAGCAGTGGAAATGGCCCCCAGCGTGAGGTGACGATCTCTAAGCCGTTCTACATGGGCGTCTACGAGGTGACGCAGGAGCAGTTCCAGCAGATCATGGGGTTCAACCCCAGCGCCGTTGACGACAATGTCTGGCCTGCCCCGGACTTCAAACCGGAAATGTTCGTGGGCAAGAACCGGCCCGTCAACAATATCCGCAATCAAAACCCTGGTCCGGGGGGCAATCGCAAGGAAGGCTGGGCAGACACCTTTTGCGAGAAGGTTTCGGCCAAGACCGGCATGAAGGTTACCTTGCCCACCGCGGCGCAGTGGGAATTCGCCTATAAGGCAGGGACCAAGACGGCCTTCTACTGGGGGGATAACCCGGCCGAGGCATGCAAGTATGAGAACCTCGGTGACAAGTGTTTCACGAAGGCCGGACTATGTAAATACCAAGCCCAATTCACGTCGCGCAACGAGAACCAGGACGACGGGTTCGACCAGACGGCGCCCGTGGGGTCATTCAAACCCAACCCCTGGGGTCTGTATGACATGATCGGCAACGTGATGGAGTGGGTTAGCGATTGGTCGACAACCACCTTCTTTGGGGCGCCGACGGTTGACCCGGCAGGGCCGGCTTACACTGTCGGTAATATATGGCCTAATGGTGCTGCTGGTTGGCGCGTCTGGAGAGGCGTCGCGTTTGGACATGGTCCTGGGTTGGTTTTCGGGAACGGCGGGCACGGCCCCCCTATTTATACGTTCTTTGGGTTCCGCGTTGTCGCGTCACTGAACCCCACCGGCGCACCGGCGCAGTCAGCAAAGGACGGGAATCCCCCCAAGGCTTCGGCCGTGACGGGTACCGCGTTGGCCAAGGACAAGCAGGCTCCCAAGGCGGCGGGGCCTGTGGATCCCAAACTGCGTGTGCCGGCAGGCTGTCGCGCGGTGCCCGGGACGCAGGCGGAGCCCTACACAAAGACCGGTTGGGCGCAGGCGATTGTACACGAGGCTACCGGCGTGGAGATGGTCTACGTCCCGGCGGGGAGTTTTCAGATGGGCGTGAACAAGGAAGACAAGGTTGCCATGTATTTTGCCGATGTGGGCGGGTGGGAAGTTGGGCAGCACCGGGTGACGCTGACCAAGGGGTTCTACATGGGGAAGACCGAGGTGACACAGGCGCAGTGGGAGAAGGTGATGGGGCAGAACCCGGCGCACTTCACGAACGCGGGGCCGGAGGCACCGGTGGAGAGGGTGTCCTGGGAAAGCTGTCAAACCTTCTGCCAGAAGGCTGGTGGCGGATTGCGCCTGCCGACCGAAGCGGAATGGGAATACGCCTGCCGGGCGGGGACCACCGACCTGTATCCCGCCGATCTGAACGACACGGCGTGGTATATCGAGAACAGCGATGGCACCACGCAGGCGGTCGGCACGAAGAAACCGAACGTCTGGGGACTGTATGACATGCACGGCAATGTGTGGGAGTGGTGCCAGGACGTCTTTGAGAATTACAAGCAGGATGAGGCCAGGGATCCGACAGGCCCGACGGCGAAGGGTGGGCAGCGGGTGATCCGCGGCGGCGGCTGGGGCGACTATGGCAGCTACTGCGCCCCGGTGAGGCGCGCGGGGATCATGACAACTGGCGAAGGCGGAAAATTTGCTGACGCGAAAACATCCTACATCGGCTGCCGCCTCGCGATCACCGCCGCGGGCACTCCGTGACCATGGAGGGAGGACTAGGCGCCTAACACGAACAAGGAGTGCAACGATGAAAAAGGCAACGAGTTGGCTGGCGATGTCCGCCGCCGCGCTGGCGGCGGCGTTAGTGCAGGCGGCGGAAGCCTCCGTCGCTCCAGGAACTATGGAGGCCAAGGCCGGCGGGGGCGCTCCAGACGCTGCTGACGCGCTTCTCGGCGATATCGCGAAGACGGAGAAGACCGAGACCGAGGCAGAGGCCTTGGCGGCCGCTTTGGAAACGGCGAAGCGCTATCGCTGGGACGGCAAGGAATCGGTCGCCGACTACGCCAGGCGCGTGGGGATCAAGGACGTGCAGATCGAGTTGGATCTCGGCTCCAACGTCACGATGAAGCTGACCCTCATCCCCGCCGGCACGTTCACGATGGGCGCGCGTGAAGCGGAATTTGCCGAGATCAACGGGGTGCGCACGATGGTGCGGGAACCCGAGGAGGGCGCCTGGGCGACGGAATTCCCCCGGCGCGAGGTGACGCTCAGCAAACCCTTCTACATGGGCGTCTACGAGGTGACGCAGGAGCAGTACCTGCAGATCATGAAGAAGATCACGCCCTTCGGCCACAAACCGCCCCCAGCCGAAGGCAAGACGCTTCCGGTTCACCCGATTGGCTGGGTCGATGCCGTGGAGTTCTGCAAGAAGGTCTCAGCCTTGACGGGCAGGACGGTCACCTTGCCCACCGAGGCGCAGTGGGAATACGCCTGCCGGGCGGGAACCACGACGCGGTTCTGGTTCGGGGATGACGACGACGAGCTCTACAAATATGACAACTACGCAAGAGCCAGCCAGAGCAAGGAACACCACGACCCATTCGACGGCCTGGCGCCTGTCGGCTCCTTCAAACCCAATCCCTGGGGGCTCTACGACATGCACGGCAATGCGAGCGAGCATTGCAGCGACTGGATGGGCGACGACATGGTCAGCGGCGGGAAGAGGAAAGAGTCCTACGCCAATGCGGGCTCGTTGGATCCGACCGGACCGAAGACTGCGCCCGAATGGTATCACGTCTGGCGTGGCGGTTCGTACGCTTCACCTCCATACGCGTGCCGGTCTGCCGGAACACGCCCGTACCACAGTGGCGACGGCTGCGGAATCCGGGTTGTTGTGGCCTTGAAATAGTCAGGGGGCAGGAGTCAATATGCGTCGCATCTTCTGGGAGGGACGGCGTGTCGCCGTCCGCGGCGCGCATCA
>CAZSSA010000109.1:0-7012 GCA_964609375.1 uncultured Verrucomicrobiota bacterium | reverse complement strand
GGAGCAACCAGCCCCGTGGGCGGCTCAACAGTAGTCCATGCTCCGAAGGACCCGTGGGGAGGGGGTTAGGTGTTGTGCACACACGACAAGGGGCGATTTCTGACCCAGAGCGATTTTTTGTCGCTCTTGCGTTTCGGGTTCCATTTTGTCACTCTGCAAACTTGAATACGCTGTTTCCTGCAGGTCTCAACAAGCTTGTGCCCGTACCACCAGAATAGCGATTTCTTATCCATCCTCATTACTGCGCACTGCCTACCGTCATAATCTGGGCCACCATCTCAATATTCAGGTTATGACGCTGGCCGGAGCGATCCACGCCGATCAGGAAACGGGAATAGAATTCCTGATTCTGGCCGCCACCACCGATGGTGAAGGGAACCCCATCACTAACGACTACTTCTGTGCTCACCGTCTCAAAACGTGTGCGGTACGGTGAGTTATCGACAAGGCCGCTGAGTTCAGGGGTGAGTTTCACCCGGATCATCGGTCCATCCCCGATGACGGTGGGCTCGATGACCAGATAGGAGCCTACACGCTGCCACTTCACCTGTTGTTCGATGATCCGGTGATGAAACCCGTATTCCATGATCCAATCAATGTAGGGAACGGCCTCGCCGATGGAAAGCGAGGCCTGCTTTCCACTGATGACCATAAGTTGTTGCCGGGTATTGGAGGTGGTGGAACTGTGTTGGTCAATCAAGGATGGGTTGAGGCGGATTGTGGAATGCGTGCCGCCTTGTCCCGTATGGATGATCCGTCCGCTGCCTGTCACCGAGGCCCCGGTTCGGTCGCTATCGCCGGTTCCCTTGAAGGTCACCGTGACGCTAACATTTTTCTGTGGGACATTCAGTTGTTTGACCATCATGGCGATCGTGGCATGTTGGTTGCTGGAGGCGAGTACAAGGAGTTGGCGGGTACTGCGGTCATAGACGATATGGACATCATTACCCACCATGCCCTTGATCATTTCGATGGAACTTGGACCATCGGCAAACCCGAGGGGATAAGCCTTGAATTCCGGGGTGGTTGTGATGATGTTGGTGGCAGCCAAAGCTGGCAGGATCAGCCCCATAAGGAAGATGATGCAAAGTCCCACCCGAAATTGAGTTTTCACGTGTAGCCTCCCTTTCCGCTGTCATTATCATCCTGTTCCAGGGCCGAAGCAATGTCTATTCCAGTGAGCCAAAGGTTTTAGGTTCGAGTTTTAATTCGCTCCTATATTCTGCTGTTATGAATTTGCAGCATGGCATATTTGTCACGGGAACTGACACGGGGTGGGGAAGCAAAGCCGGAAGTGATTTGCGGCCTACACCCACACGTCCTTTGGAGCATCCAGCCCCGTGAGCGCCCCCACGGCAGTCCCTTAGGACAGGTGGGGAAGGCCATCCAGTCCTATTCTTGTGCCCGCAGTCCATTCCGCAGTTTCTCCGCGATGCGATTCCGCAGGCGCTTCGGGGCGAGCAACTTCACGTCCGGCATCCATGACAGGATCCACCGCACGAGTTCCTTGCGGCCCGTGGTCTCCAATCGCATCTCGACGCGTCCATCCGCGTGCGTCTGAAATTCCTGACTGGGGTGCCAGTCCCGTTCTGTAATGTAGACAGCCAGTTTCGGCTCGAACAGCAACTGAGCCTTGATCGGCGCATCGCCGCATTCCGTCTGCAATTTTGGTTCTGTCCTCTGTTGTCTCTTGGTGCTTGCGGTTGTTTTGGATCTGGCTAGCAAGCAAAGACATTCCAAGGCTGCTGGTTGTCTGGCCAAGTGTTTGAAGGCGGAGCAGCCAGAACAGGAGAGCATTAAGGCAGAGTCACAGGTTGCTCTGAAAATAGGCAATCGGCTGTCTCTGAGCGGGTTGATTACTATTGGTATTGGGGTTTTGTCTTGGGTTATTTCGGCAATTAGAGGACGGAAAGAAAACAAACGGCTTACACCGGTCATTCCTCTTGTCTTGCTGGCCATATACGTTATGTTGTATTTCATCTCAATGTAAATGGAGAGAAAGCTGGATCAATATTTGTTCATATCTAACTTTCTTTTAACAATCAGTATGGAGGCGGTAAATGAGAAAGACATTATTGGCTGTGGCGGCGATGGTTAATGCGGGGGCATGCTGGGCGGTGGTGAACGGTGAAGCGCCTGCATTGGTAACGTCACGCATTGCGGAGGTTACGGTATTTTCAGATCGTGCGCGAGTAACGCGTGTTGGACATGTGACATTGAAAGAAGGCGAGGCCCAATGTTCTTTCTCCAGACTCCCTGGCTGGGTGGATGAATCTTCCGTGCGCGTTGCGCTTGGTTCGAGTCAGCAGGGGCGCATTGCAGATGTCCAGGTACAGAGGGATTACCTTGCGAGGCCGGCTGATGAGGAGTTAAGAAAGGCGGAAGCTGCCGTTATAGAAATCGATGACCAGGCTCAAGCGATGGACGATGAAGTAAAGGTGCTGGACGCGAAATATGCACAGATTGAGCAGACCAAGGCGTTCTCGATGGAGAAACTGCCCAAAGATACAGCGGTCCGCGATGTAAACATTGAGAGTTACGGCAAAGTGGTCAGCTTTGTGTCAACCAGCTTGAGCGATATTGCCAAGGCCAGGCGGGATATTGGTAAGCGGCGGCGAGATCTTGAGCCCGAACTGAAGGTACGGAAGAAGAAACTGGCTGAGCTCCAGAAAATGGCGCAACTGGAGCAGATAAGCGTAATAGTGACTTTAGATGGCATCAAGGGTGGGGCTGTGGATATTTCGCTGGTGTATATGCTTCCAGGGGCGACATGGGAGCCGGGGCATGAACTGCGGGCATCGGCGGGTGATCCGGCGAAAGTAACGATTGCCTCATATGCCGTGGTGACACAGACCACGGGCGAGGACTGGGAAGGGGTGGTACTGACATTCTCGACGCAATCATCAGAAGAGACATCGCGTATTCCCGAGTTGGCAGGCGCCCTGCTTGGTCGCGCGGGAAATATCGAGCAGATGATTGACGGTTCATTCTTACAGGCCCAGAAGGCGTACGAGGCGCAGAACGGAATCTGGTTTAATTCAAACAATCCAAAAGAAGACATGAACGACTATTATGGGAACAATCGGCGTCAGATTAAGACATCGAATCGAACGAAGGAGTCTTTTGCGAAGATCCGGATCCGCGGGACGTCGGCACAGTTTAGCGGTGTAGGGAAGCAGACCATACGGCAGGACGGGAAATCAATGCGCGTGCCTATCGGAGAGATTGAACTGGCAGCGGTGCCGCGGATTGTGGCGGCGCCTGCGACATCCCTGAATGCCGCGCGGGCGGTGGACCTGATAAACACAGGCAAGCAGGCGTTACTGCCGGGGAATGTGGCTCTATTCCAGGACTCCGCGTTCCTGGGGAAGACGGAGATCGACTTCACGGCGGGAGGCGAGAAGTTTTCGGTTTTCATGGGAGTTGCGGACCAGATAAAGTTGTCGCGGGTGCTTGACCGTCAAAACAGTTTCCTGAAGCGCGGGAGCAAGAACAAGATGCAGGTGGCGCTGGATATAGTGGTGGAGAATCTGTCGGAGGCGGATGTCACGGTGGAGCTGTCGGACCGAATCCCGGTATCGGAGAGCAAGGATATCGAGGTTTACCGGGTGAAAATCCGGCCCGAGGCAGAACCTGACTCGAAAGGGCTCGTGACGTGGAAGGTGAGTCTGAAGCCGAAGGAGAATAAAACATACCGGCTGGAATATACGGTTGAATATCCGCCTGTAATCTCGGACAAAACAATGAGCAGGCCGTCTTGTGCGCCGGCTGATGCCAATAGCCAGATTATGAATCTTGAATTGAGCTTTTAATTAAGTCGTTAACAGTCAGATGGACACAGATTAACTCCATATAAAGCAGAAAAGAATGCGTAACTATCTCATTTGAGGTTGTTCAATAAGCTTGTGATATTTGGCGGTGAGTATTGTGTCCGAGTTAATGGTGGAGATCATGCGGAAAGCTGGCGAGAAGGTCAAGATCGGGTACAAGCCCACATTCTAAAACGCTGAGGCCGGTCTGATCATTGAAGCGGACCTGTTTTGCTGTGAGCGGCGCCAAAAGGAGACACACCCATCCCGCCGCGAGTGCTCAACCGTTCGCGTAAGCCATTACCGGTTCGGTGTCGTAGTCCACAAGCCGAGATGGCAAAAGATGTGCTCGATGGGTCGCCCACCTGTCTTTTGGAGCATGGACTACTGTTGAGCCGCCCACGGGGCTGGATGCTCCGAACATCACGTGGGGATGCAATAGCGGCAACTTCTGCGGGTTACAGGAGGGACGGAAGTTCTTCGTCGATCGGCGCGGCGTATTGATAGGCGATGTGTAATGGATTAACGCCGCTAGTGTAACGGGGGCTTCACGGCGGGGGCGGCGCACTGCCGCAACGCGGCAAGCCCCTCCGTCTCATCGACGAGTTTCATCGAGTTCCGAGTATTGAAGAACCCTTGCCAGGCATCTTGCATCACGTAATAGACTCTGCCCTTCTCAACCACAAGTTCAAGGGAACTCGTGTTTCCCGTCACCCCGGTAATCGTCGTCTTGCCGGCTTGGCGTTCCCAGCATAGATAACTGCCTTTCCCGGTGCGGCCAATAGCCTTGAGCCCGTCAAACACCTCGATATTCCCGGAGGGGGCACCCTTGTCGCCTGACATCGGACGCAACACGTAGACCCGGCAACAGTCCGGCTTATCAGGCGGATTGACGCGGTCTGGCAACGGCACGTATTGCTCGGCATGGATCGAGGTCCATCCGCAATCCCCAGCCCCGAAGAGGACATGAAAGTCCGTCTGGGTGTAATCAGTGCCACGGTCGACCGCCATTGCCGTCACCGTCCAAAGGCCAAGACATCCCACGCAAACTAGCGCTGCGGGGGGGTAGGCAATAGCGGCACCGGCGGCGCCTTGCGCGCCGCACCCGTACCCCATGGCGCTACCTCTCACGATCCCGTGATGGCCGAATGGCAGCAGTACGACGACACGGCTCTGATTTGTGTCCAGCGATAGTCTGGCCTCGTCCGGACCGTATCGTGACCACACCTTCACGGTACACGGTGTGGTTCCCTGCGGATCCCAGGTTTCCACCAAACGAAGGCTTCTCCAGTAATGCCTGGTTTTTGTGGCCACCGTAGCGCCGGAGGGTTCGGAGGTGAAATGCAACTGTGTCGTCGCACACCCCGTCAGCCCCAGCAAGAGCAGAACCAAAGCCGTCTGCGCACCTTTCATCATGAGAGATTCCCTTTGTGCTCTGCCGAACCAGTCTCGTGGTTAATTAAACTTTCACACGCTAGGATCATGAGGTCAATGCCTAAAACTCAGACGGCTGTACAAGTGTACAAGGCTGCTGAAAGCCAGTTTCTGGCCGCGCCTGCCGCACGAAAGACATCGCAAACAAGGTGAAAACAAGGCGGTCCACTGTAGGTTCGGAGCAATCAGTCCCGTGGGCCGAACCACCGTCCCGTCTGCTCCTTATAGCACGCGGGGAAGGCCACCGACTCGTCAAACGCCAGAGGAAAACCGCTTTTGACTTCAAGGTGCTGGCGGCATTCGGAAAGTGCACCACTCCGGCATTCGGAAAGTGCACCACCCTGAGGTCGTTAACAATGTAGGTTGTTGATGGCAGGGAAGCAAGTTTTGTCTCCCGCCTGAGCCCGGACGCCGGGCAGGGAATCCTCCGTTCTGTGGCAGCCTCCTGCCGCCCCGGCCTGTAGCCCGATCCCGCCGAAGGCGGGATGCCCGAAGGGCAAGGGCGGAGGGCCGGGGCGGCAGGAGGGGGATGGGACATTACCTGCGATCTCCTTCCTGGATAATTTTCAAACGGGCATTTCCGGTGTTTTGATTAAGCATGCGTCTTCTCCTTGCTTCGCCGGGCACGGAAGCTTTTGCCCTGGGTGGTCAGGATATGGGCATGATGGGCCAGACGATCCAGTAAGGCCGTCGTCAGTTTCTCGTCGCCGAAAACCTGAGCCCATTCCGAAAATGCCAGATTGGGGGTCACGATGGTGGAGCGTCGCTCATAGCGGTCCGCCAACAGGTTGAACAGCAACTCGCCGCCGTCGCGTTTGAACGGGACAAACCCCAGTTCGTCCACAATCAATAGCGGCACCTTCTGGAGCCGCCGGTGCAGCCTCCCGAGGGTGCGCTCGTCACGCGCCTCCATCAGGTCGCGGACAAGCTCGGCCGCCTTATGGAATGCCACAGGGCTACGCCGTCTGGCCGCTTCCACACCCAGGGCGATGGCGAGATGGGTTTTTCCCGTCCCGATAGGCCCGGCAATCACCACATCATGCTTTTCCTCCACAAACCGGCAACTGGCCAGTTCATTGATCTTGGGGTGGCTGACTCCCGGCAAGGCGTCCCAGTCGAGCTGGTCCAGCGTCTTGGTGTCGGGGAACCGGGCCTGCCGCAACAGGCGGCGCGCCGCATTTTCATTGCGCGTCCTCACTTCGGACTCCAGAAGTTCCCGCAAATACTCTTCATAAGCCCAGCCATCATTGCGGGCGCGCCTGGCGGCGGCCTCGTATTCCTGTCCCACGGTGGGCAGCTTCAAGGCGCGGGCCTGACTGCGGATCACAGCCTGTAGCGGGGTGTCGCTCATTGGACACCTCCCGCCAAAAGCTGGTCATAATCCGCCGCGCAACCGGACTGCACCTCGTAAAACCGCAAGGCGGACGGTATACGCTCCGCCTCCAGTACCTGACGGGCAGGCAGCCTGACAACACCTTGAGGACAACGCCTTCGGCCATGGTATCCTTGTCGTCCCGCCCCCTCCCTTCAGCCAGAGCAGTTACAAGTGCCTGGCTGACCACCGTCTCGCCGTGGTCATTGATGGCCCCCAGCACGCCGGCCAGGATGCGCGCGGCCTTGAGCTGGCCGGGCAAAACAGGGCTCATAGAGATAGTGGCTGCTCAAGGCCTTGAACCGGTCAGTCAATTCCCGTTCCGACAGCCCTATGATGCGCTTCAGGAACCAAAACAGGGAGAACTGTTCCCGGAAGTTCATGCGCCGCCTGGCGC
>CAZSSA010000108.1:0-7033 GCA_964609375.1 uncultured Verrucomicrobiota bacterium | reverse complement strand
AGGCTGCGCATTAAATCAGATTAGAAAAAGGGGTCAACGGGAAATCACTGCCCTCACCGCCTGCTGCGCGACGCTCCATAACGACCGCGGGGGGCCCCGCGCCCTGCGTTGTATGACGGGCGCCGCTCGGGCGGACGCTCCATGTGCGGAGCCGAGTGCGTCGGCGGAGGAAGCACCAGCAACGCCGGCTCGGGATTCTCATACTCAAGCGCCCGTCCGATGTATTTCTCAATCTCAGGCATCGAAAACGCCGCATTCTCGCACGCAAAGGTATAGGCAATGCCTTCCGCTCCCGCCCGCCCCGTGCGCCCAATGCGGTGAACATAATCCTCGGCATCCAGCGGAATGTCGTAGTTGATCACATGACTGATCGCATCCACATGCAACCCGCGCCCCGCCACATCCGTCGCCACCAACACCCGGATCGTCCCCGCCCGGAACGCTTCCAGAACCTGCAACCGCTTCTTCTGCGGCACCGCGCCGGATAGCATCGCGGCATTAATGCCATAGCGCGCCATCAGGTACATCACGCGCTCGGTTTCGTCACGCCGGTTGCAGAACATCAAAACGCGCTCAAGGTTGTCCCGCTTGAGCAGGTTGTAAAACAACGCGAATTTCTTGTCCGACGGCACCGTGTATACAATCTGCTTGATCGCATCCACCGTCATCGTCTCGGCCTCAATCTCAATCATGACCGGCTCCTTCATCCAGCGCGACGCCAGACGGAGGATGTCTTCATTCAGGGTTGCGCTGAACAACAAGGTCTGCCGCTTTTCCCTGGGCGGCGTGGAATACACAATCGTGCGCACATCGGGAATGAATCCCATATCCAGCATGCGGTCGGCTTCGTCAATCACCAGGACTTCCACGCGGCTCAAATCCAGCAATCCACCCCGGCGGAAATCAAGCAACCGCCCCGGCGTCGCCACCAGAACATCGGGGCTGGAGGTCTGAAGCTGCCTCTGCTGCTTGTCATAATCCATGCCGCCATAGACGCCAAACACCTTGAATCCGCAATACTTGCCAATATCCTGGGCATCGCTTTCAATCTGGATGACCAGCTCGCGGGTGGGCGCCAGGATCAGGGCGCGCGGGGCCCCACATTTGCCGGGTGCTTTTCGCGGATTGCGCAGAAAGTGGGTAAAGACAGCAACCAGGAAGGCCGCCGTCTTCCCGGTCCCGGTTTGCGCCTTGCCGGCTATATCTCGTCCTTCCAGGGCTGGCGGAATCGCCATCGCTTGAACAGGCATGCAATACTTGAAACCCAAATCCGCCACCGCATGGAGAATCGGGTCGGGCATTCCAAGATCGCTAAACCGGGTCTTCCCCTCCATCACTGGAATCACATAATCGGCAGGGGACCATGGTTTCTGTGCCGGACGCGGGGCGGCGGGGCTGGGCCTGTGATCCGCCGCCGGACGCCGTTCGGCAGGCGATTTTGACCGTGGCGCGGGGCGGGGTATATGCTTCTCCGCTACTGCTGGAGCTGTCTTTACAACAGCCGCCTTGCCTGCCGGGGCAGAGGGATGGGGCTTCGCCGACGTTGTCTTGCCGCTTAACCGTTTGAGTTGATGTCGAATCTTCTGAATAAGTCGTTGAACCATAGGGAGCAGATTCTACGCCTTCCCGTAAAGGAGTTCAAGGCATAGGTTTATCTTTTAATTAAGTATCCGTTGACAAAAATAATGGAAAGTTCTCTACTTCCACCAGAAGGTCGGTAGCGTCGTGAATGTCGGGTGTCTGGTCGGCAGCAGTCGGAAACGAGGAAAGCCAGCCATGAACGGTTCAGATCAGGATTTCCTACGGGAATTGCAAGAGGTCTTCATCGCCGAGGCCCACGGACACCTGCAAACCATCACGTCAGGAATGGACATCCTCCGGGAAAACAAGGACTCCGCCGTGAACCGCACCACCCTGGAGTCCTTGTACAGGGCCGCCCACAGCCTGAAGGGCAGCGCACAATCCGCAAGCCTGAAAGCCGTCGGATCCATCTGCCAGTCCCTGGAGAACAGTTTCGCCGCGATGAACAAGGGCACCCTGATCCCCACCCCCGCCACCCTGGCCGTCCTTCAGCACGCCGTGGACAGCATCACCCGGATGCTCGCCGCCTCCCCCGGAGCCATGGAGGTGGACGTCAACGAACTCGTCTCCCGGATGGCCGGCATGGTGAACACGACGCCGGTCGATCGGGAAACCAGGAACCAGACCTCCCTGCCACCCCACGCCGGGGAGGCCCACCAGCCCGACCCCCGGGCGGGAAAGCCGCTGAGGGCACTGATCATCGAAGACTCGGAATTTGACGCCTTGCTTCTGCTATGGCAGTTGCGCAGCGGCGGGTACGACCTCTACTCCCGCCGCGTCGAGGATGCGGAATCACTGATCTCTGCTCTCGCCCAGGAGCCATGGGATATCGTTTTTTCCGATCACCACATGCCGGCGTTCAACTCCACCGCCGCCCTGAAGATCGTCAGGGCCTCCCATGCGGATCTTCCCTTCATCATCGTCTCGGGCAGTATCGGCGAGGAAGTCGCCGTCACCGCAATGAAAGCCGGGGCGCAGGATTACCTGATGAAGGGTAACCTCACGCGCCTCGTGGCGGCGGTTGACCGCGAACTCCAGGACGCCAGGGACCGGCAAGCCCGGCGAACCGCCGAGAATGCCCTGTTGGCCCAGAAGGAGGAACTGCGCATCGCCCGCGAGATTCAAGAACACCTGTTCCCGGTCAATCCTTCCATCCTGAAGGGATTCGATATCGCGGGGGCTTCCTGCCCCGCAGAAGCCACCGGCGGCGACTATTACGATTTCATCAACACCCCCGGCGGAGAGACCCTGATTGTCATTGGCGATGTCTCCGGTCACGGCCTCGGGCCGGCCCTGCTGATGGCCGACGTGCGGGCCTATCTCCGGGCCCTGGCGGCGGACCACGAGCGAATCCCCGATATACTCACCCGCACCAATCGATTGTTGCGCGCCGATCTCAGGGAGGACCGCTTCATCACCATGCTGCTGGCCGCGCTAACCCCCTCCACCCGCCGCCTGCAGTTCATCAACGCCGGACATCCTCCGGGTTATGTGTTCGATTGCGACGGCCATATCAAGGCCGAACTCCCCCCCCGCTTGGCCGCCATGGGGTTCATTCCCGACATCGTCTTTCCCGATGCTGTGGAAATGACGCTTGCCCCGTCGGATCTTGTCCTGCTCTTGACCGACGGCGCCATTGAAGCAACCTCGCCAACCGGGGAGGAGTTCGGTATCGCCCGCGTTCTGGATGTGGTTCGCCAGGAACGGTTCAAGCCGGCGGCTGAGATCATCGCCCTTCTGTTTGCGGCCGTGCGAACCTTCGCCGGGACCCCCTCCCTTCAGGATGATTTAAGCGCTGTTATCATCAAGGTATGCCCTGAACAGGAGGAACACTCATGACAACCACCAAGGCCACCATTCTACTGGTCGATGACGATCCAACCATTCTGATCACCATTGGCGACGCTCTGCAGTTCAAGGGCTACAAGGTGATCACCGCCGCCTCGGCCGAGCAGGCATCCGCACAACTTGCCCGGTCACGGCCCGACCTGATCATCCTGGATATCAGCATGCCCGGCATGGGCGGCATGGGCTTCCTCAAAACCCTCTCCGGTGCCGACGGGACCATTCAGTACCCCGTGCTTGTGTTCACGGCGCGCGCCGCACTTAACGGCTTCTTTGCCAACCTTGGCGTGGAGGGGTTTCTGACCAAGACCGACACCCCGGAAAGGTTGCTTGAGGAAGTTCAACGGATCACCGGACGGCGCACACCCGACCCTGCCCCTGTTCCCATCGTGAACCACCACAGAACCGGCTCGTTCTCAGTCCTCCTGGTGGAGGATGACAAGCATGTCAGGGACCACCTTCTCCACTGCTTCCAGCGAAACAACCATACGGTATGGTTCGTGGACCGCGGGAGCGCGATCTTTGAATCCATACTCAACCATCGCCCCGACGTCATCCTGCTCAAGTACTTTCTGCCGGACATGAACGGACCGGCCGTTGCCGAACGCCTGGCCAACCAGGAAACCACGCGAACCATTCCGGTCATTCTTTACGATGAGAGCGGCATCCATTCCGCCGACACCGTGTTCCCGCATGTCCATGCATTCACGCCCTCCGCGAATAGCGAAGTCCTGTTGAAAACCGTGTTAAAGGCGGCCCAGACCACAGTTGGGCGTGTTGAGGCTAACGA
Source organism: uncultured Verrucomicrobiota bacterium (assembly GCA_964609375.1). Classification (GTDB taxonomy): domain Bacteria; phylum Verrucomicrobiota; class Kiritimatiellia; order CAIKKV01; family CAITUY01; genus CAZDUS01. Next base: position 2,817 of record CAZSSA010000108.1, on the reverse strand, counting down.
ACCATGAACGAGCGACGATCATTCCTGTTGTTTGGCGTCGGCCCGGAGCGGTATGCGCTGGATGTGGCGGCCGTCGAGCGGGTGGTGCCCGCGGCAGAAGTCACTCCCCTTCCGGACGGCCCCGATACCGTCCTGGGACTGATCAATATCGCAGGGGAGCTCATGCCGGTGATCGATACCCGCCGCCATTTCTCGCTTCCCGCCCGGGACATGGAACTGACCGATCGATTTATCGTGGCACGCGCAGCCGGCCGTCCGCTCGTCCTGCTGGTGGACAAGGCGGAAGGTGTTGTCGAGTTATCAGGGCGGGCGGTCACCGGCCTCGTGACAGGCGCGGCGGGCTCCACGTCCGCCGTTGCCACCCTTCCGGATGGTATCGTCCTGATCCAGGACATCAAGGCGATAGCCGCCGCCGCGGAAAGAAGAAGCCAGCAACCGGAAACACTGGAGTTGAAGGGTTGATGAACACCAACGTCACAGGACCATCCGCTGACACGACGGTCGTCGGGCTCACCCGGCTTGCCGGACTCGTGGCGGCGCGGATGGGCCTGCACTTTCCGGATACCCGGCACAAGGACCTCCTCCGGGGCGCCCGTGCACTGGCGAAGGAACAGGGGGCGAAGGATCCCGAGGCGTATCTTCAATCCCTGGTTGACTCGCCGTTGAGCGATCGGCAGATCGAGATCCTGACCGCCCATCTGACCGTGGGCGAGACCTACTTCTTTCGCGAAATGAAGAGCCTGGATGCGTTCCGGGATCACGTCATTCCGGAGCTGCTGGGAGAGCGCACCGGTCTTGCCCAGCGGCTGCGGATCTGGAGCGCCGGCTGCAGCACAGGGGAAGAAGCCTACTCGATCGCGATGCTCCTGAGCGACATGATCCCCGACCTCCATGCAGGGGGCATCCACATCCTGGCCACCGACATCAACGCCCAGGCTCTTGAAAAAGCGCGACGCGGGGTTTACTCGGAATGGTCATTCAGGAGCATGCCGGACGTCTTGCGGGGCCGCTACTTCACCGCGCTGGACCCCAAGACCTTCGCCATCAAACCCCGGTTCGCGGAAATGGTCTCGTTCGCCGGTCTCAATCTCGCCACGGATCTCTATCCTTCGCTGCTCAATGAAACCAATGCAATGGACGTGATCTTCTGCCGGAACGTGCTGATGTATCTGGATCCCGATGCGGTGCTGAAGATCATTGAAGCGTTCCATCATTGCCTGGTGGAGGGGGGATGGCTGATCGTGGCCCCCAGCGAAACCTCCCTGTTGCGCGGCTCGGCGTTTGTGCCCGTCTCCTTTGAAGGGGCCACCCTCTACCGGAAAACAACCCTCACGCCTCCGTCTCCCCCCGAACAGGCGCCGAAACCACCCGCCGCCGCACCGCCGACCATCAGGACGACTCGGCCGGTGGCGGCGCCCCCCCCTCCGCCGCCGCCGATCATCCAGCCCCCCACATCCCTCTATGAAACCGCGGCAGCCGCCTATCACGCAGGCCGCTATGTTGATGCCGCCGCCATGGTACGGACGCTCATCGATGCCGGACCGCCTGCGGGGTACGGGCACGGCGAGGACGGCAAGGCCTTCGCGCTCATGGCACGGATCGACGCGAACCAGGGGAAGCTCGACCAGGCGCTGGAGTGGGCAAACAAGGCCATCTCCGCCGACAAGATCAATCCCGGCTGCTACTACCTGCTGGCGACCATTCTCGAGGAACAGAACCGGCCGTCGGAGGCCGTTCAAGCCCTTTCCCGCGCGCTTTACCTCGATCCTGCCTTCGTTCTGGCCCACTACACCCTCGGCACCATCGCCCTCCGCGAGCAAGGCCGCCAGGCCGCTACCCGTCATTTCCAGAATGCCTCCGCTGTGCTGATTCGCCTGCCGAAACATGAACTCCTTCCAGAGTCCGAAGGCATGACGGCCGGGCGGCTGCTTGATATTATCGGAAGCATGACAGGCCAGGAGGGAACCCCGTCATGACCAACACTATTCCAGTCACTCGACAGCAGGTCTTTCGCAACCGGGCCATGGCACTGGCGGCAAAACCCCCATCACCGGAAAACGGGCGTCCGACGATCAGCCTTGTGGAAATCCGGTTGGCGCACGAAAGATACGCCGTGGAATCCGCCTATGTCCGCGAAGTCCTGCCACTGAAGGACCTGACGCCCCTTCCCTGCACCCCCGCTTTTGTGCTCGGATTGATCAATGTGCGCGGCCAGATCCTGTCGGTCATCGACCTGAGGGTTTTCTTTGATCTCCCGCGGCCATCCGTGACCACGGGATTCAAGGTCGTTATCCTGAAATCGGGCGACATGGAGGTTGGGGTTGTGGCGGATGCCGTGGTGGAGGCGCGCTCCCTTCCGCTGGACAGCCTGTCCCCCGCCTTGCCAACCCTGACCGGCCTGCGCGCGGCCTACCTGCGGGGTATCGCGGACGGAGACCTCGTCATTCTGGATGCGGCGAAGTTGTTGGCGGACAAGTCGATTGTGGTGAACGAACAGGTGGACGGTGAATGAAAATGAAAAACATGAAGTTGTCGGTGAACAAGGAACGCATTCAACAAACCGAAAAGAAGGAGTAGGACATATGAAACTCAGGACACAATTAATAGTGGCATTCGGCGTGGTTATCATAGTCATCATCGGTCTGCTGGGCATGACGTACCACAGCCTCGATGTAATGACCACGACCGCACAGTGGGTGAAACACACCACAGAAGTGCTCAAGACCGCAAATGAGTCTGAAAAGCTGCTGGTGGACATGGAAACCGGCGTGCGCGGCTTCGTGATCACAGGGAAAGATGAGTTCCTTGAACCCTATA
>CAZSSA010000107.1:2040-7069 GCA_964609375.1 uncultured Verrucomicrobiota bacterium | reverse complement strand
GGCAAGGCGAAGAGTTGCATCACACAGTCTGTATCCCCCATGTCGGATAGCACCACGTCGGCTCCGGCCTGTTGCAATGCTTCGGGCGCATATTTCCCCGTGGCCACCGCGATGGCCACCGCGTCAATGGCCTTGGCGGCCTCAACATCGTTGGGCGTGTCCCCAACGAGATAGAGGGCATGGATGACGGCACCTTTCGTCAATCGGGCTTGAACCCGGCTCATCGCCAGGCGGGCAATTTCCTTCCGGTCGGCATGTTCATCGCCAAAGGCGCCCAGGACAAAGTGGTGGTGAAGATTGAATTGACGCAATTTGATCTGCGCGCAGGCGGCAATATTTCCCGTCACCAGCCCGAGGATGACGTCGCGCCGGGAGGAAAGCCTTTCCAGCAGGGGGCGCACTCCCGGATACAATACCAAGTCGCTCCCTGTCGCTGCTTGTTCAAGTTCCGCCGGCATCCGCTCAAAGAAGCGGCGGCTATCGGTTTCGGTCAGCCGTCGGCCGTGATGCTCCATGACCTTTTGCAAGACGCTTAAATCGGTGCTTCCGGCGAAACTGAGGTAGGCAAGATCATCATCGATCCCGAAAACGGTCTTGATGGTTTGCGCGAAGGCCAGACGGCCAGCTCCCTTCATGTCCAGCAAGGTGCCGTCAATATCGAATAAAACAACCGTGACATTCATCAGGCCATGCTGCGAAGGTTTCTCGCGCAAGACAAGAAGAAACCCACACCCTGCTAATCCTGCCATGCCGTGATAACCACACGGTCGGCGGCCGAGTTGTTGTTTCCGCCCGGGGGAATGGGTGTCGGATCGGAATATAATAACCCGGACCATCCACCGTTCTTTGTCACGTCTCCGGCGGCGATAATGGCTCCCGTGCCGATAACATCGCCGTTACCCTGTTTGTCAAAACTTCCGGTTTTCGCGTACACGAGCCCATTGAAAGTCCACAGTTTGGCTTGTTTTATGGTGATGTTGCCATCGCGTGACACGAGAATCGGATAGCGATTCACTTTGTTTTGCGTAATGGTGTTGTTACCTGTTGTTTTGAGTTCAATATCTCCGGTGGCGATAAAACAACCGTTGTAAACGCCATTACCAAGATAGAGATCACCATTAACCCACATGATGCCTCCGGCCGGGGTGACTGTCCCTGACAATGATTTGCCTCCCGGGAAGACCTGGCCGCTGGCTTGTGCGGCGGCATAGTAGGGCGTCAAGTCGATATCCGGAATGGTGACGAGAGGGACACTTGCCACAACGGCGGTTCCGACCGTTCCGCCGGTAATGACCGGTGCTCTGCCCTGCCCTGTAATGGTGGCTTGCCCCACCAGGCTGATGCCGACGCAACTCTCCACATTTCCCCGGGCCGTGTTGACGCCGTTGGCGGAGTATTCACCATTGCAGTGCATATACCCGTTGCTCATTTGCATGTCCGAATTGCCGTTCCACCCGAGGTCTCCGCCGGCGAGGATGCTGTAGGCATAGGGCGATTCTCCTACCTTGGGGGTGGCGTTGGTCGTGATGAGGGGATAATTTTTCAGATCTATCCGGACCACTGATTTGGCCAGGCCGCAAGTGCCGGTGCTGGTAATGGACGCCTGATTGCTGCCGACGGAAGTGACAAAGGCGTCATACGTGCCGTCCCCGAATGCAGTCAGCGGGAAGTTGTCGGGGTTGGTTCGAGCGGCGAAATTGGTCTTCAACAGGCTGTAGGCGGCATTCGCGCCGGATTCAGCGATGATTTGCGCCTTGGCGTAATCCCGCATGCGGCGTGCCGAGTGAATCTGTTGACGTCCCAGGGAGACCATTCCGGCTCCGACCACGGCGATGAGCATAACGACGCCCATTACCGTGACGAGCGCCGATCCAGTTTTGGATCCGCGAGTGTTGTGGAGTAGTGTTTTCATTTCATGCCTCCTATTTGCCTGTATTTCTTGGTTCAACTTCCGCCGACATGGACGATGTCATCCGCATTTGCATTGGTGTCCATCCGGCAATATCCTTGAAAATGGTAAGATTGATTTTGATGCCTTTCAACAGGCGCCGATCATCGATGGTCAGCGAGGAAATGCCATAGTTGGGGCCTGCGGTCATTTCCCCGGTCACATCAACGACTTTGGTGACCCCGGTCCAGCGAATGGTGACGTCTTTCAATACCGGGGTGTTCCAACCGCCGGATGAGGGTGTCAAGATGGCGCGGAATTGGACGTAGCGCTTCGAGGCCGGACTGATACTGCCGCCGGTGGACATGCTGACGACATTGCTCCAGGCAGGGGCATCGGACAGATTGGCCTGATTGCCCGTTCGGACTTTCATGCCGATGGCCGTGGACCAGGGCATTTCGGAGTTCCACGTCATGGCCACATAAGAGGGGGCAGCTTGTTTGGTATCGAATATTTGGGAGTCAAAGATGCCATTGGTGGGGTAGGTGGTAAAGACCCCTTCGATGCCGACCACGCGTGAATCAATCTGGACGGCCTTGGAAGACCAGTCAGGCGTGCCGACATCGGCAGCGTCAGGATTATCAATGTAATAAGAACCGGGTGCTCCGGCGTGCGTTTCGGTATAAGCCCTGGCGTTCCCGTCATCAGATCCAATCTGATAGGACACGATGTAACTTTTGGTTTTATCAATGAAAAAAGGCGAAGCGGCTGTTGCAAAGGCGTAATCGTTGGTACGTAGTTCGCAGTCGAAATCAGATCCGAATTTCAACCTTGTCATCGTGCCGGCGGCATTAGGGGTGTAATTGGTTGTTCCTGCGGCAACACCAATATAGGCATTCTTGATCTTGAGTTTCCCGCCGGAGGATGAGTAAAACAGGATATATGGATTTTGGCCGTCAAATTCCAAGAAGGCACCATTCATCATGTCGCGTCCGCGCAGGAGGGTTCGGTATGTCCTGTTGGTCAGGGAGTTGTCGTTGACGTTATCGTAGTATTCGTCTTGAGTCTGTTTGGCGGCTGTCCATGCGTAGCCGTATCCTTCCAGTTTCAGAATGAAATTTTTCGGACTGGAGGACTCGTTCCAGTATACTTCGGTTCTTTCGCATGAGGAGCCCATGCCTCTGAAATTCGTTTCCTCCCATCGGTCATTTTCCATGGAGAGGGTGAATGACGGGCCACTGCTGTTGGCCGGGAACGCCAGTTGATAATTGGCGCCCCAGGACCCTTGGGACATGTATTCCCAGGCGGCCGTGGCTCCGGATTGGGAGAGGACTGGAAGTTGCGATTCGGCTTCACGCTCGACGCCGCAGGGGGAGATGGTCAGCGTATCAACGCCGATTTTGTACCCGGTGCTGGCTGGATTTTTGCCGGTTACCGTGAACTTGACATTGTGGGAGCCGGGTCCAAGAAGGATGGAACCAAAGGTGGCTGTCTTCCGTTGGAGCGACGGGGCGTAGCCGTCAAAGGAGGCGTCCTTTCCTTCAACCGACCACTCGAATAGATTTTCGAAAAGGGTGGCGGTGGTGGAATTGTTGGCATTATAGGTACTCTTGCCGTTGCCATTGGCGATGACGCTGGCGATTTGTTCAACCCGCTGGGCGTCGGAAAGGGTGTTATCGCGCGGTTCAAACACAGTTCTCAGAAGGCGGAAAGGGGTGGTTGTCTGAACATGATAGATGACGGTGGAATCCCAAAGGATGTTGGAGCCACCCGGTCCCAACTCGATGATTCCATCGCCGTCATTGTCTTTTGCCAGGGGAAAGCCGATGGCACTGTAAGGACCCGGACCGGTCGGATAGAAGAAAATCTTATCCATGGAGGAGAGCCGCAGGTCCCGCTTGAGTAGTTCCATGGTCTTTCGGACATCAAGGTCGAGTTCGGACTGAACGGCGTTAAGGCGTTCGCCGCGATTAACGAAAAGCCAACCGCTTGTGGCCGCCGAAACGACCAGCAGAACGATGGCCATGGAGATGACCATTTCACTCAATGTATAGCCACGGCGTGTATGGTTTGTCGTCATCATTGTGTCAAATATTCCGTGAATAGCCCCGATACGGTTTCATCGTCGCCCTTGAAGGTGTTTGTCTTCCGGTCCCGGATCTCGGTTTTAACGGAGAGCATGGTCAGGTTGGGTTGATAATTCGTATTCACCGTCGTGCTTCGCCGGTAACTTCCCAGGGAAGCAGGATTTCCGCTGTCGTCCACCACAATGTCCGATTCGGCCATCATGTATAATTCGTTATAACTGAAATTCCTGGCACGTTCTACGCGGGCTTTCCCGATGTTTACCGCAATATAGTGATTCCGGGCGGATCGGATCGCGGATGAGGATTGGATGATAAGGGAATACGAGCCTGCGATGACAATCGCGAGAAGAACAACGCTGATAAGGGCTTCGACCAGACTAAACCCTGCTTTGTCACTTTGTTTCATGACGTCCTCTCGACTTATTGAATAGTGATCATCCATTGTCGACAATCCCGATATCTCTATAGCATTTTTCATACCGGTAAGCATACTCTTTGGTAAGCAGACCGAAGAGCACGAAATAACAACTCCCAAAGGCCTTAAATTCTCATTTTTGACAAAATGATTATTATCGATTGCGAGGAAAGTGGACATCGATAGATCTTGAAGGGGCAGGAGTGGGTTCTTTTCTGAGTCAGTAACTTATTTTGTCCTATTTCCCGTAAAACTGGGATGATTAATGCTCTGTTGACACCCTCTTAAAGGCGGGAGTACCATGTACACCGCAAAGCCGCTGATGTCAGAGAGAACACGGTTTTTCCTTTGGAGGGCGCCATGAGAAATAACACTCTTCCTCTTGCCGTTTTACTGTTGTTCGGCTTTTTGCCTGGCACTTTTTCCGCCCCTTCGCTGTCTGTCACCAAACTCCCCGTCCGTCCGAACCCAAGCCATACCGGCCCCACCAACGATCCTCACGCCGTCGCCGGGCAGTGGTTCCGTTCTGTTGCCACCTCCAACGTCGTATCCCGTGCCTTTGAATTCTATGACAATACCGCCAACAATGGAGGCGGCTTCATGGGGCATCTGGCCATCTCGGGAAGAGTGGTTAACGTT
>CAZSSA010000107.1:0-1940 GCA_964609375.1 uncultured Verrucomicrobiota bacterium | reverse complement strand
AGGGGCTGGACCCCAACGACCCCCGCGGCATAGCCATTCTGGACTCTCGGGATAACGGCACCGACATTCTTGCCAACCGGTCTTGTTCTCTCAAGATCAGTAACTGGATCAATGATATTGGCTTGGATGACGGCACCCCCTACCCTGAAAGCAGCCTCTCCTCAGGCGATGTTGCCGTCTTCCACAATCTTGATTCCTATCAAGAGGAACCCGTCATCAACACCAATTACAACTTCAAGTGGACCCAGCCGCCAGATTGCGCCAATGGTGTGGATATCGAATCCTGGGGCATCAGCAACAACGACTTGCCGCTCTCTGTCGTCAAGGTGGCAGACGACTGGCTGTGCGATGGCCGTCCCATTTCCGGCCTCCGCTGGTGGGGCTCCTACAAGGACTGGATGACGGACGTCTCTTCCCCTGATGGTTTGCCGCCTATCCATCCCGTCGCCTTTCTGGTGTCGTGGTACACCGACATTCCCGTCTCGTCCAGCAACCTGTTCTCCAGGCCCGGTGCCGTGATCGACAGCGCCATCTATCCAGTCTCCTATTCCGTGCAGCCCCAACCGGATGGATTCATCAAGGAGGAACTCTGGTGTGATTCCGAATTGACATTTGTAACCAACGGTTATTTCGAACATGAATACCAGTACACCCTGAAATTCCCTGCCGCCAACGAGTGGATTGAAAAAGAAGGGTCCGTGTACTGGTTGAGCGTCCAAGCCCTTTACCCCGAACCGCCAGTCACCAATGTCTGGGGCTGGAAAACCACGGATCCGCGTTCAAACTGGAATGATGCCGCTGTCCGGATCCCAACACCAGCCGTGACCAACAAAATGACCTACCCGCCACCCGGATGGGAAGCCTATACCAATTCCTATGTCGGCCAATCCGTCAACATGGCCTTTGAACTCATCACGGATGTCGAGAACAGACGCGGCAAAAAATGGGCCCAGCCACCGGACATGGTTACCGGAGTCAACATGTCCTCATTCCGGATCGCAGGAGGCGAACCATCCACCCAATACCAGTATCGTGCCGATGACTGGCTATGTGATGGCCGACGGGTTACGGATATCCATTGGTGGGGCTCCTACCTTGGCTACCTGACCAACATGCCCGGTCCGGTCAAAGCCCCGTCGAACACCCTTGTCAAACCGCTCGGATTTTCCATCGGCTGGTTCACCGATATCCCGACCAATATATCCCCGCTGTTCAGCAAACCGGGGTCCCTGATCGCCGATGTGTTTGTCCCCTTGACCAATTGCCACGAGGTGTACTACGGCACCGTCCTTCAAGAGTGGCCGGCAGGGACCACCAATTACGAACACGAGTTCCAATACTATGTGGATTTGCTTGGCATTGCCTCGCCGTGGTTCGAGACCAATGGTGTCGTGTATTGGCTTGGCGTTCAAGCGGTATTCCCGCCGACATTCGAGCCCGCGCAGGGAACGCTTCTAAAGGGATGGGGCTGGAAAACCACGCCTCTCACCAACCGATGGAACGACGCGTCGGTTGTCTCCGATGCCACCAACCCGCTTTGGCAACCAGGCCTCTATCCGCCAGGGCATCCTTTTGCCTTGCAGCCTTGCGACCTGGCCTTTGAACTCACCACCGACGAACCCGGCACAGGAACCAATGGGTGGAATCAGCCTATCGTGATCCGTCAGTTAACCCGGCAAACCAATGCAACGGTTGTGGCAGGATCGGTTGGCGACGGAGGGGCTGGCATCCAGATCCTTCAGTACAATGCCGATCTCAGGACTACCAACTGGATTGACATTGCCACCAACACCCTGCCGCTGCCTGCCCCCTATACGAATTACTGGCAGGACACTTCCAGCATCGCCTCCCAACGCTTCTATCGCGTGCTGCAAAAATAAGGCGACTACAGGTGACTCAGCGGTTTCTTGCCGATGGGGTACACGTTGAAGCCGATGGAA
>CAZSSA010000106.1:0-7350 GCA_964609375.1 uncultured Verrucomicrobiota bacterium | reverse complement strand
CCCACAAACCCATACAAATTCACCCCGCCACCTTCCTCCATCGGGTCGCGGTTTAACCACCTTCCCAATGCTGCCGAATAGAACCGGTATCCATAATATGACAGGCCGGTTTCATCATCACGATACTTTGTGGAGAAGGTGTAGGGATTTTCGAGAATGGTTAATGGGGTATGGTTAATAGTGGAAAGCAATTTACCATAGGGATCGTATTCATACGCAACCACCACACTGCCATTCGTATCCACCAGCGCCGTCACGTTGCCATTCCCATCATGCGCATAGAAGAACCCACCCCCTGCCCCTCCAGGGAGGGGATCAGCGTTGGCATAAAGCAATCCCCCAATTCCACCCGCCCCACCGAGCGTCCCGCTCAAATCCAATCCCCACACGAACCAACTCACGTTGGTTCGCATCTCAGATGGCAGATGACAGATTTCAGATAACATGCTCCATCCATCATAAGTAAAGCGGGAATCCGACGTCAGTTGCCAGACATCCACCGCCTTGGTGTATACCTGTTTCATAATCCGCCGACTCATGTAATCGTACTTGTTGCGCACCACTGTAGTGGCATTACTGGCCATCATCAATCGGTTTTCCGCATCCCACGCATATGCCCACTCACCATCATTGGCCAGATTACCATCCGCATCGTACAAACACCGCCGACCATTAAGTCCAAATCCCTTCCAGCTGCCCCCTCCACCAATGATAAATAGCGTACCCTGCCACTTCGGCGCTTCTGCCGCCTTCTCGTAACTCACATACTGGTTGAGCCCGTTCGCTTCATACTGCATTTCCACATCATTCAACGTCGCCGACTGGCGATTCCCTATGCCGTCATACGTATACGCATGGTTGCACCCGGGAACCTGCTGCCCATCAGCCGTGCATTTCCTGGCCGTTTTTAATTGTCCCGCCTCGTCATACTCATACATCCAGTACGTCCCATCACCCATCGCGCACCGCACTCGCTGCCCCACCGCGTTGACCTCATATTCCCTCCCCGTCACCTCGTTCGTCCCCGCCACCCAGCTAATCCTTTTTAATGCTCCCACCTCGTCATACTCCCGCACCCCCCTCAACACCTCCTCGTCATTTCCCGTTAACCGCACCGTCGCCACGGATACGCCATCATTCGCATACTCATAGGTTGCCCGCATTCCCGACGACGACACCCCTGCCAGCCGCCCCGCCGCATCATACCTGTAGCCAACCCCATAACTTCCGGCCACCATGTTGGTCCGCCGCCCAATCGCATCCTGCGCATACTCCAGCTTGCCAACCTCGCCCGGTAACATTTCTTCCACCAGCGCCCCTGTCGCGTCATACCTCAATGACCGCACCCCCAGCACATCGCCAACCTCCACCGCTCGCCCCAATCGATCCAACCCGACACTGACCCCCGGCGTTCCATCCGAGTACCCGGTATTCGTCACCACACCCCCGGCATCATACCCATACCGCGTCTCAATCCCCCGCGCGGATACCCTCCTCGCCAACCGTCCATCCTGCCGGTACTCATACCGGTTGGTCGTCCCGTCGGCATACACCTTGGCACTCACCCAGCCGCGCCGGTCGTCATACAACCACCTCGTCACATCCGGTGTCCCTCCCTCACCCTCCCGAAAGGTGGATAACGCCGCCATCCGCCCTAATGAATCGTATTCGTATTGAACCGGATAGGTCTGTGCCCCCGCCTGTGCCGCCAATTCGCCCGTCGGCTCGTAGTCATACCGAACCACACCCCCATCAGCCAACGTCGCCTGCACGCGACGCCCCATCCCGTCATATAGAAAACTCGCACTTCGCACCACCCCGCCAGCCCTGGTCGTCGTGTTGGTTACATTTCCCCCGGCATCAAACTGATACTCCATCCGGATCGTCGCGCCATTCGGCCCGGTCGTCTCACTGGCCTCAACCCTCCCCAACGCATCATGCTCGTACGTCACACGGGAAACCAATTCGCCTGGCGCCGACCACCGTTGTACCCGCTTGAGCAACCCGTTCGTGGAGCTGTTCTCCATTCGCGTTCCATCTGGATACGTCGTCACCTCCTCCCGCGTTGCGCGGGCAACATCGCACACAACCTGCGTCTTGTTGGTCCTCCCATGCGATATCGCCCACGTCATCTTTCCATCCAGACTCTGCCAGGACTCCCCATCCAGCGTGCGCTCAGCACTACCATCCTCCGCATAGACATAACGGCGCGACCAGCGGGCATGCTTCCCCTCCATGATGCCAATCCCGTTTTCAATCTCCGACACCCGGTCCCTGCCCGCCACCGTAATCACTTCATCCCCATCCATATCCACCGCCGACCGATACGCCTCCCCCTTGCCATTGTAGCCGGTCAACGGCGTCACAAACCCATCCCGTGTTCCCGTCACCCGCCCCGCCCCGTCATAAAGCGTCTCCTGCGTGTATCCATCGGCATATTCCACCCACCGCGTACGCCCCAGCATATCCTGCCACGTCTTGACCCACAGCGCGGCGTTGGTATCCGGCCCGCGATATTCAATCGTGTAACGCCCTCTCTCATCCGCCCCATAGTCATAACTCACCGCCCGTACCGCCGTGCCCGTCACGTTTTTCGTCCGCCCATCCAGAAAACTCGTCTGCACCACAACCGAGCCGTCCGGCTGTGTGGTGGTCACCACCGACTCTCCCACCTCATTGGTCCCGTAAGCCGTCGTTACCACAGCACCGCGCGCATCCACCTGCCTCACCAGTCGCCCTGCCGAGTCATATGTGGAGGATTCAACAATATCAGCCATTCCCGTCACACATTGCCGCGTCGCCGCCACATTCCCAAACACATCATAGGTATTGAATGTCGTAACGCCCAGTCGCTCCACCGCGTAGACACGCTTCAACTCATCATGCGTGTAAGAATGCTCCACCCCTCCCTCATCTCTCACGCGCACAGGCCCGCAACATCCGTACTCGGACTGCGACACGCTCCCATCAACGGTATTGGACGTCACCGTCGCCCGCCCGACTCCATCCAGCGCAAACCATCTCCCGTACACCTCAATCCCTGTGGCGATATCGAAGGCCGACTCACGGATCGTCCGCCCAACGGCATCCACAACCGTCACCCGCCTCGTCCCATTCGTCACCACGTCGCCGACACCTGTTCCTGTATCTTCAGTCGTCTCAAGCTCCTTCCTGCCTGAGTCATAGGCATAGTCATAGACTCTCAATGAACCATCCTCATTCACCCCGCGCGCCGGACGCCCTTTAAACAAACCATCCGTCACAAAGGTCCTGAACGACGTCATGTTCGAGGGATCATCATAAAGCGCACCCGTTGTCACACATCGAACCGTAACCTCCCTGTCACCCTGATAACTGGTGTACGTTCTTGAAAATTCGCGCCCCTGTTCCCGCTCCACGGTCATTCGGGGTCTGTCATCCGAGGCAACTTGATCCGCCGCCGGAAAGTGTAGCGCCGCCAACGCCTCATCGCCGGCATAGCCATACTCGGTTTCATGGCAGGCCTGTATGTCGCCGACAGGCGCACTCTTGAGTCCGCGCCTGACAAGGCATTCCCGCCCGCGTGAGTCATAAACAAAACCCGTCCACCCGCCCCCCGCCTCAACCACGCCCTTCAAATGGCTGTAATTATTGGTATCAGCACTATCCTCATAGTACTCATAGCGCACACACTGGGCCTCTGGCGTTCCGGCGCCAACCGTCTCCTCGACAAGTTCATCACCCCATGCGAATGAGCGGATGGCCCGTAGTGTGACATTACTGGCAGCATCGCTCTGCTCATCATGGATCACATCCGTCTGCTCAACCATGGTCAGGTTGCGCTCCGTATCCACCCATTGCCGCCGCTTTTCCTTTCGAGCCACCCTTAACCCGTTATTGGTGGCAATTCCGGTCCATATTTCCTGCCCGCCGCCAACGGGATCCACCACCAACCGAATATCACTGATAACGGCCCCCTGTTGATCCATCACCCTGAAGCCTTTGCTTCCATGATAATAAACGGCGCGATTGGTTGGACCAGACGGCTTGTAACGGTATTCCACCTCCCTTACCAAGCCACTCGTGTTCGTGGTCAGCAAGGCATTCAGCCTGCTGTCGGAAAAGGAGATCAGGGGATTATTCTCAAACGGTCCGCTAAACCCCGATGTTAAACCCGGCCATTCTCCCCGGTTAATCGTACTCTCCGTATACACCTCGTTGGTCCCCACCACATTGCCAACGCGGTAAAGTTTTCCATTTTGTGCCGGGTAGACATAAAACTCATGGTAAACCTCCGGTTTTTGGCCGGGAAATGTCATCCGCGCCTTGCCGTTCTTTTCCTCAACCTTATAGTTCCGCTTAAGATCTACTGGATCCCCCTGATCGGTCCCCTTAAGCGAAAACAGCACCTCCGCCCCTGACGGCCTCTTGATGCACATGAAATCCCATCCCTCGCCGGTATTGTTCACTCGCCACGCCATTTTGCTTTCCAAGCTGTACATCTGCTGGGTCCGGCAATTGGTTTCATACTCGGTCAGGTAAGCCTTTACCCGCACTCCTCCCGACAAAGTCCCGTCCGAATATCCAAGGGGTATCAGAATTTCGGCGCCCAGCTTCATGTCGCGCCAGAGCGGCTCCGTCTCTATCAAACACGTCTTACAGGCGCAGCCGCGATCCAGCAGACCATCATTCTCCTTATCATCAAATTTCGGACGCGGAATTTCGCGGTCCTGAAAGTCCCACTCCAGCATGCCGCGTATATCCGACGTGTAGCCTTTCCATGACTTGTACCCCACCGTTGGAATGGAGCCCCACGCGGGTTGACTAAAGGTTCCAAACACGGTTGAAAACACATTCGAGGCATGCGTCGGTCCGGTTGAGCACCATTTCGTCCACCTCCCTTCACTGATAGGATCACCATTGGAAGCGAACTCCGTGAGGCCACCCTCGGGAACGGGTTGTTTGATGCCAAGGATAAAAAAGTGTACACGGTGCGGGATACTGGTATTTAATCCTCCGGCCTTGAACACCGCGATCCGCCGCTCAAGTGAAGCATCCCGAAATTGCAATGTCGAATAGGCCATCGGATAGTTTGGCGCTTCAGTTCTAGGCGCCGACAATGCATAGGAAGTGCTGCACCGTGAGATCATCTCGATCCAATCGGTGTGCGATGCCCATCCGCTCAGGGCATTATGTTGATCCAGCGAAACCACCCCGGACACCGCACTTCTGCTCACAGTCACATATCGCAGTTTCTTTATCGCCTGATTTAACTCCTCAAAATGCACCCACAATAGGGGGGCATCCGTAAAAACCTCGGCATAGACATTCGTATTCCCTGTGACGTATCGCGCAGGAATCTTGGTGAACCGTCCCTCCCCATCACCTATCCCCTCCATCAGTGACGGCTTGACCATCACACCGCTCTGGTAGCGCAACCCGAACGGGAATGCCGCGATGGGATTACTCACCGAAAGACTGCATTGCTCCGGCGACAGGGCATATAATCCCCCCATCAGATTCCTCACACTCTTCCTCAGGTTGTCCATATCGACGGGCGTTACGACATCACCCATGACCCCATTCTTGAATGAAAACTGGGCAAGGTCCAGTACCCGTAAGCGGCAGTTTAAATTGCTGACCAGGGTATTATAAGAGTCCACATACTCCGCTCCCTGCGCACACACCTCTCTTCCCGGCAGTGCCAGCAACCCCGCCAGGACCCACCACGCCACGCCACCCGCATTTCCATTCAATCGAAACCTGCTCATTGCATACCCGCTCCAATCCGGAATTACGCGCCAGAAACCTCCTCGGCACTACATTAAGGCGCGGATTATGCTAATAACTAATTATGTATCAATCCTTTTTTAACGATATTTCGACAAAGGGTTCAGGACCTCCTTCATCATTCATCCTTCATGATTCCCCCTTCCCCTCGCCCGCCCCTTCCCCGAAATCCTCTGGAATTCATCCCCGTACCGGACTACTATGTGGCCATGTCTCAGCTTACGATTGATGCACAGACCATCGCGACCGTCCTTGAGGAGAACCTCCGCAAGTTCAGCCTGCGCCTGGATCAGGACGAAATCGGACACGTCCTCGAGGCCGGCGACGGTATCGCCCGCATTGATGGACTGCCCGGCGTCATGGCGGAGGAAATGCTCCTCTTCCCCAATGGCATCTATGGAATGGCCATGAATCTGGAGCGCAACCACGTTGGCGCCATTATCCTCGGCGATTACTCCACCATCCGCCAAGGCGATCTCGTTCGCCGCACCGGCAAAGTCCTCCAAGTCCCCGTCGGCGAATCCCTCCTCGGACGCGTCGTCAACGCCATCGGCCAACCCCTGGACGGTCGGGGCCCCATTCACGCCGCCACCAACCGCCTCGTCGAAACCGACGCCCCGGGCATTATCGAGCGCGAGCCAGTTCAGCACCCTCTTTATACCGGACTGAAAAGCATCGATGCCATGACCGCCATCGGACGCGGCCAGCGCGAGTTGATCATCGGTGACCGCCAGACCGGCAAGACCACCCTCGCCGTCGACGCCATGCTGAACCAGAAAGCCGGCGATGTCCGCTGCATCTATGTCGCCATTGGCCAGAAAATGTCCACCGTTGCCAATGTCGTCAGCCTGCTCGAATCCAAGGGTCTCCTCGGTAACTGCATCATTGTCGTCGCCGGCGCCGGCGACTCCGCCCCGCTTCAATACATCGCCCCCTTCGCCGGTTGCGCCATGGCTGAATATTTCCGCGACCGGGGCGAACACGCCCTGATTGTGTACGATGACCTCTATAAGCACGCCGTCTCGTACCGCGAAATCTCCCTCGTCCTTCGCCGCCCCGCCGGCCGCGAGGCCTTTCCGGGCGACATCTTCTATCTACACAGCCGCCTGCTGGAACGGGCCGCCAAACTGAATACCGCCCGTGGCGGCGGGTCCCTGACCGCCCTGCCCATCGTCGAAACCCAACAGGGTGATTATTCCGCCTACATTCCCACCAACCTCATCTCCATCACCGATGGCCAGATCTACCTCGAAAACGACCTCTTCTACCAGGGCTTCCGCCCCGCCATCAATGTCGGCCTGAGCGTCTCGCGCGTCGGCGGAAAAGCCCAGAGCAGGGCCATGAAAAAGGTCGCCCTCAAACTGCGCATCGAATTCGCCCAGTATCGCGAACTCGCCGCCTTCGCCCGCCTGACCTCCGACATGGACAAGGCCACCCAGTCCCAACTCAACCGCGGCGCCCGGATCGCCGAGATGTTTAAGCAAGGCCAGCACGAACCCCTTCCCCCTCACCACGAAGTCGTGGCGCTATGGGCCGTCCTGCGCGGCCACCTCGACGAAACACCGCTCGATGACGTCGCCC